>JAVMKH010000001.1:0-22810 GCA_031732935.1 Candidatus Contendibacter sp.
GCCGAGCGGCATCCCCACCGAGGAATAGGCGTCCATCATCTGTTCGGCGGTGATAATCTCAATCTGGTTGGGATAGGTGTCCAGCCCGAAGTCGTTGGCGGCGATTTGGCCGATGACTTCGTTGTAACGCTCCAGCATCGGAAAGGTCCATTCGGACGATTCGGCGATCAGCCGCGACGAACTCATGACACGCGCCTCTTAAACAAGTCCCGGAACACCGGATAAATGTCGGCCAACCCGTCGATCTGCCGCATGGCGAAGTGCGGATGCGCGGCCTTCACCTCCTCATACGCTTCCCACAAACTTTGATGACGGTCCGGGGTGATTTCGATGTAGGCGTAATAGCGGACATACGGCATGATCCGCTGCAACAGAAGATCCTTGCAGGTCGGCGAATCGTGGTGCCAGTTGTCGCCGTCCGAGGCTTGAGCAACATACAGGTTCCAACTGGAAACCGGGTAGCGCTCGCGCATGATGTCGGCGGTCAGTTGCAGGGCGCTGGACACCACCGTGCCGCCAGTTTCCCGCGAGTAGAAAAACTCCTGTTCGTCCACTTCCTTGGCCACCGTGTGGTGGCGGATGAACACCACCTCGATCTTCTCGTAATTGCGCTTCAGAAACAGATACAGCAGAGTGAAGAAGCGCTTGGCCAGGTCCTTGCGCGCCCGGTCCATGGAACCGGACACGTCCATGATGCAGAACATCACCGCCTGGGTGGTCGGTTGTGGCTGCTTGATCCGGTTGCTGTAGCGCAGGTCGAAGGTGTCGATGAACGGCACCGCCCGCGCCCGCGCCCGCAAACGCCCGATCTCCTCGACCAGCGCCCTGGCGCGCGCTTCATCCACCGGCGTTTCGGCTAGCGCCCGCTCCAGTTCCGCCTCGGCCTCGCGCAAGCGGCGGGTGTAGGGCGCGGCCAGCGCCATCCGCCGTGCCAGCGCGCCCTTGAGCGAGCGCACCACGTCGATGTTGGCCGGGTTGCCGGCGGTGCTGAAACCCGCTCGCACCGACTTGAACTCGGTGGCCTTGGCCAACTGGGTGCGTACCAGGTTGGGCAGTTCCAGATCCTCGAAGAACAGCTCCAAAAACTCTTCCCGCGATAACTCGAAGACGAAATCGTCCTCGCCCTCGCCGCTATTGCTGGCTTGACCGCCGCCGCCGCCGCCGCCGCCCGCGCCACCCGGTGGTCGCGCCACCCGGTCGCCGGAAACGAATTCCTTGTTACCCGGATGGATCGCCTCGCGCCGCCCGCCCGGCCCGTGGCCGAACACCGGCTCGGATAGGTCGCGGGCCGGAATGTTGATCTTGTCGCCGTTGTCGATGTCGGTAATGCTGCGGCCGTTCATGGACTCGGTCACGGCCTTCTTGATCTGGTTCTTGAAGCGCCGGATGAAGCGTTGGCGGTTGACCGAACTCTTGTTCTTGCCATCCAGCCGCCGGTCGATGAACGTGGCCATTGGAAGTTTCCTCCGCTCAGGATGCCTTACGAACCCGCAGATACCAGTCGGACAGCAGCCGCACTTGCTTGGGGGTGTAGCCCTTGGCCACCATCCGGTCCACGAACTCGGCGTGCTTCTTCTGCTCATCGGCACTGGCCTTGGCATTGAAGCTGATCACTGGCAGCAGGTCTTCCGTGGTCGAGAACATCTTCTTCTCGATCACCGCTCGCAGTTTCTCGTAGCTGGTCCAGGCCGGATTCTTGCCGGCATTGTTGGCCCGCGCCCGCAGCACGAAGTTGACGATCTCGTTGCGAAAATCCTTCGGGTTACTGATACCGGCGGGCTTCTCGATCTTCTCCAGTTCGGTGTTGAGCGCCGCCCGATCAAACGACTCGCCGGTGTCGGGATCGCGGTATTCCTGGTCCTGAATCCAGAAGTCGGCATAGGTGACGTAGCGGTCGAAGATGTTCTGGCCGTACTCGGAATAGGATTCCAGGTAAGCCTGCTGCAACTCCTTGCCGATGAATTCGGCGTAACGCGGCGCCAAAAAGCCCTTTAAATAGGACAGGTACTTTTCTTCAACTTCCGGCGCGAACTGCTCGCGCTCGATTTGCCGCTCCAGGACGTACAGCAAGTGCACTGGGTTGGCGGCCACCTCGGCATGGTCGAAGTTGAACACCTGGCTGAGAATCTTAAAGGCAAATCGGGTCGAGATGCCGGTCATGCCCTCGTCCACCCCGGCATAGTCACGGTATTCCTGGATCGACTTGGCCTTGGGGTCGGTATCCTTCAGATTCTCGCCGTCGTAAACCCGCATCTTGGAGAAGATATTGGAATTCTCCGGCTCCTTGAGCCGGGTCAGCACCGAGAACCGGGCCAGCATCTCCAACGTGCCGGGGGCGCAGGGCGCGGTGGACAGCGAACTGTGGGTCAACAGCTTCTGATAGATATCCACCTCGTCCGATACCCGCAGGCAGTAGGGCACCTTGACGATGTAGACCCGATCCAGAAACGCCTCGTTGTTCTTATTGTTCTTGAACGACTGCCATTCCGATTCATTGGAGTGGGCCAAAATGATCCCCTCGAACGGGATGGCCGACAACCCCTCGGTGCTGTTGTAGTTGCCCTCCTGAGTGGCGGTCAGCAACGGATGCAGCACCTTGATCGGCGCCTTGAACATTTCGACGAATTCCATCAGGCCGCGGTTGGCGCGGCACAGGGCGCCCGAGAAGCTGTAGGCGTCCGGGTCGTTCTGGGCAAAGTGCTCCAACTGGCGAATGTCGACCTTGCCGACCAGCGAGGAGATATCCTGGTTGTTCTCGTCGCCCGGCTCGGTCTTGGCCACCGCGATCTGATGCAGGATCGACGGCCGCAGCTTGACCACCCGGAACTTGGTGATGTCGCCATTGAATTCGCGCAGCCGCTTGGCCGCCCACGGCGACATGATGTGGCGCAGGTAGCGCCGCGGGATGCCGGGCCGTCCTCGTCGGGGTTGAACAGCCCCAGCGGCGATTCGAACACCGGCGAACCTTCGATGGCGTAGAACGGCACTCTCTCCATCAATTGCTTGAGTCGTTCGGCCAGGGATGACTTGCCTCCCCCAACCGGACCCAACAGGTACAGGATCTGCTTCTTTTCCTCCAACCCCTGGGCGGCGTGGCGAAGGTAGGACACCATCTGCTCGATGGCGTCTTCCATCCCGTAAAACTCCTCAAAGGCGGGATAGATCTTGAGCATCTTATTCTGAAAGATGCGCGACAGCCGTGGGTCGTTGCGGGTGTCCACCATTTCGGGTTCGCCGATGGCCTTCAGTAGCCGCTCGGGGCCGCTGGCGTAGGCAAGTGGGTCTTCCTTGCACAGCTCCAAGTATTCCTGAAGCGAAAGGTTCTCCTCACGGTTCTCCTCGTAGCGCGACAGGTAGCGTTTGAAAATGGTCATGGTATTACCTCTCTGTGGTCGCGAAAGCGCGGCGGCTTTCGGTCGCAAACCGGTCCGGGCAAATCCTGGCGAGTTTTCCGTCAATCCATGCGTTATCCCGGCCGATCCACAGGCCGGCGGATGCTTTCAAGCATAATGGAAGCAATTAGTGGACCAACCTAGATTTTGGAAACGACGGCCCAGATCGGATACGACAGGATATGAAGGCTTGGTGAAAGCACGTAAAACAACAAAAACGTAAAGTAATTCATTACGGGTTTCTGACGGGTTCCCGGTTGGCCCAAACTGGAACCGCTTATCTCATTAGACCGAGGATCGGCGGATGAATTCGAAATTGGTTCCGCGTGGGGCACGGAATGGTATGCGCGATTAGGGTGCGGTGCACTAATTTCGGGCATCGCGCTGGAATTGGGTTGCGAACGCCAATGAACCACAACCGGCAGCGATTCGATCAGCGGTGGCACGGTTGGGATTGGGAGGGCTTTGTTGCTAACATGCGGGCGCGCGACTGAACAAACGCAAGGTTCCTCATGAAAATTGTCAGCGACTGGTTTCAACGGCTGTTCAACGATCCCCAGGCGGTCATTCTGACCGTCGTGCTGGTGCTGGTCACCAGCGTGATCCTGGTCATGGGGCGGGATCTGGCGCCGGTGCTGGCAAGCATGGTCATTGCCTATTTGCTGGAAGGCGTCGTGCAACTGTTGCAACACCGGGCGCGATCGCCGCGCCTGCTGGCGGTCGTCATGGTGTTCGTGTCGTTTATCGCCTTCGTACTGTTTCTGCTGCTGGGGTTATTGCCGGTAACCTCCCTTCAGTTGACCCAACTGGTGCAGCAGTTTCCCAACATGCTGGTCAAGGGCCAGAATCTATTGTTGAGCCTGCCGGCCCTGTACCCGGAATTCGTTACCGAGGCGCAGATTCTCGAAGTGATCAACGCGCTGAAGGCCGAAATCGCCACCTGGGGCCAGAAAGCGCTGTCCTGGTCGCTGGCGGCCGGCATGGGGTTCATCACCATCACCGTTTATCTTGTGCTGGTACCCTTGCTAGTGTTCTTTTTTTTGAAGGATAAGGAATTACTTCTGGACTGGCTGCGCGAGTTTCTGCCGCGCGATCACAGTCTGGCGCAGCAGGTCTGGGGCGAGGTAGATCGGCAGATGGGTAATTACGTGCGCGGCAAATTTCTTGAAATCCTGGTGGTTTGGGTTGCGACGTATGTGGCGTTCGCCACCATGAGCTTGCAGTTCGCCATGTTGCTGGCCCTGATGGTGGGGCTTTCGGTCATCGTGCCCTATATTGGGGCAGTGGTGGTGACGGTACCGGTGGCGCTGGTGGCGTTTTTCCAGTGGGGTTGGAGTTCGGAGTTCCTGTGGCTGCTGGGCATCTATCTGGTCGTGCAAGGGTTGGATGGTTATCTACTCGTTCCGCTGTTGTTTTCGGAGGTGGTAGATTTGCATCCGATTGCGATTATGACGGCGGTGCTGGTGTTCGGCGGGCTATGGGGATTTTGGGGAGTGTTCTTCGCCATCCCGCTGGCGACCGTGGTGCAATCCATTCTCAAGGCGTGGCCACGGCCAGCGATGAGCTTGACGGCGGGATAGAGCGATCCCGTTGGATCGATCCCCACTGTCGGGCGCTGGAAGAATACTTTGAAAATCACCATCGGGAACCGCTGAAATGATTCCCGCGAAATCCACCCTTTTGGTCAAAGTCCGTAACAAAGCCATCCACCGCCAATGACCCATCAACACGATTCCGAGCTTCCCACCAAGAACTTCCCGCCTCCCGCGTCCGACCGCCGGTTGTTCGTGCTCGACACCAACGTGTTGATGCACGATCCGACCGCGCTCTTCCGCTTCAAGGAACACGACATCCACCTGCCGATGATGGTGCTGGAGGAATTGGATCGCGCCAAGAAGGGCGTTTCCGAGGTGGCCCGCAACGTGCGCCAGGTCAGCCGGTTTCTGGATGACCTCATTGCCGGGGCCAGCAAGGAGGAAATCGACCGAGGTCTGCCCCTGCCCGGTCCGCTCGCTCCACGCGGCGAGCCGACCAGCGGCAGCCTGTTCTTTCAAATCCGCCCCAACCGAATTACCCCACCCGCCAATCTGCCCGGCAACGCGCCCGACAACGATATCCTGAGCATGGCCCTGACCTTGCAACAGGACCATCCGCGCCGTCCGGTCACCCTGGTCTCCAAGGACATCAACCTGCGGATCAAGGCCGCCATCCTGGGTATTCACGCCGAGGATTACTACAACGACCAGACGCTCGACGACGTCAACCTGTTGTACGCCGGCACGCGCGAGCTGCCGGTGGATTTCTGGGACAGCCACGGCCAGATGTTGGATTCCTGGAAGGAGAGCGGGCGCACCTTTTACCGGGTCCACGGCCCGGACGTGGCCCACTGGCATCCGAATCAGGGCCTGTTTCCGGACGGCGAGCAAACGGCTTTCATCGTCCGGCAATTGCGTGGCGGCGAGGCGGTGATCGAAATTCTCAAGGATCACACGGCGTCCAACCACGCGGTCTGGGGCATCACCGCTCGCAACCGCGAACAGAATTTCGCCCTCAACCTGCTGCTGGACCCCGAGATCGACTTCGTTTCCCTACTGGGCGCGGCTGGTACCGGCAAGACCTTGTTGGCCCTGGCCGCCGGCTTGGCGCAGACCCTGGACGCCAAGCGTTACCGGGAAATCATCATGACCCGGGTCACCGTCCCGGTCGGCGAGGACATCGGCTTCCTGCCCGGCACCGAGGAGGAGAAAATGACGCCGTGGATGGGTGCGCTGATGGACAATCTGGAAGTGCTTTCCCCCAAGGAAGGCGGCGAATGGGGCCGCGCCGCCACCGCCGATCTGCTGAGCAGTAAGATCAAGATCCGCTCGCTCAATTTCATGCGTGGGCGCACGTTTCAAAGCAAGTACCTGATCATCGACGAGGCGCAGAACCTGACCGCCAAGCAGATGAAAACCTTGATCACCCGCGCCGGCCCCGGCACCAAGGTGATTTGTCTGGGCAACATCGCCCAAATCGACACGCCCTATCTGTCCGAGACCACCTCCGGTTTGACCTACGTGGTGGATCGGTTCAAGGACTGGCCGCACGGCGGGCATGTCACCCTGCGGCGCGGCGAGCGTTCGCGGCTAGCGGAATTCGCCTCCGAGCAGCTTTAGGCGGTCCTGACTGTTGATCGCCGAACACCTGACCGCCCTGCTGTCGCTGGCCTGGTTGCTGTGGATTGCCCTGGTCGCGGTCGGGCTGATTTTGGAGCGCCGCTCGCCGGCGGCGACGCTGGCCTGGCTGCTGGCGCTGCTGTTCATGCCCTATTTTGGCTTTCTGGTATACCTGCTGTTCGGACCGCGCCGGTTGCGCCGCCGCCGGCTGCGTTACGGCCGCGCCCGCGACCGCCTGATCCAATCCACCCACCGCCTGCGCCAGGACCAGCCCGTTCCGTCCAACTTTCCCAGCGCCGACCTGGAGCGGCAACTGGCGCGGTTGTTGGAACGGGTTGGCCAGGGTCCACCCACGCCCGCCACCGCTGTCACCCTGCTGGAAACCGGCGACGCTTGCTTCGCGGCGCTGGAGACGGCCATCGCCGCCGCTACTCACCATGTCCACCTGGAATACTATCTGTGGCAGCCGGATCGCGTAGGGACGCGGCTGCGTGATTTGCTGGTGGAAAAAGCCCAGGCCGGAATACAGGTTCGCTTGCTGCTCGACTCTATCGGCTCCGACCGGATCACCGACCGCTTTTTGCGCTCCCTGCGGGATGCGGGCGGCGAAACCGCCTGGTTCAATCCCCTCAGCCTGCGCCGGCTGCGACCCAACCACGTCAATTTTCGCACTCACCGCAAGATCGTGGTTTGCGATGGCCGGGTTGGCTTCACCGGTGGCATTAACGTCAGCGACGACCATAGCGGCGCGCGGCGCGGCGCGGACGCCTGGCGCGACACCCATCTGCGCATTGAGGGCGAACCGGTTCACCGACTCCAGTTCATCTTTCTGGAAGACTGGTATTTCGCCACCGACCAAGCGCCGTTCGACCTCGCATTCTTTCCCGCCTGCGCGGGACAACCGGTCGGTCCCTGGCTGCACGTCGTCGAATCCGGTCCCGACAACGACCACCACGCCATCGCCAAGCTGTTCTTCGCCGCCATCATCGGCGCGCGGCGACGGGTTTTGCTGGCCACGCCTTACTTTGTGCCCAACGAGGCGCTCACCGAAGCTTTGATCACGGCCGCGCTGCGCGGAGTGGAGGTGCGGGTGCTGGCACCCCAGCGCAGCGACTCGCGGCTGGTGACCGCCGCCGCGCGCAGCTATTACGACGAACTGGTCCGGGCTGGCGTCACGATTCACGAATACGGCCCGCCGATGCTGCACGCCAAGCTGCTGGTGGTGGATGAGCGGATCGCGGCGGTGGGCAGCGCCAATTTCGACAACCGCAGTCTGACCTTGAATTTCGAGGCGATGGCGGTGCTTTACGATGCCGAGCTTGCCGCGCAATTGAGCCGGAGCTTCGAGGCTGACTTGAAACTGGCCCGTCGCTACGTCAAGCCGGGCCGGCGGGCCACGCTTGGCCAGCGGTTGGGCGAGGCCACCGCCCGGTTGTTGTCGCCGTTGTTGTGAGAGCCGCCTGCAGGGGTTTTGATCACCGCCATCGGTGAATCCCCAGCGCACCTGTCCCCGCAACGGCTGTCACCTATCTTTACAGGTTTCCAAGTGACGCCATGTTATTACACAAAAACCACAACGATCCTGCCGCCCAAGGCGAAACTCGCAGCCCTTGACCAGAATTGCCGCATGTCTTGCCATGGCGCGGGATATGCGGAATCAGATAATCACTTGTTATGTCTAGAATGCGCGATCGCCTCAAAACTTTAAGAAACGAAACGGAGTCAAGCCTGCGGGTATTGTATGCGCTTCGTCAGTTTAGGATGCTGCTAACAGAACAGAAGTCAGTAGACGAACTTAATAAGAACATTCATTTCTGGAAAATCTTCGAATCGGCACTGACAACCAAATTGTTTATTGGCCTCCGTAGGCTATACGATTCTAGCGGAGACACATTCACAGTGCAGTCATTTATCAAAGATTGCATTGATCACGTTGATCAGTTCTCTTCGGTGGCACTACGAAAGCGCAGGATGGAAGAGAGCGAAAATGCGCAAGAATGGATCGATGGGTTCATGAAGAATGTCCACGAGCCAACTGTGGAGGATTTCAAGAACCTCGCTAGGCTCGTCAAAGATAAAAGCAAGAGAATGAAGGGGCTTTATGCAGACATTGCGTCAAAAGTGTATGCGCATGCTATTCATACCGATACTGACGAGATTTTCAAGCTGTCTCAGGGTGCGAACTTTGATGAAATAGAAAGTGCCCTTACGTCGATTTGGCACGTCTACCAGCAAGTGTGGCAGATGTACGAGAACGGTCGCGCGCCAGAAATGAGCATTGGAAAGTACCCATACATTGAAGAGGTCGTGGATTCGATTAATCGAGCAGGTAGGGCGGGTTAGCGAAGCATAACCCGCCGATTCCGGTAGGTCTCCCAAATAGAAAAACTCGAAGATATGGTTTGCGGTGCAAACCATCTGCTGTGCAACAGACATCGCCCAGACCCAGCAACGGGCGGTGCTCATCGCATTTCCCTTGCCAGGGATGAAGACGTTCGTCATTTCCGACGGCGTGGTGTCGCCCGATCACATCCACTACAGTCGGAGTCTCGACTGGTCGGGCAACGCGGGCACACTGGAGAAAGGGCGGCATTCGGAGGGGGCGTCGAGCGATACCCCCTCGGTTTGAGATTTCACATATTGGGATAATTTGGCCCGCCGCCGCCCTGCGGTGTCACCCAGTTGATGTTCTGGGTCGGGTCCTTGATGTCGCAAGTCTTGCAGTGGACGCAGTTCTGGGCGTTGATCTGCAAACGAGGGTTGTTCCCATCGTTGTCCCGGACGATTTCATAGACCCCCGCCGGGCAGTAACGCTGCTCCGGCGCATCGTACAGCGCCAGATTGACCTGGATCGGAACGGTCGGGTCCTTCAATGTCAGATGGCAGGGCTGATCCTCTTCATGATTGGTGTTGGAGATGAACACCGAGGACAACCGGTCGAAACTGACGACTCCATCGGGTTTGGGATAGTCGATTCTTGGGCATTCACTAGCCTTCTTAAGCTTGGCGTGATCCGGCTTGTGGTGGAAGGTCCACGGTGCCTTGCCCCGGAACACGTAAGTGTCCAGCGCCGAATAGGCGATGGCCGCCCACAGCCCCCAACTGAACGACGGCTTGATGTTGCGGACCTGGTAGAGTTCCTCCCACAGCCAGCTTTGCCGCAGCGCCTCGGGATACTCCGCCACCTCGTCCGCGCCGCGCCCGGCCGCGACCGCCGCGAACACCGCTTCCGCCGCCACCATCCCCGATTTCATCGCGGTGTGAGTGCCCTTGATCTTGGGCATGTTGAGAAAACCGGCGGTGTCGCCGACCAGCGCGCCACCGGGGAAGATCAGCTTGGGAATAGACTGGATGCCGCCGGCCGAGATGGCGCGCGCGCCGTAGGCGATGCGTCGGCCGCCCTCAAAGGTGGGACGAATGTCGGGATGGGTCTTGAAGCGCTGGAATTCCTCGAACGGTGACAGGTGCGGATTTTCGTAGCCCAGGCCAACCACGAATCCCACCGCGACCTGATTGTTTTCCAGATGGTAGAGGAAAGAACCGCCATAGGTGCTGGCGTCCAGCGGCCAGCCGACGGTGTGGACAATCTTGCCCGGATCATGCTGAACCGGGTCGATTTCCCATAATTCCTTGATACCAATCCCGTAGGTCTGCGGGTCGACACCCTCGCGTAATTTGAACCGGTCGAGCAGAATCTTGGTCAGCGAGCCACGGCAGCCCTCGGCGAACAGCGTGTAACGGGCACGTAGTTCCATTCCCGGCGTGAACTGGTCGGTGGGATTCCCTTCTCGGTCGATACCCATGTCGCCGGTCGCCACTCCAACCACCGCGCCGTCATCGTTGTAGAGCACCTCGGCGGCGGCGAAGCCGGGGTAAATCTCCACGCCCAGTTCCTCGGCTTGCGTGGCCAGCCAGCGGCATAGGTTGCCTAGACTGATGATGTAGTTGCCGTGATTGTTCATCTGCGGCGGGGTGGGTAACTTATACGAGGTTTCGCGGGTCAGGAACAGAAAGCGGTCTGCCGTGGCCGGAGTGTTCAGCGGCGCGCCCCGTTCCTTCCAGTCCGGGATCAGTTCATTCAGGGCGCGCGGTTCGACAACCGCGCCGGACAGGATGTGCGCGCCGACCTCGGAACCTTTCTCGATGACGCAGACGTTCACCTCCTGGCCGTTCTCCGCCGCCAGTTGCTTCAGACGGATGGCCGCCGACAGGCCGGATGGGCCGGCGCCGACGATGACCACGTCATATTCCATACTTTCGCGTTCCACCGGACACTCCTTACGATTCGTCTTCGGGTTGGAGGAGGCGGGCGACGCCGTCGCGTCCCCGCGATGATTCGGGATATTAGGGAAGGCCGCTACGACCAGGCTAGCCTGTACCGGCTATGGCTTCGGGCGCAACCGCGCTCATTGCAAAGATCGTTTTTAGCGGATGCAGTCGGCCTCGCCTTGGGCACCGACAGCGGCACTAGCGAAACAGATTGCGCAATCGGGCAAACGTCCGGGCCAGTCGCCAACTGCGAGAGCGCTGGATCAAGTCCAGTTGACGGCGGGCGTCGTTCAGTTGAGCGCGCAGCATGGCCTCGGTTTCCAACGCTTCATCGCTCGCATCGGCCCCCTTGGCGTTGATCTGGTGCCAATGGTAATAGGAATGGCCCCCGGCGCGGAAGGGATGAGGAAAAGCCCGCTGTAGATCCAGGCGGGAGCGATAGAGAATCCGTTGCGTCCGGGTAATGCGTTCGCCGTTGTCGAAGGTGTCGTAGCGACAACGGCGATTGCCCAGATCCTCCTGGCCCAGACGCTGGCATTCGGCGATATACCAGCGGCGCAGGTCGAACAACACCGAATCGGTATCGGCGTATTTCTTCAGCATGACTTCCTGAGCGCCGCTGTCGAAGCCGGAGAAATGGTAGAAGCTGAGTGGCTCGCCGTTGATGGTGAAACCCCGCTCCAGCGAACCCGCGACCGGACGGTGGGTAAGATTCCAGGTGGCGACGTTGTAAATCGGCTCGCGCAGGATGGCGATATCCTCGAAAAAGACCGGGGCCAGGTCCAGCCAGCGCTGGTCGGTGAACAGGCCACCGGCGATATCGTCGTGACAGAAATAGCGCAGCCGCTCGGCCCACCAGTTCAGAAAGCGTAAACCCTCGGCGCTGGTTCGCACGCCAAGGAAGCCCAGATTGAATATTCCATGCTTAAGGCTGGCGATTTCGTTATCCACGATCGCGTCCAGCGTCTGCTCAGGTTCGCTGAGGTGAGGCGTCAGCAGAATGCTGCGCTGGTCCAACTGTTCGATCAGATCATCGAGGCCGGATAAAATCACGATGTCCGGATCGAAGTAGAAGATTTTTTCGGCGGCGAACCGACGCGCGATTTCCAGAAAGCCGAGCGCCTTGACCGCGGTGCACATCTCCACCACGGTGTGGCCGAACAACCAGGCTTCTTGATCTGGAATTGGCAACTCCGTTACGTTGATGATCGAGTCGAACGGCTCGGTGTTGGGATCGGCCTCCGGTGGATAGTCGTCGCACAACAACAGATGAAAACGGATATCGGCCGCCTGGCGCTTGGCTGACTGGGCCAGCACCCGCGCCTTGGGCAGATAATTGGCGGTGATGCTGGTGAACAAATGCACGGTTGGATTCATGATTTTCTGAGAAACTTGGTGTAGCGCCAGGTTTTGGAAGAGTAAATTCTGTCAAGTTGCGCCGCCAGATCGAGATTTCGTGAGCGAAGCGTTTCCAGTTCCGCCGTCAACTCGCAATTTCGCTCGTGAAAAACTTCGATTTGCCGCAAGGCCTGTGTCAGATCATCTTGTGTTGAGCGCACCTGATTCGTCAGCAGGGCCACATCGGCTTCCCGCTCCTGAACGTAGCGCTGCGCCTCGGCGAGCACTTGGTCGCGCTGGCGCAATTCGTCCCGAGTCTGGAACAAGAGCGTTTCGGCGGCTTGAAATGCGTGTTTCAGTGTGGCGATGGTCCGCTGCTCGCGCGCAAGCGCCTCATCGCGCTCTTGCCGCAGTCGCGCGAGCAATTCCTCGCGCTCGCGCAGAACGTACAAGGTCTGTTCGGGCGCCAGCAACGCGCGCTCCCAGTCCACGGCCACCCGCAGGGGTCTGGCGGGATCCCGCTGGGTGAAAGCCTGGACCCGATCATCGTAATCGGGATGCAACGCCGTCAGGGCCTCTCGGGCTTGAGTCCGCAGTTGATCCTGCCGCTCGCCGAAACTGACGCCGCCAATATGATAGACGTAGGTATCGGCGCAGAGCGCGTGGCGCCAGCCCACCTTGGCGGCCCTCATGCAGAAATCGTTTTCCTCGCCATATCCCGAGCCGAAGGTGTGCTCGTCGAAGCCGCCGACCGCTCGTAGGCAATCGCGGCGGATGTACATGCAAAAACCCACCGCCGTGGGAATTTCCAGCCAGTGTCCGGCATTGACGCGCTGGAACAGGGCATCGGTCGCTGCCAGCGACAAGCCGGGTGGCAGTTCGTTGATCTCGCAAAAACGAGGATAACTGCAAATAGTGGCATTGTTGGAAAACGGCGTGACCGTCCCGATCGTGGCGTCGGCATAGGCACAGCGCGCCAGCCGATCCAGCCAGTCGCCGTTGACCTCGGTATCGCTGTTGAGCAACACCACGTCGCGATCCGGGTGCAGGGTCAGACCGCGGTTGGCGGTCACCACAAAGCCTTGATTGGTGGAATTGCGCAGCAGGGTGAGACGTCCGGCTTCGGCCAGTTCGTTCAGATAATCCGTCAATTCCGGCTCCGGACTGGCGTCGTCGATGACGATGACTTCATGGGGGCGTTGTTGCCGGTGGCTGAACACGCTATCCAGACAGCGACGGGTAACCACCAATCCCTGATAGACTGGGATTACGATGTCAACAGGCGCTTCCGGGTTAAATTCCACCATTTGTCATTGTGTTATCTAATTTCAATGCTTGGATGCGCCCTTGGTCCAGCGAGCGCGCGCTTCACGGGTTCGCGTGACGGAGAGATGATTTTTTGCGATTATACTCTCATAAGAAAGAGTTTTTAGGAGTCCACGGAAGGCATCGGGATCAGGTCGTTATTCTCTTAATTCCATCTCAAAACAGGAGAGGAACCATGTCCTACCGAACTGTCGGCGTATCGGCAAAGCTATTCATCGCTCCCTTAATGCTCCTCGCCACAACGACACCCGTGCTAGCGCAACAGGCTGGCGCCACCGTGGAATCCGTGACGGCGCTGGGCGGCGGCCTCTATCGGATCACCGGAACGGCGCTGGACTCGAAAGGCAATGCCGCCTGCGCCCTGGCGCTGGCCAGCGGCCGCTGCATGTTCACTTGCGGGGCGGGATCGCTGCGCTGCGAGGGCGGCACGGCTAATCTGGCGTTTGGCAAATTCGAACTGACCAATTTGCCCACCGAGACCAACGGCACCATCATCCTGCAAGTCTTCGTCCAGGGTAACATCAGCTTCGCCGGGGCCATCACTCCCAGCGGTGGCGGTGGCGGTGGAACCGCTCGGTGGAACTCCTACAACAATACTTGCTGCACCAATACCAGCACCGGCCAAGTGCTTACCAGCACCTACTCAGTGACGGTTGACGGAGTCACCAGGCAATCCATATCCAACTCCTGCACCAGCAATTCCTCCATCGACAGCTTTGCCAGCACGACCGCCGGCAACAAGAATTTTACCGCTCAAGTCTCTTCAGCCTGTGGCAACTCTTCAGGGTCGGGAACGGTCACCATGGCCGCCAATGGCTGTTACCGGTTCCAGCTTGAGTTCGAAGGCAGTTCGCTGGTCAACAAGTTCGGAACGGTCTCTTGTCCGTCTTCCGCCGAGGCAACGCCCCTTCAGGCAGACACCGAAGCGACGCCGATGGCTATCTTCCCCATGCTTCCCGCGGCTATCACCGAAAACGTGGAACCGCCCGCCGGAATCTATCAACCACTTCAACTCCAGCACTAATTGGCGAGGTTTGAACGAGCCGGCCGCACTGCTGGCGCGGCCAGGGAGGGCCGGTTACAATCCAGCCTTACTTGGAGAGGTGGCAGAGCGGTCGATTGCGACGGTCTTGAAAACCGTTGACCCGCAAGGGTCCGTGGGTTCGAATCCCACCCTCTCCGCCACTTCTTATTCCCCCTGCCTTCCCATCGCCGGTTTCCACCTCCAAGCTACCCACGTTACGCCGGCAATGGTCGCGGCGGTGGTTCGCTGGCCGGGTCCTCGTGAATCAGCACGTCGGCGTTGGGAAAAGCCGCCATGATCGCCGCTTCCACCTCGTCGGCGATCCGGTGCGCCTCCACCAAGGGCATCTGGTCGTCGAGCATCAGATGCAACTGAATGAAATAAGTCTGTCCGGAACGGCGAGTACGCACGTCATGAGTCCCCCGTACCCGCGCATGACCATGGGCGATCTCCTTGACGCGCGCCTGGATTTCAGGCGGCAGTTCATGATCCATCAACAATTGCACCGCTTCGTGGCCGATCCGGCCGGCGCTGTGGAGAATGTACAGGGCGATGCCGATAGCGAAAACCGGATCGGCGAACGGCCAGCCCAGCATCGCCAAACCCAGCGCCAGAATGGTGGCGGCGTTGGTCAGCAGGTCGGTGGCGTAATGCAGCGCGTCGGCCCGAATCGCCGTCGACTGGGTGCGGCGGATCACACGATGCTGAAACGCCAGCAGCACCACCGTCGCGGCGATGGAGAACAGCAGCATGCCAACACCGATCAGAGCGTCGTTCAACGGTTGTGGATGCAGCAACCGGCCCACCGCATGCAGGATCAGGAACACCGCCGATCCGGCGATGAACGCCGCCTGCGCCAGGCCCGCCAGCGGCTCGGCCTTGCCGTGGCCGAAGCGGTGTTCGCGATCAGGCGGTTGCAGGGAATAATGCACCGCCAGCAGATTGACCAGGGACGCCGCCACGTCCATCATCGAATCCACCAGCGAGGCTAGCACACTGACCGATCCCGTCAGTAGCGCCGCTGCTAGCTTACCGGCGATCAACACCGTGGCGGTGGTCACCGAGGCGTAGGTCGCCCACCGCAATAGACGGCCGACCCGCGCTGGGTCACTGATCAACTGAGTTGGATCGCTCATGCCTTGCTTCTTCTTTGGGTAATTTGGAGTCGGTATATTTTACTTGGCTTCCCCACCTGTTGCGCGGGATGAACCATCGAGCGAAGGGCTGCCCTAACAATCAATCTATCCATTGATCGAGGCTGCCCAAGTAGCCACCATGCACTATTTGCAGATCGCGTTGCGTTATTCGGCGCCATCACTCTTCGTCGGGATGATGGCTTACCTTACGCTCCAGAAAATTTCCAATTGGAAGGAATCTCGCTTCATGCTCCAAACCTTGCGCCGTATCGTTCAGGAGGTCAGCACCGCGCCAGACCTGCCCAGCGCGCTGGCGATCACGGTCAACCGGATTCAAGATACGATGCGGGTGGCCGCCTGCACCGTCTATCTGGCCGACGAGGACAACCGAAACCATGTGCTCATGGCCACCGTCGGCCTGAACCCCCAGGCGGTCGGCCAGGTCCGACTCAACCACGGGGAAGGCTTGGTTGGGCTGGTCGCCGAACGCCAGGAACCGATCAATCTGGAGGACGCGCCGTCTCATCCCCGCTTCCACCCGGTGTGCGAGGTCTGCGAGGAGGCTTACCACGCCTTCCTGGGTGTGCCGCTGATCCAATACCGCCGTGTGCTAGGGGTACTGTTGGTCCAGGATATCGCCGTGCGCCAGTTCCAGCCGGACGAGGTGGATTTCCTCGTCACCATCGCCGCGCAGCTGGCCAGCATTCTCAATCACGCCATTCTCAGCGGCGCCACCCAGGAACTGCTCAACCCGCTGACTACCGGAGCCCGCGCCCTGCGTGGCGTATCCGGTGCTCCGGGCGTGGCGATGGGGATCGTTACCGTGCCTCATCTGCTGGCCGACCTTGACGACGTACCGGATCGTCCGGCTGGAAACCTCGCCGCCGAGGAAGCGGCCCTCCGCGCCGCCATCGCCGCCGTCGAGGAGGAGTTGCGCGTGGCTAGCGACCGGCTGGCACCGCTGCTGCCGCCCACCGAGCAGGCGCTGTTCACGGTCCACCGGATGCTGCTCGGCAGCGACAGCCTGATTGAGGACGCGCTTGCCAGCATTCGGGCCGGACACTGGGCGCCGGCCGCTTGGCGCGATGCCGTGCTGGCCCGGGTTCGATTGTTGGAGCAGGCTGAGGATCCTTATCTCAGCGCCCGGGCCGAGGATATCCACGACCTGGGCCGGCGGGTGCTGCATTGTCTGCGCGCTGCCCCCCACCTTTCCTTGGAGCCGGCAACCGACCGGTGCGTGCTGGTGGCCGAGGAGATGAGCGTGGCGCATCTGGCGGCGGTGCCACCGGAACAATTAGCTGGCATCGTCTGCCTGCGCGGCTCGGCTCTGTCCCATGTTGCCCTGCTGGCGCGGGCCATGGGCATTCCGGCGGTGATGGGCCTGGGCGACCGGCCGCTGGGCCGGTTCGAGGGCGGCGAGATCATCGTGGACGGTTATCGAGGCCACGTTTACCTCAACCCGGACCCGACCACCCGCGCCGAGTATCAGCGGCTGATGACCGCCGACGCCGAACTGTCCGCCGAACTGGGCGAACTGCGCGACCTGCCCGCCGAAACCCAGGACGGCTACCCGATCCCACTCTACGCCAAGGCTGGATTGCCCACCGATATCGCCGCCGCCCACGCGGTCGGCGCCGAGGGCATCGGCTTGTACCGCACCGAGTTCGCCTTCATGGTGCGCGAATCGTTTCCCAGCGAGGAGGAGCAACTTCAGCTTTACCGACCGATGCTCGCCGCCTTCGCACCCCGGCCGGTGGTAATGCGCACCCTGGACATCGGTGGCGACAAGACCTTGCCGTACTTCGCCATCGAGGAAAACAATCCGTTCCTAGGCTGGCGCGGGATGCGCTTCACTCTGGATCACCCAGACATTTTCCTCACTCAATTGCGCGCCATGCTACGGGCCAACGCCGGGCTGGGCAATCTACGGATTCTGTTCCCGATGATCACCACCGTGGAGGAAGTGGACGAGGCATTGCGGTTGTTAGCGCGCGCCGACCGGGAATTGCGCGAGGATGGTTATGCCACGACGCCTCCGCAAGTCGGGGTAATGATCGAAGTGCCCTCCGCCGCCTGGCAGGCCGAGCAACTGGCCCGGCGGGTGGATTATCTCTCGGTGGGCACCAACGACCTGACCCAATACCTGCTGGCGGTGGACCGCGACAACGCCCGGGTCGCCGGTCTGTACGACAGCCTGCACCCGGCGATGCTGAAAACCATCGCCCACATCCTTGAAAGCGGGCGCCGCGCCGGTCGGCCGGTGAATCTGTGCGGGGAACTGGCGGCCGATCCCGGCGCCGCCGTACTGTTGCTGGGGATGGGGGTGGACAGTTTGAGCGCCAGCACCGTCAGCGTGCCGCGGGTCAAATGGGCCATCCGCAGCTTCAGCCGGGATGAAGCTTGCGAGCTGTCCCGGCAAGCGTTGGCGCTGGACACCGCCCGCCAGGTCCGTCAGTTGCTCGACGACGCCCTGCGGCGCGCGGGCCTGGGCGAAATCGTCCACGAACCGGCTTGAAGCGGCGGGCGACCGCCAAGGTTGGTCCAGATAGATCAACGGCGCTACCCCCCTACCCCATGGGTCCGTCAGTTGTCGAGATGCGCGGCGGCGTTCCCGATGTGGATGGCTCCACACCTGAAGCACCACCCGCCCTAAGCCCCAATCCAGCCGGTCAGCATCCACGACAAGAAGGTGTAACCGAGCGCACCCAGCGCGCCGGCCCAAACCGGTATATCGAGCGCTTGGCGTAGGATGTGGGCCATGACCGTGATGCTCCATGCCATCAAGCCCAACCACAGCAGCGCCGGCAGTTGCGTATCGCCGCTCGGCCCCTGGCGAACGATCCAGACCATCACCGGCAGCGCTAGTAGGCCCATCAGCGTGCCGGTCCCGGTCAGGGCACTCAGGGTCTGTTCGAAGCGCTGGGGATGCCGCCGCGCCAGCAGCGCCAGGTGCAGCAACCCGGCCAGCAACACTAAATCCAGCAGGATTTGCAGAATCGCCACCGGCGCCGGCGTACTCAACAGCAGCAACGCCAACCCGGACAGTCCATAGCCCAACAAGCACAGTTTCAGCAACGCCATCCCGGCCGGAACATCCTGTGGACCCTTGCGAAACAGACAGATATCGAGGAACAGCTCGAACAGGGCGCGCATGGGGTCAGTGTGACTTCCGGTCCAGTTGCTCGGTCAGTTCCCGCAACTCGGGCGCGACCTCCACCGGGTAGGGCGGCGCGGTTTCGCTGGCGCGCAAGGCGGTGGGCAAAGCCGCTAGTTGCGCCCGAACCCGCTCGCGGACGGCGCTCGCCGGCTCTGGCGCTTGCAGTCGCCGGCCCTGTTCCATCACCGGAATCAGCAGCGGCTCGCCTGGCTGGGAATACTGCTCCAACCCCAGGCAATCACCGACGAAAGTTCCCTCCGCCGTCCGCCGGTAAACCTGCTTGCGACCCGGCCAAGTGGCCTTGCCCTCGGAACGTTTGCGCCGGGGCTGGCCGGCATATTCTTGCAGCTTGTAGACCATGTCCAGGGTCGGGGCGTCGGTGGAGGCGTCCAGCCGAGTACCGACACCGAACCCGTCGAACGGCGCTCCGCTGGCCAACAGCTCGCGGATGCGGCCTTCGTCGAGATCGCCGCTGCCGAGGATAGTGACCTGACGCAGACCGCCGTCGTCGAGAATGCGTCGCACCCGCCGGGCGTGCTCGGCCAGATCGCCGCTGTCGATCCGCACGCCCCGGATGGCGATGCCGCGTTCGCGCAGACGAGGAGCCAAGCTCACCAACGTGTGGGTGGCGGCCTCGGTGTCGTAAGTGTCGAGCAACAGGGTTACGTTGCCGGGCTGGGCGGCGGCGAAATGTTCGAAAGCATCCTCTTCGCGGTCGTGGGCCTGAATCAGCGAATGCGCCATGGTGCCGAAGAGCGGAATGCCGAACCGCATCCCGGCTAGCACGGTGGCGGTACCAGCGAAGCCGGCCAGGTAACTGGCCCGCGCCGCCAGCAACCCCGCCTCGCCGCCGTGGGCGCGACGCAGACCGAAATCCACCAGCAGCTTGCCGGAGGCGGCCAGCACGCACCGAGCGGCCTTGGACGCGATCAGGGTCTGGTAATGCAGTAGGTTGATCAGCCGGCTTTCCACCAACTGCGCCTGCGGCAGCGGCGCGGTGACTCGCAGGATTGGTTCGTTGGCGAAAAATATCGTCCCTTCGGGTAACGCATGAACCGCGCCGGCAAATCGGAAGTCGGCCAGCGCTTCGACAAAGTCGAGGCTGAAGCGGCCGGTGCTGGCCAGCCAATCCCGCTCCTCGGTAGTGAAACGCAGATTCTCCAGGTAATCCAGCGCCTGTTCCAAGCCGGCAGCCAGCAGAAACCCTCGCTGCGGCGGCAAGCGGCGCGCGAACAGCTCGAACACGGCCGTTTCGTTCATACGTTCGGCGTGGTAAGTCTGGAGCATGGTGAGCTGATACAGATCGGTCAGCAACGCGCTTTGGGCAATGGTCATGGCGACGCCTGCGCTTTGGTGGGGCCGACGCCGCGCGATCCGTCAGTGGGTCGGCGACACGGGGCTATGAGGAGTTTACCGTCACTATCCAGCGAGGAAATCGGAATGAGTACGCCGGAGATTTTAACCGAACGGGAAGAAGGGGTCTTGCGGGTTCGCATTCATCGTCCCGACAAGAAGAACGCCTTGACGTTGGCGATGTACGCGGCGCTGACCGCCACCTTGAACGAGGCGACGGAAGACGCCACTGTTCGAGCGGTGGTGCTGACCGGCGGTGGCGACAATTTCACCAGCGGCAACGACATCGCCGACTTTCTGGCCGCGCCGCCGGCCGGCGACGACAGCCCGGTCTTTCAATTTCTGACGGCGCTGCGCCAGTTCGAAAAGCCGCTGGTCGCGGCGGTAAACGGCTTGGCGGTCGGTATCGGGGTGACGATGCTGCTGCACTGCGATCTGGTCTACGCTCAAGCTGGAGCGACCCTGACGATGCCGTTCGTGAATCTGGGCCTGTGCCCGGAGGGCGGGTCCAGCCTGCTGCTGCCGCGCCGGATCGGTCACCCACGAGCGGCGGAGCTGTTGTTGCTGGGCGAGCCGTTCAGCGCCGAACAGGCCCTGGAATGGGGGCTGATCAATGGGGTCGGCGTCGATGCGGACGCAACCCTGGCGCTGGCCATGGACCGGGCGCGGCGGCTGGCCCAACAACCAGCGGCGGCGGTGCGCCTGGCCAAACTGTTGCTCAAGCGCAACGAGACCGAAATCCTGCGGGAGACGATCACGCTGGAAGGTCGCTATTTCATCGAGCTTTTGCATTCGCCGGAAGCGGTAGCGGCGTTGCGGGCCTTTGTGGAGCGTCGCCGGACGTGACGTCCGCTCGTCGCTACTCCCTTTCGTTCGCCAGCGCCAGTGTTCGGATCAGATCCGACAGCGATTCAGCCTGAAGCTTTTCCATCACCCGCTTGCGGTGAATCTCCACCGTGGACAGGCTGATCCCAAGTTCAGCGGCGATCACCTTGTTGTATTGCCCGGCCGCGACGCGATCCAGCACCTCCCACTCGCGCGGCGACAACAGGGCCAGGCGCGCCGCAGCTTCGGCGCGCCGCTCCTGGCGCACCCGTTGGCGGACATCCAGGACCAGCGCCTCCCGGACCCGCTCCAGCAACAGCTCGCCCTGAAACGGCTTCTCCAAAAAATCGAAAGCCCCCGCCTTCATCGCCCGAATCGCCATGGGCACGTCGCCGTGGCCAGTCATGAACAGGATTGGGATGCGAGAGCCGCGCGCCCGAAGCTGTTTTTGCAGATCCAGACCGCTCATGCCCGGCATCCGCACGTCCAGCACCAGGCAACCCGGTTGCTGGACGCTGGTGGACTCCAGAAACACGGTAGCGCTAGCGAAGGTGACCACCGCCAAACCGTCGGCGCGCAGTAGCAAGCTGATGGCGTCACGCACCGCCTGATCGTCGTCGATGACGAAAACCGTGGGAACAGCGTTCATGGGGCAGGCGACGATTCGTGGCTGGAGTGGACAGGTAGAGTGAAATGAAAGGAAAGACCGCGATCGGGATTCGCCGTCGCCCAAAGCTCCCCGCCCTGGGACTCGATGATCGAGCGGCTAACCGATAGGCTCATTCCCATGCCGCTGGGCTTGGTGGTAAAGAAGGGCTGGAACAGTCGCTTGGCGGCTTCCTCGCCAAGTCCTCGCCCGGTATCGCGCACTGTGGTCCGCACGGTGGACGGACTATCAAGGGCCGTGCACAGGATTAGCTCACGCGGTTCCCCGTGGATTTCGCTCATCGCCTCGATGGCGTTACGAACCAGGTAAAGCACCACCAACTGCACCTGAATATCATCGGCCAGCACCATAGGCAGGGAGCTGGCCAGTTCCAGGCGTAGCGCCACTCCCGCTTGGCGCAGTTCCAGTTGCATGTAATGGATCACGGCATGAATCAGGGCATTCAGTTGGATTGCGGTCTGGACGGCTGGATGCTTGCGGACTAGGTCGCGCAGATGACGGATGATGCCGCCAGCCCGCAACCCCTGGTTAACGATTTCCTCAAGCGCGCCGGTCAGCGCCCGGGGGTCGATCTGATCCTTGCGCAACAAGCCTAGACAGGCCTGGGCATAAGCGACGATCGCCGCCAGAGGTTGATTGATTTCGTGGGCCAGGGTGGACGCCATTTCGACCGCCAAGCTAAGCCGCGAGGTTTTAGCCAGCTCCACCTGCTGTCGGCGCAACTGGTCCTCGGCCAGTTTGCGCGGGGTGATGTCTTCGGCCAACCCGGCGATTCGGTAAACGTGGTCCGCGGCGTCGCGAATGGGGAAACCGCGATCCCAAATCCAGCGCACCGCGCCATCCGGCCGGATGATGCGATACTCTTGGTCAAACACGCCCGATTCCAGTTTTTCGAAGTGGGCCGCGCGAACTCGCGGCCGGTCGTCGGGATGGACGGACTCGATCCATTCCAACGACCGATCCAGCAGACTTTGCACTGGATGTCCCCAGATCTCCTCATAGGCGGGGCTGACGTAAAGCAACCGTTCCTCCACGACCCCATACACCCAGAACACTTCCCGGACGTGTTCGGCCAGTTGACGAAACCGTTCCTCGCTGTCGCGCAGGGCGTATTCTGCCTGGACACGGGCGGCGATTTGCGCTTCCAACGCCTGGTTGGCGGCCGTCA
>JAVMKH010000001.1:22910-31011 GCA_031732935.1 Candidatus Contendibacter sp.
TCTGCCTGGACACGGGCGGCGATTTGCGCTTCCAACGCCTGGTTGGCGGCCGTCAGCTCCGCGGTGCGAATCTGAACCTGCTCCTCTAGCTCGTCGCTGGCGAGGCGCGCTTGCGCTTCAAACGGCTTTGGAACGTCGCCACGGACGCCGCCACCGATGCCGACAATTCGAGCAAGGACGAAATGGAGGTAACTCATGGCGGGCGCTGACCCCCTAGTCCGCGTCGAGGGACAAGGGTTCGGCCGCGTGTTCGGAAACAGCGGCAACGGGCAGGGTAAAGTGGAAGGTAACGCCAGAACCGGCGTTGGGCGTCGCCCACAGCCGGCCACCGTGCGCCTCGACGATGGATTGACTGATCGACAGTCCCAGGCCAAGCCCATCGGGCTTGGTGGTCAAGAAGAGTTGCGGCAGGCAAGCGAGCACCTCCGGCGCCAAGCCGGGCCCGAAATCCTGGACCGCGATTTTCACCTCCCTCGGATCGGCTCGGGCAAAGATCGTCACAACGCCGACTTCCGATCCGGTGTTGGCGCTCATGGCATCCATGGCGTTACGAACCAGGTTCAAAATCACTTGTTGTACTTGCAGGGCATCGGCCAGCACTCGCGGCAAATCCGGCGCGATGTCGTAACGAAGATCGATCCGGTGACGATGGGCTTCCAGATTCAGAAAGTCGGCGATGTCCTTGAACACATCGTTCAACTGAACCATGACGTATTGAGGTTTCGTCTGGCGAGCGAAATGGCGGATACGATGGATGATAGCCTGGGCCCGGGCGCTTTGAGCGACTATTTTTTTCAGGTTATCCTGAACCTCGACCACGCCCAACGCTTGGTTGCGCGCGCGGGTCAAACCGGCTTCGGCGTACAGGATGATGGCGGTGATGGGCTGATTGATCTCGTGAACCAGGCCGGACGCCATTTCGCCCAGGGTGTTGAGGCGCGAGGCGTGGGCCAGTAGGGCCTGTTGGCGGCGCGCGGCCTCGGCCATGCGTTCCTGCTCCAGGACGCCGCCGACCCACTGGGCCATGATTTGGATCAGTTCGCAGTCCACGGTGGTGAACGGCGTCGCCCGTGGTTTGAAGTCGGAAAAGTTCAACGTTCCATACAGTTGATCGCCGACCCAGACCGGAACGCCCAGATAGGCTTCCAGCCCAAACTTCCGATAGCACGGATGCTGGCGCCAGGGGCCGGACGAGGCGTGCTCGAAACTTAGGAGCGCTCGGGCGCGCAGGGTATCCTGGCAGTAGGTGTCGCTCAGGGCGAGCGTGTCACCCTGAGCCACTTCGCCACCCGGCGCCAGGACATGGACAATTTCGTAGCGTTCGCCCTCAATGTGGCACAGGATGCCGATCATCATGCCGAAGCGCTGGCAACCCATCGCCAGCAGGGCCTGGATCCGATCCCTGGCATGGCGACGCGGGACGGAGATCACCTCGTACAACCGACGCATGGCGGCCACGCTATCGCGCAGCGCCGCTTGCTGGTCGGCCAGTTGCTGATTGGTGGCCTCGGCCTGTTCCTTGGCCCTGGCGTAGGACCGAGCCAGGTTCAGGTTTTCCGTCGCCAGCCGCAACGAATGGGCGAGCGTCCGGTGAAAGCGCTGGGCGGTCGCGAGCGCCAGCAGGAAGTAAAGCACGCCGGCGGCGCCCATGGCGACGCGCGTCGGGTCGTCGCGCAGCAGCAGCCAGAGCACCGGCGGCAGCCCGAGGGGCAGAGCGTAAGCGGCATAGGCGCGCAGGACCGAACTCATGGTGAAAACGCCACCCATGAGCATGCCGCCCAGGATCAGGGCGATGAAGGCGTCGTGGACCCGCGACGGCGACCAGGCCAGCAGGATGACGCAGCCCCCCCAGCAAACGCCGCTAGCGGCGCAGGCCCACATGTAGCGGGTGGCCCAGCGTTCGGCGGCGGGGTCTGGAACGGCGCGGCGCCGAAAAACCACGATCAGGGCCAACCGAATCAGGACGGTGACCACCAGCGCCAGCAGCCACCCGACCAAGACTGCCCACGGCAGGGCGTTCCACAGCGTCAACACCAGCAGCGGAGCGATCAACAGACTGACGATGATCCCCAATGGGGCCTGCGCGTACAGCAATTCGACCTGCTCGTCGCGGAGGTCGCGCGGGCGCCGATCAGCGGCGAATTCGGGACACACGGCGATTTCCGCGAGTGGGAGAGGGGGGCGGCTCTGAGCAAGGCGCGGTTCGAGCCTCCAATGCGGGATAGTCGGGCACGACCGTGAATTCTCCTTCGATGACGGTGGGCGCGGCGCATTGCGCTCGTCGCGCCAGCCGGCGCAGTCGCCACCACAGCCAGCCGGCGAACGCCAGGCCCGCCACCACCAGAATGGTGAAGAGCAGAGAAGCAATGGCGAAACCGGCCACGACCGCCGCAATGGACGTCACGATCAGTCCTAGACGGCCCAGCAGGGAGGTTTTGGGAAGGAGTGGCGGCTTCATGCGCGGGCAATCCAGAACCACCAGACGATCAGGCCGATCAGGCCTAGTCCGGCGAGATTGACGAGTGGAACGGTCATTCGGAATTTCCTCGTCGTTTACTCCCTAAATCTTTCCTTGAAGGGAGATGTTGGGGTGAGAAGGCCGAAAACCGCGCAGCCGATTGGCGTTGCTGACGACGGTGAAGGACGACAGAGCCATGGCGGCGCCGGCCAGCATGGGGTCGAGCAACAACCCGGTCACCGGGTAGAGCGCGCCCGCCGCCAGCGGAATTCCCAGAATATTGTAAAGGAAAGCGCCGACTAAATTCTGCCGAATATTACCCAGCGTGGCGCGGGAAATGGCGATGGCGTCGGCGACGCCATGCAGGGAACCACGCGCCAGGGTGATGCCGGCGCTTTCGATGGCGATGTCGGTTCCGCCACCCATGGCCAGGCCGACATCGGCGTGGGCCAGGGCCGGCGCGTCGTTGATCCCATCCCCGACCATACCGACCACAGCGCCCTCGGCTTGCAGCTTGGCGATGATGTCGGCCTTGGCGGTGGGCAGCGCCTCGGCGAACACGGTCTCGATACCCACTTGGGCGGCGATCGCCCGGGCGGTGGCGGCATGGTCGCCCGTCAGCAGCGCCACGCGCAGGCCCAGTTCCCGCAGTCGGGCGATGGCGGCGGTCGAGTCCGGTTTGGGCGGATCGGCGATGGCCAGAAGGCCAGCGGGCTGACCCTCGGCCGCCACGAACACCGGCGTCTGGCCCTGGGCGGCCCATCGTTCAGCCTCAGCGCGCAGTGGCGCGGCGTCGATCCCGTGTTCCTCCAGCAGGCGGCGATTGCCGACCAGCAACGCCCGGCCGGCCACCGCGCCGCGCGCCCCCTGGCCAGCGACGGCCTCGAAGCGCTCCGCTGGGGGAATCACCAGACCCCGCTCGCGGGCGGCGCTCACGATGGCCTGGGCCAGCGGATGCTCGGAACCGGCTTCCAGTCCGGCCGCCAGCCGAAACATCTCCGTTTCCTCGAATCCCGGCGCGGTCGCCACGGCGGTCACGGTGGGCCGGCCCGTGGTGACGGTGCCGGTCTTGTCCAGCACGATGGTCGTCAATTGGCCGGCCCGTTGCAGCGCCGCGCCGTCGCGGATCAGGATGCCGTGCTCGGCGGCCTTGCCGACCCCGACCATGATCGAGATCGGGGTGGCCAGCCCCAGCGCGCAGGGACAGGCGATGATCAGCACGGTCAGCGCCGTGACCAGCATGAACCCGGCGCGCGGCTCCGGGCCGAAGTTGAACCAGGCCAGCGCGGTGAGCACGGCCACGATCAGCACCGAGGGCACGAAGACACCGGCGACCCGGTCGGCCAGCCGGCCGATGGGCGGCTTGCTGTTTTGCGCCTGGCGCACGCTGGCGATGATGTGGGCCAGCACCGTGTCGGCCCCGACTCGGGTGGCGCGAAACACGAAGCCGCCTCCCTGGTTCACCGTGCCGCCGGTAACCGAATCGCCGACGCGCTTGGTCACCGGCAGCGGTTCGCCGGTGAGCATGGCCTCGTCGACGGTGGACTGGCCGGCGACCAGTTCGCCGTCCACCGGAATCCTCTCGCCCGGCCGCACCCGAATCAGGGCGCCGACGCCGAGAGTGGCGATGGGGACGTCGCGCTCCTCGTCGCCCTCGATCAGCCGAGCGGTTTTCGGTTGCAGGCCAAGCAGGCGCCGGATGGCGGCGGAGGTTTTGCCGCGCGCCCGGCTTTCCAGGGCGGCGCCGAGATTGACCAGGGCGATGATGGTAACCGCCGCTTCGAAATAGGCGTGGCGGGCCAGGCTCGGTACGCTGGTGGGGAACAGGACCACCAGCATGGAATAGAACCAGGCCGAACCTGTGCCCAGCGCGATCAGGGTATCCATGTTGGCGTTGTGGTGGCGGAACTGCCGCCAGGCGCCGGTGAAGAAGTGGCCGCCACTGTGAATCATCACCACCAGGGTCAGCAGGCCGGCGGCGACCCAGAAAGCCTGACCGACGGGCGTGGCCAGCGCCGGCAACCAGCCGGCCATCTCCCCCGCCATCAACGGCGCGGCCAGCGCGCCGGCGACCACCGTGTTGCGAATCAGCCGTCGGCCATGCGCCTGCTCGGCAGCCTCGCGCTCCGCTTCGGCGCTGGCTTCGTCGCGCAGCTCGGCGGCGTCGTAGCCGGCGGCCCGCACCGCCTGAACCAGCGTCGCCACGGGGGCGCTTCCCGTGATCTGGGCGGTGCGGTCAGCGAAGTTGACGCGCGCCTCGGCCACTCCGGGCGCGGCGCGCAGGGCGGTTTCCACGGCGGCGACACAACCGGCGCAACTCATGCCGGTGATCGCCAGGCGATGATGGGATGGGGACGTGGCGGTCATCGGCAGACTCAGGGCAGCGGGGCATGGGGTTTGGAAAGAGGATTGTAGGATCGACACCTGAAAATTCGGCGTGTTCGGCGGATGGGTTGCGGCGAATCCCGATTCAGGTGGGCAACGATCGAGTTCGCAAGGTCCGGCAAGGGGAGGCGGATCGCCCGCCGAGCCGACTTGTCCGGTTGGTTTTGCCGCCCCACGCTTGGGAATTGCTACAATTCTCATCAACCACCCTTCCGCCGTCCGAGGATCACTCCATGCCCCAAGCCAATCCCCTGCGCCTCCTGAACGCCGCCGGTCAGAGCGTCTGGTACGACAATATCCAGCGTTCCATGCTGAGTTCCGGGATGTTGGCGCGGTTGATCGCCGAGGACGATCTGCGCGGCATCACTTCCAATCCCACCATCTTCGAGAAAGCCATCGCCGGTAGCGGCGACTACGACGAGGCGTTGCGCCGCGAACTCCAGCGCGACCCCCGACGGCCCAGCCGCGACCTGTTTTTCACCCTGGCCATCGAGGACATCCGCGCCGCCGCCGAGGCCCTGCGCCCGACCTACGACGCGACGGACGGCGTGGATGGCATGGTCAGTCTGGAAGTATCGCCCGATCTGGCTCACGACGTGGACGGCACGGTACGGGAGGCGCGCGAACTGTTCGCCCGGCTGGCGCTGCCCAACATCATGATCAAGGTGCCGGGCACAGCGCCCGGCCTGCGCGCGGTCGAGCGGTTGATCGCCGAAGGGGTCAACGTCAACGTCACCCTGCTGTTTTCGGTGGAGCGCTATGTCGCGGTGGCCGAAGCGTACCTGCGCGGACTGGAACATCGCCGGGCCCAGGGTCTGCCGCTGGGGCGCGTCACCTCGGTGGCCAGCTTCTTCGTCAGCCGGATCGATACGGCGCTCGATCCCATCCTGGTTGAGCGGCGGCCCGAGCTGCAAGGCAAAATCGCCAATGCCAACGCCCAACGGGCCTATCGGGAATACCGGAAGATAGTCGCCGGTCCGCGTTTCGCCGCCTTGCGCGCCGCCGGGGCGCGGCCGCAGCGGCTGCTGTGGGCCAGCACCAGCACCAAGAATCCCGCCTATCCCGATCTGCTGTACGTGGACAATCTCATCGGCCCCGACACCGTCAACACGATGCCGCCAGCGACCTACGCCGCCTTCCGCGACCACGGTACAGTTGCCCCGACCCTGGAGCGGGACGTGGACGAGGCGCTGGCGTGCCTGGCGGCGCTGCCGGACCTGGACATCGACTTGGGCGCCGTCACCGACCGGTTGGAAAGCGACGGGGTCAGGGCCTTCGTCGAGTCCTTCGAGAATCTGCTCGCGGCCATCGAAGCCAAGACCCGCGTCTTGGGCCTCTAACTTCCCGCAACCACCCACGATTTCCGTGGATATCACCCTCCCCTGACCCGGAACCGACCGCCCATGGCGAAAAAAATCCACTACCACATCACCGTCGACGCGCAGGCCTTTTTTTTGGAGGAGCAGTCCAACCCGGATCGAGACCGTTACGTGTTCGCCTATACGGTCCAGGTTCTGAACCAGGGCAACATCGCCGCCAAGCTGCTTAGTCGCCACTGGATCATCACCGACGCCAACGGGAAGGTCGAGGAGGTGCGCGGCGAGGGCGTGGTCGGCGAACAGCCCTATCTGCGGCCTGGCGAGGGTTTCCGGTACACCAGCGGCACGATTCTGGAAACGGCGGTCGGCAGCATGAAGGGCAGTTATCAGATGTTGGCCGACGACGGGGTGACCTTCGACGCCGACATTCCCCCCTTCGTGTTGTCTATTCCTCGTACCCTGCACTGAGCCAGCATGACGCTGCGCTACAGCTATACCCTGCTCGCACCCATCTACGATACATTCGTGGCCCCGTTCACCGCGAGGGCGCGGCGGGACAGTCTGCGGCGCCTGCGCGAGGGACCACACGCCGAGGTGTTGCTGGTCGGCATCGGCAGCGGGCTGGATCTGCCGCTGCTACCGCGAGGGCCGCGCTACACGGGACTGGATCTAACTCCAGCGATGCTGGCACGGGCCCGGCGCAAGGCATCCCACCTGGATATGGACATCCGGCTTGAGGCGGGTGACGCCCGCCGCTTGCCGTATGGCGATGCCACCTTCGATACCGTGGTGCTGCATCTGATCCTGGCGGTCACGCCCCATCCCGAACAGGTGCTGGCGGAAGCGGCGCGGGTACTGCGACATGGCGGCCAGGCACTGATTCTCGATAAATTCCTGCGGCTGGACCAGAAAGCTCCGCTGCGGCGGCTGATCAGCCCATTGCTGGGACTGCTGGCCACCCGCACTGATGTCGTGTTCGAGGAGACGCTGGCCCGGGTGTCGGGGCTGGAGGTCGTATCCGACCGGCCGGCATTGGCTGGCGGCTGGTTCCGGCACATCGAGTTGCGTAAGAATGGGTTGTGAAACGGAACCGAGACCATTCCGGTTGGCGACCCCACCCTTGATAATTACTCACCTCGCCCGCATTTAAGGCGCAAGTCACCTTAGCCGCGGAATCACCATGACCGATCACGAAGCCGAAACCCTTGAAGTGGAAGTCGTGCGCGAGGACGACGAGCGCGACGCGCCCGCCAACAATAACACCATCGTCGCCGCCGCCGACATTCTGCCTGTCACTCTGTATCTACTGCCACTGTCCGAGCGGCCGTTCTTCCCGGCCCAGGCGTTGCCGCTGCTGCTCAACGAGGAGCCATGGCTGCCTACCATCGAAGCCGCCGCCAGCCGCGAGCAGCGGGTCATCGGCCTGATCCTGGTCAAGCCCGACAGCGCGGAAAAAGCCGGCCCCGGCGACTTTCACGAGGTCGGCACCGCCGCCCGGATGCATCAGTTGGCTCGCAACGACGGTCGCCTGCAATTCATCGCCCAGGGTCTGAAGCGGTTTCGCATCGTCAAGTGGCTGTCCCAAGAACCGCCCTATCATGTCCAGGTTGAGTACCTGAGCGAGGACGACGCAGCCGATGTCGAGGAATTGCGGGCCTACTCGCTGGCGGTGATCAACACGTTGAAGGAGCTGATCCCGCTCAATCCGTTGTATTCCGAGGAACTGAAGTTCTTCCTCAACCGTTTCAACACTCACGACCCTTCGCCGCTGGCCGATTTCGCCGCCAGTCTGACCACGGCGACCAAGGAAGAATTGCAGGAAATCCTGGCCACCGCGCCGGTACTGGAACGGCTGAAAAAGGTCATCGTGCTGATCAAGAAGGAGCTGGAAGTCGCCAAGCTCCAGACCCACATCCGCAAGCAGGTCGAGGAGAAGATG
>JAVMKH010000001.1:31183-43847 GCA_031732935.1 Candidatus Contendibacter sp.
GGCGGTGGGCGCGCTCAAGGGCCAGGTCGGCGGTTCGATCATCCTGCTGGTCGGTCCGCCAGGTGTCGGCAAAACATCCATCGGCCGCTCGGTGGCCGCCGCGCTGGATCGCAAGTTCTACCGGTTGAGCCTGGGCGGGATGCGCGACGAGGCCGAAATCAAGGGCCATCGCCGCACTTACATCGGCGCCCTGCCCGGCAAGTTCATCCAAGCCATCCGCGACGCCAAGACCGCCAATCCGGTGATCATGCTTGACGAGATCGACAAGATCGGCGCGTCGTATCATGGCGATCCGGCCTCGGCGCTGCTGGAGGTGCTCGACCCCGAGCAAAACACCGAGTTTTTGGATCACTATCTGGACGTGCGCTTTGATTTGTCCAAGGTGCTGTTCATGTGCACCGCCAACCAGCTCGACACCATCCCGGCCCCGCTGCTCGACCGGATGGAGACCATCCGCCTGTCCGGCTACATCACCGCCGAGAAGCTGCAAATCGCCCGCAACCACCTGTGGCCCAGACTGCTGGAGCGCAGCGGGCTGGCGCGCGACCGAATCACCCTCGACGAGGAGGCTCTGCGCCAGATCATCGAGGGCTACGCGCGGGAAGCGGGGGTGCGCAATCTGGAAAAGCAACTGGGCCGGATCGTGCGCAAGAGCGCGGTGCAAATCGTCGAGGGTCGCGAGGGACCGATCGCGGTGGAGCCACCGGATTTGGACGGCTACCTGGGCAAACCGCCGTTCAAGACCGAAACCCCGATGACCGGTGTCGGCGTGGTAACCGGCCTGGCCTGGACCGCCATGGGTGGCGCGACGCTCAACGTCGAGGCCAGCCTGGTTCATAGCAAGAATCGCGGTTTCAAGCTGACCGGCCGGCTGGGCGAGGTGATGCAGGAATCGGCCAATATCGCCTACAGCTATCTCAGCGCCCATCTGGAGGAGTATCAAGCCGATCCCAAGTTCTTTGATGAAGCCTTTGTCCACCTGCACGTGCCGGAAGGCGCGACGCCCAAGGACGGTCCCAGCGCCGGCATCACCATGGCCACCGCCCTGTTGTCGCTGGCGCGCGGCCAGCAGCCGACCCGCCCGCTGGCGATGACCGGCGAGTTGACCTTGACCGGGCAGGTGCTGCCGGTGGGCGGGATTCGCGAGAAGCTCATCGCCGCCCGCCGGGTGGGTATTCACGAAATCATCCTGCCGGAAGGCTGCCGCGGCGACGCCGAGGAATTGCCGGACCACATTCGGGAGGGGCTTACCCTGCATTTCGTCGAGCGATTCCGGCAGGTGGTGGATCTGGTGTTCACGTCGGAACGAGCGCCATGAGAGGATTGGAATGAGGGTCTATGAATCCTAGCGACCTCCCTCACCCCCAACCCCTCTCCCGCCAGCGGGCGAGGGGAGTTTTTGTGCTGCTGGCGGTGCTCCAGTGGCCCACCGCCGGGTGGTCCGCGTGTGACGATCCCCCCGCCCGGCGGGTCAACTGGCTGCGTTGCGACAAACAGGGGGTGGACTTGACCGGCGCGGACTTGCGTGAGGCGGTGCTAACCCAGGCCAATCTGACCGCCGCCAAACTGGCCGGCGCGCGGCTAAGCGGCGCGGATTTGGGCGGCGCGACCCTCGGCCGGGCCGATTTCGCCGGCGCGACGTTGGTGGGAGCGCGGCTGGTCTCGGCCCAGATGGACCAGACCGTGTTGGTCGGCGCCAGCATGGCCGGCGCGCGGCTGGACCGGGCAGTGCTGACCCAGGCGAATTTGAGCAAGGCCGACCTCAGCGGCGCGCGGCTGTATCAGGCCGCTCTCACCGGCGCGGACCTGAGCGGCGCGAACCTGAGCCAGGCCACGCTGGCGCAAGCCGACCTGACCGACGCCAAGCTGCCGGGCGCGAACCTGAGCGGCGCGACGCTCAGCCGAGCCGTGCTGGAAAACGCGGTGCTGAGCGACACCCATCTTCATGGGGCCAAGCTGGACGGCGCGAATCTGCTGAACGTGGATTTCACCGGCGCCGACTTGGGCGAGGCCACGCTGGCCGATGCGCGCATCGACGGCGCGCGCTTTGCCGACGCCAAGCTCGACAGCACCATCTGGACCAATCGTCACCGCTGCCCACCGGGATCGGTGGGGGAATGCCGGTGAAAAGCGGCGAGTTCAGCCTCTCGCCTGCCCCGGCGGGTTTTGGTCCAGTCTTTCAGGGTTCGCCACTGTTCGATCCGCATGGCCGAAAAACCGGTTCCCAACCCAGCTCGCCGGGAGCAGCCCCAGTTTCGGCGGCCACGCCCAGACCCACGACCGCGACTAGTTCTGCTCCAGTTTTCCCTTCCTCCTGGATAGTCCGATACAGCAACGGCAGTCGATCCCGCTCCCAAGGCGGAACACCGGCTTCCTGCCACAGCTTTTTCAATTCCTGCCCGTGACGACGACCGGCGGGCCGGAAACGCTCGCCACCCTGGCGGAAACGCACGATCAGCTCGCCACCCGCCAGCACCGTGGCCCGCAAGCCGGCGCCGCTGGTTTCCCGCAACGCCAATTCGCCGATGCCGGGCAATTCCAGCGGTGGATAACCGTTCGCGCCCGCGCGCCAGACGAAGTGGCGGTGCGCATCGTGAGGCGCCAGCGGCGACATGGCGTAGAGCGTATCCCGGTAGCGCCGGATTTCGCCGCCGGGCCAGTGGATGCGCGGTTGCCGGTCGTGCCTGGCGGTCAACCCGTCGCGCAGAACATGCTCCAGTTGCCGATGGTCCGGAATCGGCAAACCCAATTGCCGGAGCCAGTAGCGCAGCAGATTGCGCTGGCGGATTGCGCCCAGTTCCCGCAACGCCGGGAGATGCAGGCCATCGGGGCGATCCGTGCCGATCCGGGCCAAGTCGACGGTGGCTTCCAGGTCGAACCAGGCAGCGGCTTCGGCGCACCAACGGGCGGAACGGGCCAGAGCGCGGTTCGCGGCCGGCCAACGTTCCCGGAGCAACGGCAGAACGCGGTGACGCAGATAATTGCGGTCGAAACCGGGGTCGGTGTTGCTGGCATCCTCGATCCAGCGCAACTGGTGCGCCTGGGCATAGGCCAACAGGTCGGCGCGATCCACGGCCAGCAAGGGCCGCAGCAGCCAGCCCCGACCCAGCCGCGCCGCCAGCGGCATGGCGGCCAAGCCGTGCGGACCGGCGCCGCGCAACAATTGTAGCAACAGAGTTTCGGCCTGATCGTCGCGGTGGTGGGCGGTCAACAACGCGGTATCCAGCTCCAGTTCCGCCGCGAGCGCGGCGTAGCGGGCGCGGCGCGCGGCGGCTTCGGGACTTTCGCCGGGTTCGGGCCGGGCGTCGACTCGCAGCGCGCGAAACGGAATGTCGAGCGCGTGGCAAACCTCGCCGCAGTGCTCGCCCCAGGCGGCGGAGGCAGTCTGCAACCCATGGTCCACGTAAATCGCCGCCAACGTTCGTTCCGGCCAGCGGCCACGATGCGTCGCCAGGCCATGCAGCAGAACCTGGGAATCCAGGCCACCGCTATAGCCAATCACCAGGCGACGCGCTTGAGGATGCCTGGCGAGCAGCGTGTCCAGGCATTCGAGGAACGGGGGGGCAGGAAACGATGACAAGATCAAAGGAGACTTGGGAGTTCCTAATCCTTGCCCAACAGGCTGTCCTTCCCCAGCAGGGCCGCCACGCTGCTCTGCCAGGATGACTGGGCCGAGGTCACCGGCTCGGTTTCCTTGAACACGCCATACGCCATCAACCGTCGATAGCGCTGTTCCAGCAATTCGTCCATGGTCAGCGCATCCAGTTGTCGCAACTGCTCGTGCAAGGTGGCGCGCAGCGTTCCCGCCATCCACTCCAGGTCGCGATGGGCGCCGCCCGCCGGTTCGGGCACGATGCCGTCGATCAGATGTAGTTTCAGCAGCCGTTCCGCCGTCAACCCCATCGCCTCGGCGGCGTCGGGGGCCTTGTCGGCGCTTTTCCACAAAATGGCCGCGCAACCTTCGGGCGAGATCACCGAATAGGTACCGTATTGCAACATCAGCACCCGGTCCCCGACGCCGACCGCCAGCGCGCCGCCGGAACCGCCCTCGCCGATCACCGTGCAGATCACCGGCGTTCGCAACCGGCTCATCTCGAACAGATTGCGGGCAATGGCCTCGCTCTGGCCACGCTCCTCGGCGCCGATGCCCGGATAGGCGCCCGGCGTGTCGATGAAGGTCAGCACCGGTAGCCGAAACCGCTCGGCCAGTTTCATCAACCGCAGCGCCTTGCGATAACCCTCGGGGCGCGGCATCCCAAAATTACGGTGGATCTTTTCCTTGGTGTCGCGGCCCTTCTGATGGCCGATCACCATCACCGGCCGACCGTCCAGCCGCGCCGGCCCGCCAATGATGGCGCGGTCGTCGGCGAAGGCACGGTCGCCGTGCAGCTCCACGAACTCGGTGAACAGCCGCTCCACGTAGTCCAAGGTGTAAGGCCGCAGCGGGTGGCGGGCGATCTGGGAAATCTGCCAGGGCGTCAGGCTGGCGAAGATCGAATCGGTCAGCGCCTTGCTCTTGGCCTCCAGCCGAGCGATTTCGTCGCCGATGTTCAAATCCTGCTCGGCGCCAAGATGACGCAGTTCCTTCAGCATCGCCTCCAATTCGGCGACGGGCTTTTCGAAATCCAGGCAATTGTTCGGATTCATCGGTCGCGATCAATCCTTGTCAGGCAGACGCATTGCCAGATACAGCGATTCGTTCTCGCGCCTCACCAACACTGGGACCGCCCTGCCCTTGGGCAATTCCCGGGCCAACTCGACGAACTGGTTAGCGCTTTTCACTGACAGGTGGTTGATCTGCAAAATGATGTCGTCCGGATACAAGCCCGCGTTGGCGGCCGGACCCTCGTCCAGCGTGGTGACTAGTACACCCTGCTCTTCCGAGCCTAGATTGCGACGCTGTTCGTTGCTGAGGTCGGCGACAGTAAGGCCGAGGCGCGGATCGCTGTGCTCGTCCATGGTGGCGACCGGCTCTGGCGTTGTTTCCAGCCGGGCGATGGTGACCTTGATTTCCAGCGGTTCGCCGTTACGCAGAACGGACATCGCCACGGTCTTGCCCACCGGCGTCACGCCGATCATCCGCGGCAAATGTGAAGAGTCCTCGACCGGCTCGCCGCCATAGCGCAGGATAATGTCACCCGGCTTGAACCCGGCGCTGGCGGCCGGACTGTCCGGCAGGATCTGCGCTACCAGCGCGCCGCGCGGCCGGTCGAGCTTGAAGGCCTCGGCCAGATCGTTGTTGACCGCCTGCAACAGGACACCCAGCCAACCACGGGTTACCTCGCCGGTCGTTTTCAACTGCTCGGCCACCTGCATCGCCAGCTTGATCGGAATGGCGAACGACAGCCCCATATAGCCGCCGGTACTGCTGTAAATTTGCGAATTGATGCCGACCACCTCGCCGCGCAGATTGAACAACGGGCCCCCGGAACTACCGGGGTTGACCGCCACGTCGCTCTGGATGAACGGCACGTAGGCGCCGGTGGGTAAATTGCGACCCACCGCGCTGACGATGCCCTGGGTGGCGGTATGCTCCAGTCCAAACGGCGAACCGATGGCTAGCACCCACTCGCCCACCTCCAGCGCGTCGGAATCACCGATCTTGACCGCTGGCAGGTTCTCGCCCTCGATCTTGAGCAGCGCCACGTCGGTCAGTTCGTCCACGCCGATCACCTTGGCCGGTCGCTCCCGCTGGTCGCTGAGCCGGACGATGATCTTATCGGCGTCCCGGGCGACATGGGCGTTGGTCAGGATATAGCCGTCCGCGGAAAGGATAAAGCCCGACCCTAGGGAATTGGCTTGGCGTTCGCCGGGCAATTCCGGGCGCTCCTGGAAAAAGCGCTTGAAAAATTCCAGATAGGGGTTTTCGGCGCCCGGCGGTTCCGGCAAGGTGGGGGTACGGGTCGCGCTCTTGTGGCTGGGCGCCTGGGTCGTGCTGATATTGACGACGGCCGGCTCGTTTTGTCTGACCAGCTTGCGGAAATCCGGCAGCGGTTGTGGAGGATCGGCGGGGCGCGCGGGCGCGGCGGCCACCCAGCAGAGCGGAAGCAACAGCAGGATCAGCATAACCCGTTGATGTGGGAAGCAATGAAGGAGGTTGGAAAAGCTCATGAAGACAGTGATCTCCTAAAGTAAGAGAGTCGGGATATTGATGCGCGTGGCGCCGTGGACGGGGCGGTCATCGCCGGCGCGGACGGGAGGGGAAGACGGGGCCGAACGACCGAAAATCCGGTTCGGATACCCGACGCCGACGCGATGCGCGCAGTATAAAATAATCGTCAAGACTCGGATAAAACGAGCAAGCGGCTACATCAGGTGATCCAGCCGCCAGTCATCGGGGCCGGACCGTACAGCGCCATCGGACGGGAACGGATATGGCGCGCAAACCCACGAAAAGAGGTAAGGCAATGGAACAGATTTCGCAACCGGTCATGACCGATCATGACAAAGCTACCCAATATCTTCGAGATCTGGCGAGCAAACTGGTGGAATTGGATGGATCGGACCTGTTCATCACCGCTGGCAGTCCGCCGGCGTTCAAGGTCAACCAGGAAATCCACCGGGTCGGCGACCAGAAGCTGCTACCGCAGCAAACGGAACTTCTGGTGCGCTCGATCATGAACGACCACCAGACACGCGAGTTCGACCGGTCTCGTGAATTCAACTTTTCCCTGCATTTCCCCAACCTTGCCCGCTTTCGGGTCAGCGCCTTCACCCAGCGTGGCAGCGCCGGCATGGTCCTACGACTGATTAAACAGCGTATTCCAACCATCGAAGAACTCAACCTGCCGCTGAGCCTCAAGGACATTGTCATGCACAAGCGCGGCCTGGTGATCTTCCTAGGCGGCACGGGCTGCGGCAAGACGACCTCCCTGGCGGCGATGCTCGATTACCGTAACAGCCGATGCCGGGAACACATCATCACCATCGAGGATCCCATCGAATTCTTTCACGCCCACAAGGAATCGCTGGTGGACCAGCGCGAAGTCGGCGTGGATACCGAATCCTACGAGCTGGCGTTGAAAAACACATTGCGGCAGGCGCCCAACGTCATCATGATCGGTGAGGTACGGGATCGAGAGACCATGCAATACGCGATCAATTTCGCTGAGACCGGTCATCTGTGCCTGACCACCCTACACGCCAACAATACCGATCAGGCCTTCGACCGCATCGTCAATTTCTTTCCGGAGGAGAAGCGAGCCCAAGTCCTGATGGATCTGTCGTTCAACATGAGGGCGTTCATCTCGCAACGGTTGCTGCCGCGCGAGGATAGGCCAGGGTTGATTCCGGCGGTGGAAATTCTGCTCAACACCCCACTGATGGCGGAGTTGATCTTTCGCGGTCGGGTCAAGGAACTCAAGCCGATCATGGCTCGTTCCACCGACGTGGGCATCGTCACCTTCGACGACGCCCTGTTCCAGTTGTACGAAGCCGGCCGGATCAGCTACGAAACCGCGATTCGCCACTCCGATTCCGCTCACAACCTGCGGTTGCGAATCAAACTGGAAAGTCGTCGGATGCTGCCACCCATGGCTAGCGAGGGGGCGCTGCAAATCGAGGAAGAGAAAAAAGAGGAGGTGGAGGACAAGGGGAGACTTCTTTAACCCCGTGGACGTAAAAAAACAACATTGACAACTGTTTCCAAGCCGTCTTTTCTTTTGTAAGTGTAAGCCAACCGTTAAAAAGCTTCCTACTCTTACTCCTTTCCCGCCAGCGGGAGAGGAGTTTTTGTTAAACTCAAAAATCAGGGTTTTAAACCCTCAAAAATCAGGGTTTTCCTGATATCGATGCGGCAATCGTAAAAATATTCTATTCTCAATCCTAGTGAGCTGAGCCCGGATACCGAAAACCGATCAGTTCGGTCTTCTGTCTCCTTAAATCACCTTCGCCCTTAGGAGTCACCATGTTCCATAAGCTGAGCATTCAGATCAAATATTCCTTCATTTTTCTGCTGACCCTGCTGCTGATCACCGCCGGGCTCTTGATCGGCACCTACAACCTGAAGGAACGCCAGTTGCGCAACGAAGCCATGGCGGTGGCCGAGCAGGTCGTTGCTTTCCGCGCGTGGGTGGCGGGTACCGGCGTAGTCTGGGTGGATCACCTGGCATCGGAATTCCCTGATTTTCTCAGCAGAAAAATAGTTACCGGCGCTAACGCCAGCGCCATTGAGTTTTACGCCAAGAATCCAGCCTTGGCGACCCGCGAGTTATCGGCACTGGCCAATAAAACCGCGACCCGCGCTACCTTCCGCGTCACAAGCGATGAATATCGCAACCCAGCCAACGCGCCGGACGGCTTCGAGCAAGCCTCGCTTCAGGCCTTCAAAAGCGATAAGGAACGCAAGTATAACGATGTATTGGAAGGCGGCTTCTACCGCTACAGCCAACCAATCTTCGTCCAGCAATCCTGCCTGAAGTGTCACGGCGATCCCAAGGATGCTCCACCGGAAGTCATTGAAAAATATGGTAACAAAGCGGCTTTCGGTTATAAGGTCGGCGACGTGCGCGGCATCATCAGCGTCAAACTGCCCGACGTGACCTTGACCGACGTGCTATCGAGCGTGCTCAACCCCTACACGCTAGGTCTGATCGCGCTGGCTTTCCTGCTGAACTTCTTCTATGCCCAGCGAGCGATCATCGCGCGTCTCAAGATGCTGGCGAAGACCACCGAACGCCTTGCCCATGGCGAGCTTGATCTGCCGCTTGAAACCAGGCCAGGCAGCCGCGATGAAGTGGATTACGTGACGCGCGCCATCGATCTGTTGCGCAACAGCCTGGTGATCGCCATGCGGCGGCTCCAAAAAACTGGATCGTGAACAATCAATCGTGATTTAGCGCAGGGGCGCGTGCGCCAAGCCTGTCTCTCCCCCGGTTCATGCCAACGAGGTATTGCCATGTCGTCCCAAGAGCTTTTGTCACTTCCAGCCATCGTTGCCCACCTGCGAAAACTGTGCCGGGAAAAGCGTACCGGTACGCTGCTGATCAAGAACAACAGCCATTTATTAGGGCAAATCAGCTTTCGGGACGGTGAGATTGTCTCGCTATTTTCCCAAGGCAAACACGGCACCGACGCGCTGCCGTCATTACTGAATATCCAGCATGGAACGGTCGCCTTCTTCGACAGCAAAGTGTCGGTCAATAGCTCACTACCCTCCACCCTGGACATCTTGGAGTATCTGACCAATACCGCGCCCACCGCCACGCGGACGGATAACGGTAAATCGCGATCGCATTTGGACCGTCCCCTGTCGAATGACGCCAAGAAAATTTTGGAGCAGATGCTCAAGGAATTTATCGGCCCCATCGCCAGCATGGTTTGCGCCGATCACTTTGGCGCCATCGCCACTCTGGATGCCGCCATCCATGCCTTGGCCAAAGAAATCTTCACCCCAGCGGCGGCGGCCCAATTTCGCGAACTGGCGTACAAGCGGTTGGGCTGATCGTCTGGTATTCTCCCATTCGCCGGCGGCACGTTCGCGCCGCTACCCAAAGGCTTGATGGTAGGGTAAAGTCTTCCAAAAATAGCTGATGTGTTGACCGGAGATACCCCTGAGGCCAGGATGCGGGATCATTGGATCGCACCTTCGATTCTCTCCGCTGATTTCGCCCGGCTCGGCGCGGAGGTGGATGCCGTGCTTGCGGCGGGCGCGGATCTCGTCCATTTCGACGTGATGGACAATCATTACGTCCCCAACCTGACGGTCGGACCGATCGTGTGTGAGGCTTTACGCAAGCACGGGATCACCGCGCCCATCGATGCCCACCTGATGGTCAAGCCGGTGGACCGGATCATCCCCGATTTCGCCGCCGCTGGCGCCAGCTACATCACGTTCCACCCCGAAGCCAGCGAACATATCGACCGCAGCCTGCAAATCATCCGCGATTGTGGCTGCCAATCCGGGCTGGTGTTCAATCCCGCCACCCCGTTGGAATACCTGAAGTACGTGATGGACAAGGTGGACATGGTGTTGCTGATGGCGGTCAACCCCGGTTTCGGCGGCCAAAGCTTCATCGACGGCACCCTGAACAAGCTACGCGAGGTTCGCCGGATGATCGACGCCAGCGGCTACCCCATTCGGCTGGAAGTAGACGGCGGGGTGAAGATCGACAACATCCGCCGGATCGCCGAGGCTGGCGCCGATACCTTCGTGGCCGGTTCCGCCATCTTCAACACCCCCGACTATCGAGCCACGCTGATGGCGATGCGCGCCGAGTTGGCCCAAGCGAAGTACCCGCCACCCCATGCTTGAAAATATCACCGCACTGTTCTTTGACCTGGACGGCACCCTGGTGGACAGCGTTCCCGACCTGACCGCGGCGGTGAACGTCATGCTGCGAGAGCTAGGTCTGCCGGCGCGCGAGGAAGCGCGGGTACGGACCTGGGTCGGCAACGGCATGAACAACCTGATTCACCGCGCCCTGACCAACGACATGGCGGGGCGGGCGGAACCGGAGCTGTTCGCTCGCGCTCGACTGCTGTACAAGACCGCCTACGCCGCCCACATCAGCGTCCATAGCAGCCTCTATCCCGGCGTGATCGAGGGTTTGGCCGAACTGCGCGCCGCTGGCTGGCCGATGGCCTGCGTGACCAACAAACCGGCCGAATTCGCCTTACCCCTGCTGGACCGGGTGGGCATCGGCTGCTTTTTCACCACCGTGGTCGGCGGTGAATGCGCCCCCAATCCCAAGCCCGCTCCAGACGCCCTGTTGTTGTGCGCCGAGCGACTGGGCGTGCCGATCCGGCAAGGGCTGATGGTCGGCGATTCGCTCAACGACGTGGGCGCGGCCCGCAACGCGGGTTGCCCGGTCGTCTGCGTACCCTATGGCTACAATCACGGCTACGATATCCACGACGCCCAGCCGGACGCCGTGATCGCTTCGATCGCGGATTTGCCCGCCCTGTTGCGCCAACCCGCCTGAATGAACAGCATCCCGTTTTTTTTCCGTTTCGCGCGTCCGAAGCCGGCCATGGATTTCCGATGGCGCCGCCCGGCCTGACGCCGTCTCGCAACGCGCCATTTTCCGTTTTCGCTGTTCAAGGCTGCCCCTCATCATGAATCAGAACGAATTTCAGCGCCTGGTTGAACAAGGCTTCAACCGCATTCCGGTCGCCCGTGAGGTCCTCGCCGACCTTGACACCCCACTGAGCACCTATCTCAAGCTGGCCGACGCGCCCTACAGCTATCTGCTGGAATCGGTGCAGGGCGGCGAGAAATGGGGTCGCTACTCGATCATCGGCCTGCCCTGCCGCAAGATCGTCCGGGTGCGCGGCCAGCGGGTGACCGTTGAACACGCCGGCGAAATCGTCGAATCACTGGACTGTTCCGACCCGCTGGCCTGGCTTGAGCAGTTTCAGAGCCGTTACCGAGTGCCGGCGACCGGCGAGGGATTACCGCGCTTCATCGGCGGTCTGGTCGGTTATTTCGGCTACGACACCATCCGCTACATCGAGCCCAGGCTAGCCCGCTGCCCCAACCCCGACCCGCTGGACAATCCCGACATCCTGTTGCTGGTGTCGGAAGACGTGGTGGTGTTCGACAATCTGGCCGGGCGGCTTTATTTGATCACCCTGGTGGACCCGGCGGTGGAGCGCGCCTACTCCCGCGCCCAGCAACGCCTGGACGACTGGAGCGAACTATTGCGCGCTCCGCGCTCGCTCTATGCGCCGTATCGCCCCCATCCGGTCGCGCGAGAGATCGAATTCGTCTCCGGCTTCACCCAGCGGGGATTCGAAAACGCGGTCGAGAGGATCAAGGAATACATCCTGGCCGGCGACTGCATGCAAGTGGTGCCATCGCAGCGCCTGTCGGCACCGTTTCGGGCCGCGCCGCTGGATTTGTACCGGGCGCTGCGCGGCCTGAACCCCTCGCCCTACATGTACTTCTTCAATCTGGGCGAGCTGCACATCGTCGGATCCTCCCCGGAAATCCTGATGCGGCTGGAGGACGGGCTGCTGACGGTGCGACCCATTGCCGGCACGCGCCAGCGCGGCGCCACCGAGGAACAGGATCAGGCATTGGAAGCCGAGCTGCTGGCCGATCCCAAGGAACTGGCGGAACATCTGATGCTGATCGATCTGGGCCGCAACGACGTGGGTCGGGTCAGCGAGATCGGCAGCGTCCGATTGACCGAGAAGATGGTGATCGAACGCTACTCGCATGTCATGCACATCGTCTCGAACGTTATCGGCCGCTTGCGTCCCGGCCTCACGGCCATCGACGCGCTGCGGGCCACTTTCCCGGCCGGCACGGTCAGCGGCGCCCCCAAGATTCGGGCCATGGAGATCATCGACGAGCTGGAGCCGGTCAAGCGCGGCATCTATGCCGGCGCGGTCGGCTATCTGTCCTGGTCCGGCAACATGGACACCGCCATCGCCATCCGCACCGCCGTGCTCAAGGATGGGCTGCTCCACGTCCAGGCCGGAGCTGGCATCGTCGCCGATTCAGTGCCAGAAAAGGAATGGGAAGAAACCATGAACAAGGGCCGGGCGCTGTTCCGGGCGGCGGCCCTGGCGGAGCGGGGGCTGGACGAACCGAGGACGGTGGGCGAACGGTAGCGCGCCACCGATTCAGGAGCACAGAATCAGCAACCACACCACGGCGGCGTTCAGCAGCGCCACGAACACCGCCGCCGAGCCGATGTCCTTGGCCCGGCCCGACAGT
>JAVMKH010000002.1:0-8448 GCA_031732935.1 Candidatus Contendibacter sp.
ACCGCAAGCACAAGCCGCGCTGCGCCGCGTGTGGCTCAAGCAGGAGCAGGCCCGCTACCGGCAGCGCAGCCAGACCCAGGCTGACGATGTCGATGTTTGGCGGCAATTGGGGCGCATTTGCTGGGAATTGGGAGAACTCGAGCCGGCATTGAACGCGCTCGACCAAGCCCTGGCGTTGCGACCGGATGACGGTGAGTGCCTCCTGGGCCGGATCGCGGCCTGCATGGCGCTCGACCGCGCCGAGGAGGCCCTTGCGGCATCGGTTCGGATGTTGGCATCGTGTCCCAACCATCCCGATGCGTTGTTGCACCAGGTCGAGGCGCTCCGCCGGCTGGGGCGGCCGGCGGAGGCGCTGGCCGTCTGCGATCGTCTGCTGTCGCTGTCCGATCTGGGCCCAACCGGTCGCGTGGCGGCTCTGTCGGCCAAAGTGGTGCTGTTGGGCGGCGGCGGCCGGCTCGAAGAGGCGTTGAAGGCCGTTGCGCTGGCGCTGGCGCTGGCGCCGGCCGATCCGACCCTGGGTTTGCATCGCGCCACCTTGCGAGTGCGCCTGGGGCGCTTTGCCGAGGCATTGGAGGGAATCGAGGGGCCGCTCGCCGCGCCGGAAACCCGGTTCGGAGCACTCTGCGTCAAGGCCCGGGCGCTGGCCGCGCTGTGGCGATTCGAGGAGGCCGATGCGATCCTCCAGGATTTGTGGAAGCATTATCCGCACCGGCACCTGGAAGCCATGTTCGAGCCTTGGCGGTTGCCCGGCGAGACCCAGCCGGATGGCTTGGCCAAGCGCTATACGGCGCGGGGATTGTATCTGATCGGGTTTTTCGATGCCCAGTCCCAGTGCGATTGGACCGATCGCGAAGCGGTGTTGGCGAGGATTGAGGACTTCGCCGCCGATGCCTTGCGGTATGGTTTCGTCGCCGGCATCGAACCGTTTCGTTTGCTGACGCTGCCCGTTACGCCTGCCCTGCAAATGGCGGTGGCGCGCGCGCAGGCGGCCGCGGTGGCGGCGCACATGGCCCCGGTCCGGGGGAGGCTGCGGATCGAATGGCCGTCCGCCCCCGACGAGGGCCGGCTGCGGATTGGTTACGTATCCGGCGATTTTCGGAATCACGCGACCGCGCATCTGGCGCGCAAGCTGTTCCGGGTTCACGACCGGACGCGGTTCGAGATCGTCGGGTTTGGCCTGCGTCCCGATGATGGCAGCGAGTACCGGCGGGATATCGTCGACGGGTGTGATCGGTTCGTGGACCTGACCGAATTGAGCCATGCCGATGCCGCGTTGCGGGTCGCCCAAGAAAGGATTCACATCCTGGTGGACATGCATGGTTACACCCGGTTCGCGCGGCCGGAACTGTTCGCGTTGCGGCCGGCGCCAGTCCAGGTGAGCTTTCTCGGTTATCCCGGTACGCTGGGCGCGGAGTACGTTCCTTATCTCATCGCGGACCAGATCGTGTTGCCGGAGGAGTCGCGGCCCTGGTTCAGCGAGTGTCCGGTTTATCTGCCCTGCTATCAGGTGAACAACGACGAGCAACCCATCGCGGCGACGGGCATGACCCGGACCGATGCGGGTCTGCCCGAGGACGCCTTCGTCTACTGTTGTTTCAACCATCCCGGCAAGATCGAGCCGGAAACCTTCGGGGCGTGGATGCGAATTCTGATGCGAGTACCGGGCAGTGTGCTATGGTTATTGACCGACGACGGCGCCGACCGGTTGCGTCGAGCCGCGGCGGACCGCGGCGTGGATCCGGCGCGGCTGGTGTTCGCGCCCCGCCTGCCCAAGGCCGAGCATCTCGAGCGGCACCGATTGGCCGACTTGTTTCTCGATACATTCATCTATAATGCTCATACGACGGCCAGCGACGCCCTGTGGGCGGGATTACCGATCCTTACCTTGCGGGGGAGCCGTTTTCAATCCCGCGTTTGCACAAGTCTCCTAACCGCGCTAGGATTGCTCGAATTGATTGCGGAAGATGTGGAAGCGTTTGAGGCATTGGCGGTTTCGCTGGCGCGGAAACCGGAGCGGTTGGAGGAACTGCGGACGTGCCTGCAAGAGCGTCGTCTGGCGGGGCCGCCATTCGATACGGGTCGTTTCGTTCGAGACCTCGAACGGTCGTTTTGGGCGATGTGGGCGCTTCATGCGGCGGGCGAGATGCCAAAAGCGATTTATATTCAAAGCGATAGCTTCATCGAAGCCATCGTTTGACGATGATGGCGGCCGCAGTGGCGATTTTGACGGGCTTGTTGTGTTTTGGCAACAGCCATACCGTGGCCCGATATGGCGAACCGGATGACAAATATAATGCTAACTTTCGGAATTGCCGTGATTTATCACGCTTGACCCTTAGGGTGGGTCCCAATTTTATCCTGAAAAAGAAGTTGATTTGTTGGGTTGCTGTATTGACAGCAACACTTTGTTGTGTAAAATCCACAGGCAGTGAGGCGTGTCTACCATAACCGTACAGACAAGCGTGTGCGTAACCGCTGAACTGTTTTTGGAATGGTCCGGAACCTTCTTGCAGGTTTGTCTTGTGCCAACGCTTAGGAGCTGACGCTATGAAGTTTAAGGTGAATAAAATTGCAGCCGCCGTGGCCGTGAGTTTGGGGACCGCGGTGGTCGGTATGAACGCCGCGCAGGCTGACGAAGTTCTCTTCCCGTACGTTGTGGCTTCCGATACGGTAACCACCATCCTGACGGCCGTCAACGACGATGATTTTTCAGTCCCGGATCTTCACTACCGGTACTATTACAAGAAGGGCGCCGACAGCGCCAGCACGAGTTGCGTGGAGGCCAACTACTCGCAACCCACCAGCCCGAATGACGTCGTGACGTTTGACGTCAGCGGTCAGTTCGGCGATGCGAAAGCCGTGCTGTTCGAGCCCGCGTCGACCAAGGCCGTATACGACAAGAGCTTCGCGATCTTCCGTACCGTGAAGCCGATCCGCGCCTTCGCGATGATCGACAATAATGATCGGTTCTTTGCCGGCCAGGATGTTCATGGCGAGGCGTTCATCATTCAATTCACGGAAGGTGCGGTTTGGGGTTATGGCGCCTATAACGCGGCCGATATCGTGGCTTGGGATCCGGCCACGCAGGCTATTGCGGCCGGGAATCCCTATGACTTCTCCGACCGGGTGGAGAACGCCGGCGAGGTGCTGGTTCCGGTTCCCGCCAACGCCGATCCGGACAATTACTGGGTTCCGATCGGGGTCATGCCGTTCGCGGAAGTCACGACCTCGCTGTTCGTGACGCCGATCGGGACGGTCGCTCCCTTCCAGTTGTCGGGCACCATCGCCGCGACCGTCGGTTTGCAGGTGAACTCTCCGGATAACCCTGCGCCCGATGTCATGTATGATCGCGACGAGAATCCGTTCTCCGGCCAGATTGCTGTGCCCGTGGTGTGCGTGGCCAAGGTGGATGTTCCCACGATGATCAGCGAAGCCACCCGGCAGTTCCTGGCCGACTCCGGCGGGTGGACCAACGTCGCCGTCAGATCCGGTCAGGCCGTCGTGCTGAAGTTGGAGTATAACGACAAGCCGCCGGCCACGCTGGATGGCCAGGACGCCGGTGGCGGCAGCTATAACAACGGCTTCTGGCTGCGGAAGGGGATCCGCGAGTCGCAGGCGCGCGTGGTTTACCCCGGCGTGCCGACTTTCCCGCTGCTCCCGGTGTTCCAGATCACCAAGGACCAGACGCTCAACTCGCCGTTCCCGCTGGTCGATTTGGGCAGGTTGGCGGCGTTCAACGCGGCGAATCCGGCGGGTGCGTTGCCTTGGCCCCCGGCTCAGACCAACACCGCCCTTCAATACATCCAGGCCGATGTGCTGAGCACCAATCAGTAACCCCTTCGCCGCGGCGTGGACCGCGGCAACAGGAGGGCCACTTCGGGTGGCCCTTTTTGTTTCCTTTCCGATTGGCATGAAGTGTGGCTTCCATCAACGGCGGTCTCGCGGCACGTTTTCGAAGGTAGGTCATGATGAAACTGATGATGGCTCTGATGGGGGCATTGCTGGTCGCGGCGTCCGCGGTGGCCGACTCCCTCAATCCCATGGTGTTGAACGGGAAACTCCCGGATCAGTACGCTGGTTGGGATCTCGCGCTCTCCGGGAAGGAAAGCCCCTGGTTCGCGTATTACGGGGCGGACAACACCTTGTACGTGCGGCGACCCGATGGCGCCGAGTTGGGATTGGGGGCCGCCGATCGGCCGCGCCAGCAATCCGGCCTGGCCATGACGCCGGTCGATGATGGGCTGGCCCTGTTGTGGCGAGACAAGCTGCCACGCAAGCATCTGTACCTGATCTCCAAGCTCGACCCTACCGGCATCGCGCCGCCGCCGGTCGTGGTGGCCGGCGAGGAATCGGAACCGCTGACTCGACTCAAGCTGGCGCGCGACGGAGATGTGGAATATCTGCTCTGGCTGGGTGAAAAAGGCGATCCGGACAGCAAGGAGAAATACCACCTCTACTTCCGTACGGTCGAGCAGGGCGGCAAGGCGCTGTCGCCGGTGGAACGGGTCATGCCGGGTCGTTATCCCGCCTGGATCGTCGACCGGGATGTCATCCCGGTCTTTTCCTGGATGACGCACGAAGGCCAGCTGGCGATGACCCAGCGCGTGTTCGACCGTGCCAAAAAAAATTTTGGCCCCGTGACGAAAATCACCGACGCGCCGCCGATCGCCCCGGTTTTTGAAGCCTTCAAGTCGGGGGAGCGCTGGTTCCTGGTCTGGTTGGGACAGTACGGCGAGGGTGCCGACCCGTTGCTGGAAGGGGTCTATTCCGACGACAAGGGCCAAACCTGGAAGCGGTTCGCCATTGAAGACCTGCGTGGATTGGATGTCGGTGGCCTCAGCGTTGTCGCCGACGACAAAGGGCATCTCCTGATCGCGCTGGATGGTAACCGGCGACTGCGCGATCCCGACAGCAAAAACAACGTCTACGTGGTGCGCTCCACGGATAACGGTTCGACCTGGCAAAAGCCGCAGACCGTGCGTCCCGACGACCTCCGACTGACTCGGGCGCAGTATCCAGTTCTGGCCCTGGGCGCGGAGCCGGGTACCGTCCTGTTGGCGTGGGAGGATTGGCGCGGTATCCGTCCCAACGTCTATGTCAGTTATTCCCGGGACTACGGCGCGACCTGGGAGCCGGCGGTGCCGCTGGCCAGGCCGGGTGTCTGGAATCTGGGCCTGGATCCGCAGCCCCGCGTGCTGCTCAAGCGGGGAGACCGTTTCTTCCTGGTCGCCGAGCAGTACAGAGACGATTCCCTGCTGAAACAAAAGGACATGGACTACGTCCTGTACGCCTTCACGTGGGACGAGGCGCGGCGCGGCGCCGAGGAATTCAAAATGGCGGAAACGCAGTCCCGCGCGACCGAAGCCAAGTTGCGCGAACGGGCGACCACCTACTGGCAAGCCATGCAGGACGGTCAATACGAGACGACTTACGCTCTCATGGATCCTTTCTACCGCAACAAGCGCGATTTCAGGGCCTATCTCTCCAGCAAGGGCACGGTCAAGTATCATCGCTATCAGATTGGCCAGATCACCCAGAAGGGCAATATCGCCAGGGTGCAAGTCGAAATCGATGCATCGGTTCCCGAGTTTAAGAGTTCGTCCGGCAAGACCATCAGCCAACCGCTTAAGACCATTGCGTTTGCGGAAACCTGGGTATTCGTGAATAACGACTGGTATCGGGAGTATTACGATGAGGTGGCTGAAAAGACCTTCACCCGTTACTGAGCGCGGTAACGGGCATCGCGGCGGATGAAACTGATCCGGCGGTTGCCCGGCGCGCTGCGGATGTTCCCGCCCTTTGTCGGGCGGGAACTGCACGAGCAATACGCGGGTTCTCTCCTGGGCGTATTATGGAGCATCGTGCAGCCGGTTCTGTTCATCCTGCTGTACTGGTGGGTGTTCGCCACGGTCATGCGTACCCGGTTTCCAGAGGGTTCGGTGCTGGCGGACACGCCGTTCATCGCCTTCCTGTTGTCGACGCTGTTGCCGTGGTTCGCCTTTCAGGATGGATTGAACCGCGCCGCCAGCGCCATCATCGGCCGCCGCGATGTCGTCCGCAAGGTCCACTTTCCGGTACAAGTATTCCCACTGGCCGCCACCGCCGCCGCATTTCTGGTGCATGGACTCAGCTATCTCTTGTTCCTGGCCGTGTTCGCCGTATGGCGGGGCGGGTTGCCGGCGAGTGCGTGGTTGACGGTGCTGGTGCTGCTGAGCCTCCAGTTCGCGGTGACCGCCGGCTTGGGGTTGCTGTTGGCTTCCTTCACCGTTTACTTGCGCGATACCACCCAGGTGCTGGCGCTATTGCTGGCGGTCATTTTCTACACCGCGCCGGTGCTCTACCCGCTATCGCTGGTGCCGGAGGAGTTTCGTGGCTTGATCCATCTCAATCCATTTACCGCCTTCGCCGAGGCTTATCACGGCGCGGTATTGGCCGGAGTCTGGCCGGAACCCGCCGTGTTGATCGGGTTGATTCTGTTCGCCGCGGGCGCGCTGGCCGTGGGAATACAAATCTTTCGCCGGCTGGAGCCGGGTTTCGCCGATGTATTGTAGGAGGCGATCATCCACCTGCTGATTCTGCATATCGCCTATGTGTTCGGTGGTGCCGAGCGAACTACCGCCAATCTTCTGCAATATCTGGATCGCCGGTTGTTTGATCGCGTGACCCTGGCCGCGCCGGCGGTCCTCCGTCCTCTGCTACCGCCTCAGTACGATGACTTTCAAGATACATCCGTCTATGGGTTGGCTGGCGGTTTCGAGGATGGCCGCAAGTTGCTGGCCGATGGCCGACGCGCGGCGGAGTTGTTGCGAGACGTTCGACCGGATTTGGCGCTTGGCATGATGCATTACCCCTCGGCACTGGTGGCGCTGGGCCGACGTTTGGGCGGCGGTCGGATGAAGGTGATAGCCAGTTTCCGCGGGCCTTTTTTCGAATACATGCGTTACCACGAACCCCGTTTCCAGCGGTGGTTGTTCCTGTGGGCGGCGGTGTTTGGCACCGCGCTGCTGGCCGACCGGGTGATTGTCCCCTCGCAAGGCACGGCCGATGAGTTGCATCGGCGATTTTTCACTCCCGCTGGCCGGATCGCGGTTATTCCCAATGGTATTGATTTGGCCGCCGCGCATGCCGTGCGGGCTGAAATTCCGGAACTTGCCGATCTGGACGGGGACGAAACCCCCATGCTCTGCGCCATTGCCCGGTTGGCCCCGGAAAAGAATCTTGGTCTGTTGCTGGAAGCATTCCGACGGATTCACGCCGCGCGGGCGGCGATTCTGCTGATTCTGGGCGACGGTCCGGAACGGGCGGCATTGGAGACGCAAGTCGCTGCTTGGGGGTTGTCCGGCGCGGTACGATTTTTGGGTCATCGCGATCCTGTTTATCCCTACCTGCGGCGTGCCGATGTGTTCATCCACACCTGCCAGTTCGAGGGTTTCGGCTACACCCTGTTGGAAGCCTTGGCCTGCGGCACGACGGTGGTTGCCACCGATTGTCCCTACGGTCCCCGCGAGATACTCGGAGGTGGAGAATACGGGGTGCTAACGCCGCCGAACGACCCGGACGCGCTGGCGGCGGCGGTACTGAGGCTGCTGGCTGAGCCAGCCAACCGGCAGGTACTGGCGGCGCGCGGATTGGATAGAGCAAAACAGTTGTCTATTCAGCGAATGGTGGGGGCTTATGAGACCGAGTTTTTAACGATGATCGGGCGGTAAACGTTCGTCTCCTTCCCTCTACGAGTACCCTCGCTGCCAAGCAAGGATCGAGTATGCTGAAAAAATTGACTCAAAAATTTAAAGATTTATTCATGCTCTTTTACTATCGAAAATATTTTGAATGGGGTTTGCCGACCAGACAGTTTCTTCAGGTCAATATTGAAACCAACACTATCTGTAATCGAACCTGTCACTTCTGCCTGTACGGAATCCGAAATGATGTGCCAGCAAATCCGATGTCCGCCAGCCTGTTTTTCAGAATCATGGATCAGTTGGCGGAGATGAATTTTGCAGGTCGCCTATCCTTGTTTAGTACCAATGAACCGTTAACAGACAAACGTATTTATGAATTTATCCGTTACGCCAATCTGATGTTGCCCGATTGCCTTCATACCTTGGTGAGCAACGGTGACCTTCTCAACCGCGAACGTCTCGACAGACTTTTTGAGAGCGGCCTCGATCTCTTATTGCTCAACTCCTACGATGAAGAAGCGTTGCAGAACAATCGGGATCTTTATGAGTACGCGCATTCTCGATATTCAGGCAAAATTTTACATACCGACCGGACTATTTACATGGGTTGGGTCGGGCGTGCAGGACATATTACCCAGTATGCCAAATCACCCGTCAAGGGCTATTGCGATCTCCCAAATTATGCGCTCTATATTAATCCAATGGGTAAAGTGCTGTCCTGTTGCCACGATTTCGACGAGCAGAATCTCGTTGGCGATTTAACCCA
>JAVMKH010000003.1:0-8385 GCA_031732935.1 Candidatus Contendibacter sp.
CTGATCGTCAGTTCGACCGTCGCCATTTTCACCACCATCGGCATCGTGCTGTCGGTCGTGTTCGAATCCATCTGGTTTTTCCGCCAGATCCCCATCACCGAATTCCTGTTCGGCTTGCAGTGGAGCCCACAAACCGCCCTGCGCGCCGATCAGGTCGGCTCTTCCGGTGCCTTCGGCGCGGTGCCGCTGTTCGCCGGCACCCTGCTGATTTCCGGCATCGCCATGCTGGTCGCCGTACCCATCGGCCTGATGTCGGCGCTGTACCTGTCCGAATATGCCACCCCGAAATTCCGCGCCGTCGCCAAGCCAGCGCTGGAAATCCTGGCCGGCATCCCGACCGTGGTCTACGGCTTCTTCGCCGCCTTGACCGTCGCTCCCTTCATTCGCGAACTTGGCGCGGTCCTGGGTTTGCACGTCGCTTCGGAAAGCGCCCTGGCCGCCGGGTTGGTGATGGGCATCATGATCATTCCCTTCGTCTCCTCGCTGTCGGACGACGTAATCAATGCCGTGCCGCAATCCATGCGCGACGGCTCCTACGCTCTGGGCGCAACCCAGTCGGAGACCATCAGGCGGGTGTTGCTGCCCGCCGCCCTGCCCGGCATCGTCGGCAGCATTCTGCTGGCCGTGTCTCGCGCCATCGGCGAAACCATGATCGTGGTGATGGCCGCCGGGCTGTCGGCCAACCTGACCGCCAATCCGCTGGCGGCGGTGACCACCGTCACGGTGCAGATTGTCACCCTGCTGACCGGCGACCAGGAGTTCGATAGTCCCAAGACCCTGGCTGCCTTCGCCCTCGGCCTGATGCTGTTCGTCGTCACGTTGATCCTCAACATCATCGCCCTGCATGTGGTGCGCAAGTATCGGGAGCAGTATGAATAAGCCGACCGCCTCCCCCCCAACGAAGATCCCCAGCCGGGACATCAAGACCATCGTCAACGCCGGTCTCGCGCGTCGGCACGCCGCCGAGCGGCGCTTTCGCTGGTACGGACTGATCGCCATTACGTTGGGATTGACCTTCGTGGTGCTGATGTTCGCCAATATCATCAGCAAGGGCTATCCCGCGTTCTGGCAAACCTACATCCAGGTGCCGATCACCTTCGACGCCGCCGTGATCGATCCCCAGGGCAACCGCGACCCTCAGGCCATCGAGACCGCCGATTATGCCGCGCTGGTTCGCGCTGGAATGCGTCAACTGTTTCCCAACGTGCAGGGCCGGCTGGAATTACGGGCTTTATACGGCCTGGTCAGTTCCGACGCGGCCCACGAACTGCAAGACCGGGTACTCCACAACCCCGCCCTGATCGGCGTCAGCCAGGAGGTTTGGCTGCTCGCCTCGGCTCCGGTGGATACCCTGATCAAGGGCAACATCGACCGCACGCTCGACGAGTCGGAACGGCCGATCAAGGACAATCAGATTGAATGGTTCGACAAGCTGCAAGCCGCTGGCAAGATCGAGAAGCAGTTCAACACTATCCTGTTCACCAACGGCGATTCTCGCGAGCCGGAACAGGCCGGCATTCGCGGCGCGCTGATGGGATCATTCTTCACCCTGCTGGTCACCTTCCTGCTGTCGTTCCCGATCGGCGTGGCCACGGCGGTGTATCTCGAAGAATTCGCCCCGAAAAACCGCTGGACCGATCTAATCGAGGTCAACATCAACAACCTGGCGGCGGTGCCGTCCATCGTGTTCGGCCTGCTGGGCCTAGCGGTGTTCATCAACTTCTTCGGCCTGCCCCGTTCCGCGCCGCTGGTCGGCGGCTTGGTGTTGAGTCTGATGACCTTGCCGGTCATCATCATCGCCGGCCGGGCCGCCCTGACCTCGGTGCCACCCTCCATCCGCGAGGCGGCGCTGGGCATGGGCGCATCCAAGCTACAAATGGTGGGGCATCACGTGCTGCCACTGGCCATGCCCGGCATGTTGACCGGCTCGATCATCGGCATGGCCCGCGCCCTGGGCGAATCAGCCCCACTACTGATGATCGGCATGGTCGCCTTCATCGTGGACGTGCCCAAGGGCTTGATGGACCCGTCGACGGTGCTGCCGGTGCAGATCTACCTTTGGTCCGATCTGCCGGAGCGTGCGTTCGTGGAACGAACCTCGGCCGCGATCATGGTGCTGCTGGCGTTCATGATTCTGATGAACGGCCTGGCGATCCTGCTACGCAAGCGTTTCGAGCGGCGCTGGTAGGCGCGCTGGCCGGCCCGCCCCCACACCTAAATTAAAAAATCCAAGGATTATCGCCCATGAGCACGACCGCACTCGAAACCCAAGCCACGCTGGACCAGGTGCTGAACAGCGGCGTCGAAGCGCGCAAGCTGTCCAGCGTCGAAGTCACCGACTACGACAACCGGCAAACCGTCGGCAAGATTACGGTGGACCATCCCAAGATGGTCTGTCGCGGCGTCAACGTCCATTATGGCGAAAAGCACGCGATCAAGAACGTGGGTCTCGACATCGGCGCCAACGAAGTCATCGCCTTCATCGGTCCGTCCGGTTGCGGCAAATCCACCTTCCTGCGCTGCCTGAACCGGATGAACGACACCATCTCCATCTGCCGCATCACCGGGCAGATTAAATTGGACGAGGACGACATCTACGACAGAAGCGTCGACGTGGTCCAACTGCGCGCTCGGGTCGGCATGGTGTTCCAAAAACCCAACCCGTTTCCCAAATCCATCTACGAAAATGTCGCCTACGGACCGCGCATTCACGGCATGGTCAACACCAAGGCCGAACTGGATGACCTGGTGCGCGACAGCCTGGAACGGGCGGGCCTGATCAAGGAGGTGGAGAAACGGATGCACGAGCCGGGAACCAGCCTGTCCGGCGGCCAGCAACAGCGGCTGTGCATCGCCCGGGCCATCGCGGTCAATCCCGAGGTGATCCTGATGGACGAACCCTGCTCGGCGCTCGACCCCATCGCCACCGCCAAGATCGAGGAATTGATCGATGAACTGCGAGAGAACTACACCATCATCATCGTCACTCACTCGATGCAACAAGCGGCCCGCGTATCCCAGCGCACTGCCTATTTCCATTTGGGCGATCTGATCGAGGTTGGGGAAACCGACCAGATTTTCACCAATCCTAAGCATAAGCTGACCGAGGATTACATCACCGGTCGCTTCGGTTGATTCCGCCCGCCACTTGCGATCCGCTGGGAGTACCCCACCCATGGCCATCAGTCAAGAAGCCCATACCGTCAAGCAGTTCGATGTACAGCTCGCTAATCTCCGCAACATGGTGCTGGAAATGGGCGGGCTGGCCGAGGATCAGATCAAGCGCGCCATCGCGGCGCTTGACGAGGAAGATATGGTCGCCACGCGCGAGGTGATCGCCCGCGACCGAATCATCAACGGCCTGCAACTCAAAGCCGATGAAGATTGCATCAACTTGATTGCCCTGCGCCAACCGCTCGGCAGCGATTTACGGATGATCATGTCGCTGGCCAATACCGTGACTGATCTGGAACGAATCGGCGACGGGGCCAAAAAAATCGCTCGAATGACTTTGCAAATCTACGACGGCGACGCCAGTCCACCCAATGCCAGGCTGCTGCGCGATGTGAGGCCGATAGCCGAACTGGCGGCTGGAATGCTGCACGACAGCCTTGATGCCCTCGCCCGCCTGGACGTGGAAAAAGCGCTGACCATCATCCACAGCGACGACGAACTGGATCAGGAATTCCAGTCGGCGCTGCGGCGGCTGATCACTTACATGATGGAGGACTCGCGCACCATCGGGCACGCGATCAACGTGGTCTTCATCGTCAAGGCGCTGGAACGGATCGGCGACCATTGCAAAAACATCGCCGAACACATCGTTTATCTGGTGGAGGGCAAAAATATCCAACGACGCCGCAACATCGACATGAACACGAACGGGTCGGCGCGAGCGGCGTTGGAAGAGTAAGCGGTCCACACGCCGCGACGGATACCTTGTCGCGCAAAGCCGTACTCAGCGCAACATCCAAATCAGCAGCAGCACGAACAGCGCCACCAGCCCTAGCGGAATCAGTGCCGCCGGCCAATCCTTCGGAGCGGCCCGGCTTCGTTCGGCCGCCGCCTTGAGGCCCGGTCGAAACCACAGGATCACCAGCACCGCCGCCAATCCCCCCAACAGGATTTCCCACCACGCCGCCGTTTCCATCACCGCATCCCCCGAAAAATCGCCAACCCGACCGCTCAATCCTTGCCGCGCCCGCCACCGGATGGAAACGCCGGCTGTGGAAACGGCGTCACGTTATCGCCCCCCTCCACCGGCCGAACCTTGCTGACACCTTCCCGTTCCACCTCGTCGATCCGCACCACGGAGTGCAGGGGAACGAACGTGCGCTTCACACCGGCGAACTCGTTTTGCAGCTTCTCCTCGGCCGGATTGATCAGCACCCCCGAACGTTCGCCGAAGATCAGCTCCTCAACTTCGATGAAGCCGTACAGCTCGCCCTGATAGATTTCCCGGGCATAAAGTTCGTACAGCTTGCCCTGGTTGACGAACAAAACGCGGTAAATGCTCTTGGTGATTTTGGACATTGACGGTCGAGCCATGGTCGGAAAGGCGTCAATCTAATCCCGTTCGGCGCGGCGGGCAAATGCCTGGAACCGCCAACTTCCCTAAAACCCAGTATTCGCCTCAACAAAACCAGCTCTTACAAGCCAATCCCGCCTAGGTCTGGCTATATCGGCCCGCATCGCCATCTCCATCCGTTCGCCGAGGACGCCCCATGAGCACGCCCCAGACTTTCGATCTCCGCCAGACCGTCTGCGTCAATCCCGCCACCGGCGACATCGTCGGCTATTCGCGGATGAATACCCCCGAGGAGGCCCGCGAAGCCCTCCGCCGCGCCCGTGCCGCGCAACCGGCCTGGGCGGCGCTACCGCTGGAGGAGCGGGTGCGCTACATCCTGCGAATTCGGGATTATCTGGTCGACAACGCCGACGCAGTCAGCGAAACCATCGCCAATGATGTCGGCAAGACCCGGGTCGAGGCGCTGGCCACCGAGGTGCTGCCCAGCGCCATGGCCATTGATTACTACGCTAGGAACACCAAACACTTTCTCAAGCCGCGCAAGGTCCGCGCCGGGTCGCTGCTGTTCCTGAACAAGCGCAGCCGGATTTTCCGCATTCCGTTCGGTGTGATCGGCATCATCGCCCCATGGAATTACCCGCTCGGCATCCCGATGCACGAGATCGTGCCGGCGTTGCTGGCCGGCAACACGGTGATTTTCAAAACCGCGCCGGAAACCCAGATGGTCGGGCGCAAGATCGAGGAGATGATCCAGACCGCCGGGTTGCCGACCGACGTATTCATTCATCTCAACATTCCCGGCGCCATCATCGGCCAGCTTCTGCTGGAGCCGGACAACCACGTGGACAAACTGTTCTTCACCGGTTCGGTGCCGGTCGGCAAGATTCTCATGGCCAAGGCCGCCGAAAGCCTGGTTCCCGTTTCGCTGGAACTGGGCGGCAACGATCCGATGCTGGTCTGCCCGGACGCCCATCTGGAGCGGGCGGTCAACGGCGCGATGTGGGCCGGCCTGCAAAACAGCGGTCAGTCCTGCGGCGGGGTCGAACGCATCTACGTCCACCGTGATGTGTATGAACCGTTCATCAATCTGCTCAAGCAAAAGGTGGAAGCGCTGCGGCAGGGTCCCAACACTCACCACAACGTCGACGTGGGCGCCATGTGCACCGAGCGTCAACTCAAGACCATCCAGCGCCAGGTGGACGACGCCCTGGCTAGGGGCGCGACCATTCTCGCCCAGGTCAAGATCGACCCCGCCCATGCCCATGCCAATTTCTATCCGGTTACGGTGCTGATCCACGTCGATCACACCATGGCGCTGATGCGCGAGGAAACCTTCGGGCCGGTGCTGGGCATCATGCAGGTGGACCACATGGATCAGGCCATCGAACTAGCCAACGACTCCAGCCTCGGGCTGACCGGCTCGGTGTGGTCCAGCAATACGCGCGAGGCCGTGGCGCTGGGTCGGCGCATCCATGCGGGGGTGATCACCATCAACGATCATTTGCTGACTCACGGCATGGCTGAAACGCCTTGGGGCGGGGTCAAGGAATCCGGCATTGGCCGCAGTCACGGCGAACTGGGTTTCGACGAAATGACCCAGCCGCAGGTGGTCACCACCGAATTGCTGCCCTTCGCCAAACGCAACCTGTTCTGGCATCCTTACGATGCGCAACTGTACGATGGCCTGAAAGGCGCGCTGCATCTGCTGCACGGTCGCGCGTTCGACGACCGCCTGCGCGGCTTCCTCCATTTCGTCAAATTACTTCCCCGCATGTTCAAAGACTGAGGTTGTTCCCGATGCCCTCCCCCGCCTTCGATCCCGCTGCGTTGCCCCAATACGCCACCGACCGGTCGATCCACCGGGGCGAAGAGTATTTCAGGAGCGGCGCGGTCGAGACGCTGGTGCTGCGCGGCGACGAACTGGAGGCGGACGTCCAGGGCAACGCGCCCCGGCCCTATCGAGTGTGGATCGAATTCGGCGCCGGAGGTGTGGCCGACGCCACTTGCACCTGCCCTTATGAGTACGGAGGTTGGTGCAAGCATATTGTCGCTACCCTGCTGGCCTACGCCAAACAACCGGACGAAGTGGACATCCGTTCACCGTTGGCCGAAAAGCTGGTGGCGCTGGATCGCTCGCAACTCCAGGCGCTGGTGCTGGAACTGGCGGATCGAATTCCGCGCCTGAGCGACATGATCGAGGCCACCCTGCCCTACGTCACCTTCACCGGACCGACGGGAGTTGCCGCGCCAATAGCCGCTGCGGTGGACACCCGCGCGCTGCGGCAAAGTGTTCGCAACGCCCTGCGCTCGCGCGGCGGTTGGGACGAGGACTACAGCGAGGACGGTTACGGCGTGGTGGATGATGTCGTCGAACTGGCGGAGCAAGCCCGGCCCGCGCTGGACGCTGGCCATGGTCGCACCGCTCTGGCGATTCTGGAAGCCATCACCGATGAATTCAGCAAGCATTGGGAAATGTTGGAAGAGACCGGCGAGGATACTAGCGTCTTCTTCGATGGAACCGCCGCGCTTTGGATCGAGGCCCTGCTCGATCCCAGCTTGAGCGCCGAGGAACGCCAGTATTGGGCGAACCGTCTGGGGGACTGGATGGAAGACTTCGATGAATCCGCCGCCGAACCCCTGGAAAACCTGCAAATTGTCGTTCAGCAGGGTTGGGACGATCCTGGCCTGTGCGCCATTCTGTGCGGCGAAGAGCCGCCGGGCGGCCTGTGGGGAGTCGATCCGCCACCCTTCCACTGGCGAGTGCAGGTCACCCAAGCGCGACTGCGGGTTCTAGCACGCACCGGCCAGGACGAGGCGTATCTCCACCTGGCCAAGGCCGAGAAGCAGCACGATCTTTACGCACTGCATCTGCTGCAATTGGGCCGGGTCGGGGACGCCGTGCGCGCCGGGTTGGAACAGCCGCTGTCCGACGCCGGCGCGCTGGAACTTGCCAAGGGGTTGTATGAGCACGGCGAGATCGAGCCAGCGCTCCAGGTGGCCGAGCACAACCTGCAACGGCTGGATGCGAGCGCGCGGCAAGATGAAGAATTTTCGACGGTCGCGGAACGGATGACGGAGCTTGGCCTGTACGATTCGCATCCCCAAAGTGAACTGGCGGCCTGGCTGCGCGACCGGGCCGCCGCGCACGGCCAGATCGAACGGGCACGGGCAGCGGGCGTCATCGCGTTTCGCATCGCGCCGGGCCTCGCTGCTTACCAGTCGGTCCAGAAACTGGCCGGCGGGGACTGGCTAGACTTGCGGCGACAGTTGCTGGATTTCCTGCGTCGGCAAGCCCGCGTCAGCAATGAAATCAAGATCGAAATTTTCCTGCATGAAAACCTGGTTGACGACGCCATCGGGGCCACCGAACGCCACACCTCGCCCCGAACCCTGGCGCGGGTCATGGACGCCGCCGTGAACCGCCAGCCACAATGGGTGATCGCTCAGGCCCGCCAGCAGGCGGAGCCGATCATGGATGGCGCCCAGTCTGCCCACTACGAAGACGCGGCTATGTGGCTGCGCAAGGTCAAGCGGGCATATGAGGCGCTTGGTCAGAAGACGGAATGGCAAAGCTATCTGGACGCGCTGCGCGAGAAGCACCAGCGTAAATACAAGCTGATACCGTTGCTGAAGATGCTTTGAGAGACTGCCTAGAACCCCCTGCGCCACCTGCCGATTGTTAGGGGCGCTCGTCGCCTATACGTATCAAGAGAAAAAGCCCTCCCTGCGGGGGAAAACGGCGGAACCTCGAACGCTACCCGCTATCGTTTGAAGAATAAGTATTTGTTTATAAAAACATAACTTATACCAATTACTAATATATTTTACTACTTTAGTGCGGATAAGATAAAATCAAA
>JAVMKH010000004.1:0-8267 GCA_031732935.1 Candidatus Contendibacter sp.
CACCAAGGGAGGGTTTGAAAAATATTATAATATAATCTAGCCGTATATGGTATAACTTTCATCGCGCTCATCCCCGCGCCTCCACCCACCGCCCGTTAACCTTGGCGATTGCGCCTTCCTTCACCAGCCGGGTCAGCGCCATATCCACCAGTGCCGGACTCGTGCCCTTCCCGGTACAGACAGCGCGCTTCAGTTCCTCGTCGGCGACGCCAGCCGGAACCCCGCGCAGACGAGCCAGGATGCGGGCGGCGGGCGACGCTGTTTTTCCATCGGCGAAATTTTCGGGTTTGGGGGAAACATCCCAACCATGGCAACCATCCCAACCCTCGGCGGGCAGGTCGGTAACGCAAGAATGCGGGTTCCCGGCTGTTTTGGGGGGGTTGGGATGCTGATTAAGGTTGGGATGCTTGGGATTGTTGGGATGCGGCGGCGGGTTCAATATTTTTTCCATTTCGCGCTCGAATAGGTTGGCGTCCAAGACCACCACCCGCCACGCCGCCCGCGCCGCGTTTCCACCGTAGGCTTCGAATCGCGCACCCATCAAAATCCGTCCGGCGTGTTGCCGCAGGAAATAGCCGATACCGTTGCTGGTGATCGCGCCTTTGCGGTCGGTGAAGTGCTCCTCCAGCGCCTCCCGCAACGCCGGGTAGACCGGTTGTTCCGTCCCTTCTTCATGCCGTTGCGTCTCATTGGCGCGGGCCACAGCTTCCTTGGCGGTGGCTGGCACGGTCTTGAAGACGGCAAACCAGGCCAGCAACAGCGCCCGTAACTTGACCCGTACCGGATCGCCGTCCTCCAACTGTTCCCGTCCGGTCAGTGGATCGGCTTCGCCCAACCAGACCAGGGCGGAACGCACCCACCCGCTCCAATCCTCAAACCGGGCAAAATTCTTGATCGGTTGCTTGGGTCGGCCTGCCACCACATAGCCCCGCAGCATGGTCAAGACCGCGCGCACCAGGGCGGGGCGATGCGCGGGAATCCAGTCATACAAATTGCGCGAAAACTCCCGTTCTTCGGGTCGCTCCACTTGGGGGTCCAGATTGCAGGGCACAATCCGGGTGGTCAGATCGCCCGCCACCACCAGGTTGTTGCCGGTCACCAGCCAGCAACACAATGTCGGCGCGGTGCCGGTCTTGTTCACTCCGAGAATCCGGTCGGTGAACGATTCCTGCGTCAACACGCTGCAAAGGGTCTGGCTGGCCAGTGGCTCTTCGATGTTGTCCAGATTCACCACCAAATCGCCCTGCATCAGCACGGACAAGACGCGCTTGCGCATCTCGTCGCCGTCTGGCGTGTAGCTCATGATCGTCGCCGGGTGTCCGGTCGCCACCAGCGCCACCACGTCAGCGAGTAGCGATTTACCCGACGCCATGACTGGCGCATTGAAGGTGTGCATCGGCGCAGCCTTTAGGGCGTGCCGGACGCAGGCGGTCAGGATCGCCGACAGCGCCGCGCTCCGGTCATGGGGCGCGGCGAACGGAAACCCGGACAGCACTTCTTGATAAAAGAAGGTCAGCGCCTCGGTGGCCTGTTCGCGGGTCGGGCGCGGCGGAATCGGCTCGAACTCCACGGCGGTATTGACGAATAGCAAACCCATTGCCGCGTCGTAGCCGGGCGCGTCGAGAATGGAACCATCCGGTCGCAAGGTAGGCGAGTTGACCACGGCCACCAGCGGCTCAGCTTTCCAATGCCCGCGCCGCGCCAGCAGCGTCTTAGCCACCGACCGGGGCGCGTTGCAAGTCTTGTAGTCCTCCTTTTTCTCGTCCCAGCGCTCCCATTGGATCAGGCGGTTGAGTCGATCCAGCAGATAATCGGCGTCCTGATTCAGAATGATAACCGCGCCGCCAGGGCGGCTAATGCCGCGCACCGTTTCGGCATGGCTCACACACCAGCGTACCAGTTGGCCGCCGCGCTGATAGAAGTTGCTTTCGTGCTTGCACAGGGCGGATTCGGCCTGATCCACCATCTCCGGCAACGCGCCGGGAACGCACTGAATTACCAAGACGCGGTCGGGCGGCTGTTTCTGCTGGGTTTGGGCATCCTCGATGACGCTTTCCCAGTAACCGTCATCTATTGGCGTGGGGTCTGGTGTTTCTTCCGCGCCTAAGCCATACCGGACGCCGCCATGCGCCCAGCTTTGCAGATAGGGCAGGCGTGCCCGCAAATTCAGCCACCCGACCAGCCGGCCCTCGCCGTTCGGGTAATCCGGCTCCAACGGATCGAGGGTGGTGGCTTCGTGATACTTGGCGCGGTGGGCCAGCAGCTCCCGCACGGTGATCGGCTTGCGAGTCTTGCCGCCCTTCTTCACGACCGTGATTTCAAAATCCAAGTCCAACCGACCACCCTCGGCGGCCTGTCGATAGACTCGCTCCAACGAGGGGCGGGCCTGGGCGCGTTCGGGTTCGGGCAGCTTCTCCACCTGTTCCGATACCCGTTCGGCAATCCACGCTTCCCGAACTCGTACCTGTTCTTCATCCAGAGCTGCTCGTTCTCGCGCCATGAGGGCGTCAAGGGTCGCGCGCTCGTCGGGAGTCAAGTCGAGGATCAGCGCCGTATCCAGATAAGGCGCGGTGGGGTTGATCAAGACGGGATCGGGCAGACGCTGCGCCAAACCTTTCCCACATTCCGCGCCGCCGCAGAAGTCCAGCCGCTCCGGTTGAAACACGCCGGCGTCGATCAGAGTCCGGGCCAGGAAGGCGCCGGATTTGGAAAGTTCGTAGCGACCAAAGCCGGCCAGCCACAGCCGCTCGAACAGGGCTTGTCCCGCGCGGGGGATGTCGCGGGTGTTCAGGACCGGGACGTATAGTCGTTGTCCACCGATGCCGCGCAGTTCCTCGTCGGTCTGGGCGTCGTGGATGCAACTTGAGGCCGACGGTCGCCAGATCGCCGGGGCATCGGCCAGCGCCGGGCAGGCAGTGGCCAGGGCGGCGTGCAGTTCGTCCGCGCCTAAAGGGTTGCCGTCTGGTGCGGGGTCATAGTCGAGCATCAGCAGCCCGGCACCTTCCGGCCAGCGGAAATGGTCGCGGGTGCGGTTGATCACCGGTAGGTTGTTCCCGGCGGGAGGGTTGGTGTCCTTCGGGATAACTCTGGCACGGTTATGACCGTTGACGCCGTAAGCCAGCGCCTGATTCGGCTTCAAGGTCGGCAGCAACGCCACAAATTCCGCCAGACTGTCAAACGTCAGGAACTCGGCGATGCCGTCGATCAGGTTGCCGCCACTCTCCTTGACCAAGGTGTTACCGACGCGGGTAAAGCGCTTGCTCAGGCGTTTGGGGGTGATGCTGGTGAGGAGGGTGCATTGGAGGTCGGCGGTGCTCATGCCCGCACCGCCGCCGCCCGTTGGCGGAACTTCAAAATCATATCGGTTACTCCGGGTGGAGGAACCGGGCGCAATTTGAGCGCAATTCGGCTACAATCCGCGATGTTCGGCGCGGTTGTTCCTGATTGGCTGATGCCCCCGGCTCCTGGAAAAGGGTCGGGGGTTTTCAGTCTTCGAGATGAAAATTCGTCAAGATCGTTGCTCCAGATTGGGCGGACTGGGGCAACCGTCGTTGGAGGGGGTGACGCGAGGGAACAGGGGGGTTTATAGTGAAGGCTCGATAGTAGTACCTTCTATCCCTCTCTCCGCTCCTTTCGCGTCATCTCCTTCATCGGACGGCTGCGACAGGTCCGCACTTCAGGGAAGCCGCCGACCGTTTTGGTCAGGCGGCTTTTTCATGGGCGCTCGCTCCTTTCCGGCCGGGCCGGGTTGGGATCGGCGGCCGGGATTCGATCCACGGCCGCAGATCGTCGTTGCGCCAAGCGGTGCAGCCCTCGCTCAGCGCCACCGGTCGGGGGAACTCGCCCGCCGCCACCTTGCGGTGCAGCGTGGCCGGGCTCCAGGGGATCAGTTCCAACACCTTTCGCCGCCGGCTGAAACCACCAAGGGGAAGAATCTCTTTCAAGTCATGCGCCATTCAGCAAACTCCCAGTCAATTTCATGCGATGCATTTTCGTTTCATGCCATATCGAAATCAGTATCATCTATTCATTTTTTTTCAGCGAATTAATGGCACTAAGCGCTTGCCGGCGCAGGTGATCATCGCTGCACTCCCCGCCCGTCGCCGCTAGCACGATCTGGAGTACCTGCTCGAATGTGTTGCCTTGAGTTCCGGTCGGGCGAACGCCGAAGCAGTGTCGCCACATCGCCGCTACCTTGCCGGGCAATTTGGCCTTGTGCTCCGCTGCCTGCGGTCGTCCGCGTTCCTGACGCAGTTCGCCTGCTACGAACGCCGCACCATTTTGCAGCCCACCCAACGCCTGATCGAGGTCCATCACGGACCCCGGCAACACGTTATCCGCGATTAATTGCATGAGCGACGAGTGGCGTCGCTGCAACACCCCCAAGCGGCGGCGGACCCGCTCCACGTCCTGAACTAATCCCTGCAGCTCCTTCACTAGAGCAGGGAGCGGTAAGGCGGCGGAAATGGCGCGCTCCTGTTCGCGGAACGTGGTAACCAGGTAATCCAACCCGAATAGAAATGTCCCGATTTGCCCGGATTCGTGGCCCGCGTCCGTCAGCGCCTGCTTGATGCGCTGGCGCTCGGTCTGGCTTAACGGTCGGTACGCCCAGCGTTGCGGTTCGGTGGTGGGTAGTTTCACTGCGCACCCCTACGGTGCTGCTGGTCCTACAAGAAAGACCGCGCGAGGCTGGGTGTAGGGAACCCGGCTTTTCACCCCGTCGAGCTAGGCGCGGCTGTAAGCGTTCAGCCCGCGCGCCGCAGCGGGATCACGTTGGTGGTCCGCCCCGCCTCGCAGGCCAACAGGAAAGCCGTCCAACCCTCCAGCGCCGCCCGGCGTTCAGTCATGTAATCATGCTGGTCGTAGATCGCCAGCAACCCGCCCAGCGAGTGATTCAGGCAACGTTCCGCCACCGGAACCGCCACGCCCATCGCCGCCAACCACGACCGGGCCGTGGCCCGCAGATCGTGTGGAGTGAAGAGCCGGCAACGCTCCCCTAGCCGATCACAGAGCTTGTGCAACATCGCATTGAGGGATCGCTGCTCGAACGGCGCGTCGGCGCCCTTGGCCCGGCTGGCGCGGCGGGCGGGCAGCACGTAGCGCGATCCGCAGGCCAGCGGCTGCAACTCGCGAAACCAGCCGATCACCGCTGGGACCAGGGGAACCGTGAAGCCGTTGCGGGTCTTGCTGTTCTCCGGTGGAATGAACCACTCGGCCTTGTCGAAATCCAGGTGGGACCATTCCGCCAGCGCCAGTTCGCTGATGCGGACGCAAGTCGCCAGCAGAATTTTCACCGCCAGGGCGTTCTCGGTCCCGATGATCGGCAACTCCGCCAGCAACGCCTGCAGTTCCGGCTCGGCGAGCATGACCCGCTCGCGGGTCTCCGCCTTGCCGCAAATGGCTCCTACGGTCAGCCCGGCGCAAGGATTGGCAACCACCACGCGGCGGGCGATGCCGTGCTTGAAGGCTTCGTTGACAGCGGTCAACACCACCTCGGCCATGCTGCGCGACCGCGCGCCGATCTGCTCGATCAGCAGCACGATGTCGGCGGGGTCCACGTCGCGGGCCGCCAGCCCACCCAATCTCTGACAGGCCATCGCCAAATGCCGCTCGCGCTGTTCGCCTGTGCTGGCGGCCAGGGTAGGAAATGCCTTAACCTTGTAATCATGCGCGAGTTGGGCAAATGTCCACGCTGCCGCCGACGCCCGTTTCTCGCGGCGCTTGGCGCGGGCCACGTCCTCGCCCTGCTGGATGCGGGCGCGATGCAGGCGGGCCAGCTTGCGGGCTTCGGCCAGCGAAAGGTCGGGATACCGCCCCAACGTCAACTCGCGGGGTGCGCCACCGAAGCGGTAGCGCAGCACCCAGGCGGCGGTTCCGGCCGCCGACAGGGTAAAGGTCAATCCGCTCCCGTCCGCGCGAGCCAGCGGAACGCCAGTCTTGATCCAGGCGCGCAATTGGGTGTCGGTCAGTACGTTTGCGGTCATGCCTCTTCTCCAGGCTACGTATTTAGCTACACGAATTATAAGCGATAGCCTGAGATAATACGAGAGTACATGAGACAAGCAAGGCGCTATCAACTGAATTTAAAATGATTTTCGAGATCGGATGAAACCGGCTGAAATGGGAATTAAAATCGCCACTTGGAACGTCAACTCCATGAACGTGCGCTTGCCGCACGTGTTGGATTGGCTGCGCGACCGGCAACCGGACATCTTGGCCCTGCAGGAAACCAAGCTGACCGATCCCGACTTCCCGACGCTGGACATCGCCGAAGCTGGGTATCAAGCGGTCTTCTCCGGCCAGAAGACCTACAACGGCGTCGCGATTCTCAGCCGTCTGCCCGCCAGCGATCTCGTCACCGACCTGCCAGGTCTGGACGACCCCCAACGGCGGGTGCTGGGCGCGACCATCGGTGACATTCGAATCCTCAATCTCTATGTTCCCAACGGCCAGGCGATCGGCTCTGACAAATACGCCTACAAGCTTGCTTGGCTGGACCGGCTCACCGCGTGGCTGAAAACCGAGCTAGCCAAATATCCTCGGCTGGTGGCGCTGGGCGACTTCAATATCGCGCCCGAAGACCGTGACGTGTATGATCCCGCCGCCTGGAGGGGGCGGGTGTTATGTAGCGAACCGGAGCGGGCCGCGTTCCGACGGTTGTTGGATTTGGGGCTAAAAGACGCCTTCCGACTCTTCCCCCAGGAAGAGCACTCTTTTAGCTGGTGGGACTACCGGGCCGCCGCGTTCCGCCGCAATATGGGCCTGCGCATCGATCATATTCTCGTCAGCCCCGCGCTGGCGGCGATCTGCGTCGCCTGTCAGGTGGACAAAGCCCCGCGCCGGCTGGAACGCCCGTCTGATCACGCCCCCGTCATCGCTGAATTCACCATCGACCTTAACTGAAGCGAGCCATCATGGAACATCGTCCCCGCAATGTGCTAGTGACTGGCGGCGCTGGCTTCATCGGCTGCAATTTCGTCCGCCACCTGCTGGCCACCGCCCCCGATATCCACATCGTCAATCTGGACCTGTTGACCTACGCCGGCTCGCTGGACAACCTGCGCGATCTGCCCGATCCGGCGCGGCATAACTTCGTTCAGGGCGACATCTGCGACCGGCCGTTGGTGGATCGGTTGCTGCGTGAACACCAGATCGACACCCTCGTCCATTTCGCCGCCGAGAGCCACGTAGACCGCTCCATCACCGGGCCGGCGGCCTTCGTCCAAACCAATCTGGTCGGAACCTTTACCCTGCTGGAAGCGGCCCGCGCCGCCTGGTCGGACGGAAAAACAGTGGAAAATTGTCGGTTTCATCATATTTCGACCGACGAGGTTTACGGCACGCTCCAACACAACGATCCGCCGTTCACGGAAACCACGCCTTACGCGCCCAACTCGCCCTACTCCGCTTCCAAGGCCGGCTCCGATCATCTGGCGCGAGCCTACTTCCATACCTACGGCCTGCCGGTGGTCACCACCAACTGCTCCAACAACTACGGCCCGTTCCAGCATGGGGAAAAATTCATCCCCACCGTGATTCGTTCCTGCCTGCGGCGACAACCGATTCCGGTCTACGGCGACGGCAGCAACATCCGCGACTGGTTGTACGTCGAGGATCATTGCCGGGGCATCGAGACGGTCATCCGCCGGGGCCGGCTGGGCGAGACCTACAACATCGGCGGTTGCAACGAATGGGCGAACATCAACATTGTCAAACGGATTTGTGCCCTGCTGGACGAACGTCGCCCGGAACACGCGCCGCACGAGCGACTGATCAGTTTCGTCACCGACCGACCTGGCCACGACTGGCGCTACGCCATCGACGCCCGCAAGATGGACGGGGAGCTGGGCTGGCGTCCACTGGAGACCTTCGACAGCGGCATCGTTAAAACCGTGGACTGGTATCTGCGCCGCCACGCTTCCACTTCCTCATCCATCGAACCGACTCCATGACCCATCCCGCCTTCGAGCACCTACGCGGCCACCCCATCCCCGCCCTGCGGCTGGAATTCCAGGAATACCATCACCGCGCCACCGGCGCCCGACATTTCCATCTGGCCGCCGACGATCCACACAATGCCTTTCTGGTCGCGTTCCTGACCGTGCCGCAGGACTCGACCGGCGTGGCCCACATTCTTGAACACACCGCGCTGTGCGGCAGCCAGCGCTATCCGGTGCGCGATCCGTTCTTCATGATGATCCGGCGCTCGCTCCACACCTTCATGAACGCCTTCACCAGCAGCGACTGGACCGCCTACCCGTTCGCCA
>JAVMKH010000005.1:0-3472 GCA_031732935.1 Candidatus Contendibacter sp.
CCATTCGCGAGGGTGGGCGTACCGTCGGCGCCGGCGTCGTCGCCAAGATCATTGAATAGTCTCCGGTTTGGCGAGCTGGTGTCCGCCTCGGCGATTCCAGCCGCCCATCCTAAAGTTACAGGCCAGTAGCTCAATTGGCAGAGCAGCGGTCTCCAAAACCGCAGGTTGGGGGTTCGAGACCCTCCTGGCCTGCCATCTTCCCGATGGCAGATTCCGATCCTACCCGCCCGTTCCGATGGCGCGAACCATGCCGAGGGCGTAGAGCCAAAATCGCATGAATTCGACCAAGCCCGAACCGCAAGCCCCCCATCGCGCCGATACCTTCAAGCTAGTTGCCGCCGGCGCCATCGTTTTGAGCGCGCTGGTCGCTTTTTACGTCTTCGCGAACCATTCGCTTTTGGCCCGCGTCATTGGGCTGCTGGCGGCGGCCGGCGCGGCGGTGACCATCGCCCTGAAAACTGAAAGGGGCACGGAAACCTTTGAATTCATTCAGGACGCCCGTACTGAACTGCGCAAGGTGGCTTGGCCGACACGCGCCGAAACCACCCAAACCACATTGGTCGTGATCGCCATGGTCGTGATCATGGGTTTGTTGCTGTGGTTGCTGGATGTACTGTTGTTCTGGCTGGTTCGATTGGTTACCGGCTGACGGAGCAGCGGCATGGCGATGCGGTGGTATGTGGTGCAGGCCTATTCCGGCTTTGAGCAGCATGTGAAGCGCTCCCTGTTGGAGCGGATCAATCGCGAGGGGCTGAAGGACCGGTTCGGTCAAGTGTTGGTGCCCACCGAGGAAGTGGTGGAAATGCGCGACGGTCAGAAGCGCAAGAGCGACCGCAAATTCTTCCCCGGTTATGTGCTGGTGCAGATGGAGATGGACAACGACACCTGGCACTTGGTCCGTAACGTGCCCAAGGTGCTTGGGTTCATCGGCGGCACGAGCGACAAGCCGGCGCCGATCTCGGAAAAGGAAGCCCAGGCCATCTTGCAACGGGTTCAGGACGGTGTAGATAAGCCCCGGCCCAAGGTACTTTACGAGCCCGGCGAGATGGTGCGCGTCACCGAAGGGCCGTTTAACGATTTTGAGGGCGTGGTCGAGGAAGTCAACTACGAGAAAAGCCGGTTGCGGGTGGGGGTGATGATTTTCGGCCGGACCACGCCGGTGGAATTGGAATTCAGTCAGGTCGATAAGGTATCCCGCTGATCGGCACTCGCCGGTCGCCTTTTCGCCGTCCGGTCACGGACGGTTCATTCGGGGAGCCGCGAGGCGTTCGTACCCGTCAGGAGTTACGATGGCAAAAAAAGTCACCGCATACGTCAAATTGCAGGTCGCGGCCGCCAAGGCCAATCCCAGTCCGCCGGTGGGCCCAGCGTTGGGTCAGCACGGCGTGAACATCATGGAATTTTGCAAGACCTTCAATGCCCAGACTCAGCATCTGGAGCCGGGTTTGCCGATTCCGGTGGTGATCACGGTCTACAGCGACCGTAGCTTTACCTTCATCATGAAGACCCCGCCAGCCTCGGTGCTACTCAAGAAGGCGCTGGGTCTCGCCAGTGGCAGTTCCAACCCGAACACCAAGAAGGTGGGCACTGTTACGCGCGCCCAGTTGGAGGAGATCGCCAAGACCAAGACGCCCGATCTGACCGCCGCGAGTCTCGACGCGGCGGTGCGGACCATCGCCGGCAGCGCCCGTTCCATGGGCCTTAATGTGGAAGGAGTATAAGCCATGGCCCAACATTCCAAGCGAATGCGGGCGATTCGCGCCAAGCTAGTTCCGGGCAAGTTTTATCCGGTCGAGGAAGCTCTGGGTCTGCTCAAGGAAGTTTCGGGCGTCAAGTTCCGCGAGTCGGTGGACGTGGCGGTCAACCTTGGCGTGGATCCCCGCAAATCTGACCAAGTGGTGCGTAGCGCCACGGTGTTGCCCCACGGCACCGGCAAGACCGTGCGGGTTGCGGTGTTCGCCCAAGGCGCCAACGCCGAGGCTGCCAGAGCCGCTGGCGCCGACGTGGTCGGCTTCGAGGATCTGGCCGAGTCGGTCAAGGCGGGCAATCTCGATTTCGACGTGGTGATCGCCGCGCCTGACGCGATGCGGGTGGTCGGCCAGTTGGGCAAGATCCTCGGCCCGCGCGGCTTGATGCCCAACCCCAAGGTGGGTACCGTGACCCCCGACGTGGTGGGCGCGATTCGCAACGCCAAGGCCGGTCAGGTCCGCTACCGCACCGATAAAGCCGGTATCATCCACTGTACCATCGGCAAGGTGGATTTCGCTCCGAATCAGTTGCGGGAAAACCTGCAGGCGTTGCTGCACGATTTGCAGAAGATCAAGCCCGCAACCTCCAAGGGGGTCTACATTCGCCGCGTGACTGTTTCCACCACCATGGGTCCAGGCCTGGCGGTGGATCAGGCCACGTTGTCGTTCTGAACTCAAACGTCCCCGGCGCGCCATGCTGGGGACCCAACGAACTTTGGGCCGACCGGAAAATTTCCGGTCCGCGTCAAAGACCGCGGGCGCCGTCAGGCTTAATCGTCGCCGGCTCGCCGGTGTAGCCCGCGCAGACGGCAAGGCCCCTCCGGATGATTCCTGGTAAGGCCGCCGTTCCCATTCTCCAAACCGTGGAGAAGAAACCGCGAGGTAACGCAATGAGTCTCAATCTGGCGGAAAAACAGGCTGTGGTGACCGAAGTCGCCAAGGTGGCTGCCAGTGCGCACTCCGCGATCGCCGCCGAATATCGGGGTTTGAGCGTCGCTCAGATCACCCAACTGCGCGTGAAAGCGCGGGAAACCGGCGTCTATCTGCGCGTCGTCAAGAACACCCTGGCGCGGCGCGCCGTGCAGGGGACCGAGTTCGAGTGCCTGCGATCGAGTCTGGTGGGACCGCTGATTCTGGCGTTCTCCCAGCAGGATCCTGGCGCGGCGGCGCGGCTGTTCAAGGAATTTCTCAAGGAAAAAGCCAACGACAAGCTGGTCGTCAAGGCTCTGGCGGTCGGCGGACAGGCATTTCCAGCCAGCGAGTTGGATCGCCTGGCCAGCCTGCCGACCCGCGATGAAGCGATCAGTCTGTTGATGGCTACCCTACGGGCGCCGCTCGACAAGCTGGCGCGGACCTTCAACGAAATTCCGGGCAAGCTGGTGCGTACCCTCGACGCGATTCGGCGGCAAAAGGAAGAAGCCGCTGCCTGAGCGTTTCGGCAACACAGCCCAATTGATCGAAAGTGATTGATTGATAGCGTCCCTATCAGGAGTGAATTGGTAATGGCCGTTTCTAAAGAAGACATTTTGGATGCCATCGCGGGCATGACCGTGATGGAAGTCGTGGATCTGATTTCCGCGATGGAAGCGAAGTTTGGCGTGACCGCCGCCGCCGCCGTGGCCGCCGCCCCGGTCGCCGTGGCCGCCGCCCCGGTCGAGGAAAAGACCGAGTTCGACGTGGTGATGACCAGCTTCGGCGAGAAGAAGGTCGAGGTGATCAAGGTG
>JAVMKH010000005.1:3482-8264 GCA_031732935.1 Candidatus Contendibacter sp.
CTCCACCATCAAGGAAGGCATTCCCAAGGCCGAGGCCGAGGACGTCAAGAAGAAACTGGAAGACGCCGGCGCCAAGGTCGAGATCAGGTAAGTGCCGCGCCACTCGCCCTTTCCGTTGGGATAGCGTTGCGCGGCATCACCTGACTTGGATGGACCGGAACGGAACCGGCCGGCGATCCTTGGGGTCGCCGGCCTGTTTCTGTTTGATTTCGCAGGGTTTATTCAATTCGCCCCCGCTGTTGACCGCGGGTGAGATCGGCTCCCGCTCCGGGCTGGTTCTTCGAGAGGAATCCCGATGGCTTACACTTTCACTGAAAAGCGACGCATTCGTAAAGACTTCGGCAAGCGCCCCAGTATTCTTGAGACGCCCTACCTGTTGGCGATTCAACTGGATTCGTACCGCAAGTTCCTGCAAGCCGAGACGCCGCCGGGAGAACGTCGGGAGGAAGGATTGCACGCCGCCTTTCACTCGGTGTTCCCGATCGTGAGCTATTCGGGCAACGCGCGCTTGGACTACGTCAGCTATCGGCTGGGCGAGCCGGTCTTCGACGTCCGGGAATGTCAATTGCGCGGGCTAACGTACGCCGCGCCGCTGCGAGTGCGGCTGCGACTGGTGTTGATGGACAAGGAAGCCGAGGCTGGTGCTCACAAGATCAAGGACATCAAGGAAAATGAAGTTTACATGGGCGAACTGCCGCTGATGACCGACAACGGTACCTTCGTCATCAACGGCACCGAGCGGGTCATCGTCTCGCAGTTGCACCGCTCGCCCGGCGTCTTCTTCGACCACGACAGGGGTAAGACCCACTCCTCGGGGAAACTGCTGTTCTCGGCCCGCATCATTCCCTATCGCGGTTCCTGGCTGGATTTTGAGTTCGATGTCAAGGACATCGTGTACGCTCGCATCGACCGCCGCCGCAAGTTGCCGGTGACCATCCTGTTGCGGGCGCTGTTCGACGAACCCAACCCCAACGACCCGCAGGCGCGTAGCGTCAATGAGCGCATTCTGGAGATCTTTTTTGAGACCAATACGGTCCGAGTCGGCGACGAGGGGTTTAGCCTGGATCTGGTGCCCGAGCGCCTGCAGGGCGAGACCGCCAGTTTCGACATCCGAATCGGCGACCGCCTGTTGCTGGAAGCGGGCCAGCGCGTCAAGGCCAAGCACGTCCGCGAACTGACCAGGGCCGGGGTGGAAAGTCTTCCGGTCCCGCGCGAATACCTGATCGGCAAAATCCTGGCCCACGACCTGCGTGCTCCGGACACCGGCGAATTGCTGGCGCTGGCCAACGACGAACTGACGACCGACAAGCTGGAGAAGATTCAGGCCGGCGGCATCGCTGTCTTCCAAACCCTGTACATCAACGACGTCAACCGCGGTCCCTATCTTTCCAATACCCTGCGCGCCGATCCCACCCGCGGTCAGTGGGACGCTCAGGTCGAAATCTACCGCATGATGCGTCCGGGTGAACCGCCGACCAAGGACGCCGCCCAGCGTCTGCTCCAGGACCTATTCTTCTCGGCCGACCGCTACGATCTGTCCGACGTGGGCCGGATGAAGTTCGACAGCCGGGTCGGTCATCGCCGGACGCCACTGCCCGGCATGCCGGCCAAGGAGCATCCTTCGGGGGTGCTGTCGATGGAAGACATCCTCGCCGTGCTCAAGGTGCTGGTCGACATCCGCAATGGCAACGGGGTGGTGGACGACATCGATCACCTCGGCAACCGTCGCATCCGCTGCGTGGGTGAAATGACCGAAAACGTATTTCGGATCGGCTTGGTGCGGGTCGAGCGGGCGGTCAAGGAGCGGCTCAGCCTGGCCGAGGCCGAGGGCCTGACCCCCCAGGATCTGATCAACGCCAAGCCGGTGGCCGCCGCCATCAAGGAATTTTTCGGTTCCTCCCAACTGTCGCAGTTCATGGACCAGAACAACCCACTGTCCGAGGTGACCCACAAGCGCCGGGTCTCGGCGCTGGGACCGGGAGGGTTGACGCGCGAACGCGCCGGCTTCGAGGTGCGCGATGTGCACGCCACCCACTACGGCCGGGTTTGTCCGATCGAGACGCCGGAAGGTCCGAACATCGGCCTGATCAACTCCCTGGCGGTCTATGCCCGCACCAATTCCTACGGTTTTCTGGAAACCCCATACCGGCGGGTCGAGAACGGGCGGGTCGTCGATCAGATCGATTATTTGTCGGCCATCGAGGAAGGTCAGTATGTCATCGCCCAGGCCAATACCACGGTCGACGCCGAGGGCCGGTTGATCGACGAACTGGTGTCTTGTCGCCATCAGAACGAATTCACCTTGGCTGCGGTGGACAAGGTGCAGTACATGGACGTATCGCCCAAGCAGATCGTGTCGGTGGCGGCGGCGCTGATTCCGTTCCTGGAACACGACGACGCCAATCGCGCGCTGATGGGCTCCAACATGCAGCGCCAAGCGGTGCCGACCCTGCGGGCCGACAAGCCGCTGGTCGGCACCGGTATGGAGCGGATCGTGGCGCGTGATTCTGGCGTGTGCGTGATCGCCCGGCGCGGTGGCGTGGTGGATTCGGTGGATGCCGGCCGCATCGTGGTGCGGGTGAACGACGCCGAGACCGAGACCGGTGAACCCGGTGTCGATATCTACAACCTGACCAAGTATACCCGCTCCAACCAGAACACCTGCATCAACCAGCGCCCGCTGGTGGGCGTCGGCGAAGCGGTGACGCGCGGCGACGTGCTGGCCGATGGGCCGTCCACCGATATGGGCGAACTGGCCCTGGGCCAGAACCTGCTGGTCGCCTTCATGCCGTGGAACGGCTACAACTTCGAGGACTCGATCCTGATTTCCGAGCGGGTGGTGCAGGAAGACCGCTTCACCACCATCCACATCGAGGAACTGTCCTGCGTCGCCCGTGACACCAAGCTGGGACCGGAGGAGATCACCGCCGACATTCCCAATGTCGGCGAGAGCGCGCTAGCGCGGCTGGACGAGGCGGGTATCGTCTTCATTGGCGCCGAGGTCAAGTCCGGCGACATCCTGGTCGGCAAGGTCACGCCCAAGGGCGAAACCCAGTTGACCCCAGAGGAGAAGCTGCTACGGGCCATTTTCGGCGAGAAGGCGTCCGACGTGAAGGACACCTCATTGCGAGTGCCGTCGGGCATGGACGGCACGGTCATCGACGTGCGGGTCTTCACCCGCGACGGCGTGGAGAAGGATTCGCGCGCGCGCCAGATCGAGGAAGCCGAGCTGAAGCGGGTTCGCAAGGATCTGAACGACCAGTTGCGCATCCTGGAGGACGATCTATATCAACGCATGGAGCGGATGTTGGCTGGCCGTCCGGCCGATGGTGGTCCCAACGGATTGCGTGGCGGTGAGACCATTACGGTCGACTACCTGCGCAAGCTGCCCAGCGAACGCTGGTTCGAAATTCGGATGCGGGACGACGACCTCAACGACCAGCTTGAGAAGATCGCTCGCCAGATCGAGCAGCAGCGCAAGGATTTCGACAAGAAATTCGAGGAGCAGAAGCGCAAGCTGATGCAGGGTGACGATCTGGCTCCCGGCGTGCTGAAGATGGTCAAGGTGTATCTCGCGGTCAAGCGTCGGGTCCAGCCAGGCGACAAGATGGCCGGCCGCCACGGCAACAAGGGCGTCGTCTCGATGATCGTCCCGCAGGAGGACATGCCCTATCTTGAGGACGGTACGCCGGTGGATATCGTGCTGAATCCGTTGGGCGTGCCGTCGCGGATGAATGTCGGCCAAGTGCTGGAAACCCACCTGGGCTGGGCGGCCAAGGGGTTGGGCCTCAAGATCGGCCGGTTGCTGGACGCGGACGCGCGGATCGGGGAACTGCGCGCCTGTCTGGATCGGGTTTATAACGGCGTTGGCGAGCAGCGTGTGGATTTGGCGCAGCTCGACGACGGTGAAATCCTAACCCTGAGCCAGAATCTGCGTGACGGCGTACCGGTGGCGACTCCGGTCTTCGATGGCGCGACTGAATTGGAGTTGCGCGAGATGTTGCGGCTGGCGGAGTTGCCGGAAAGCGGCCAGACCACCCTGTTCGATGGCCGTACCGGCGATCCGTTCGATTGGCCGGTGACTGTCGGTTACATGTACATGCTCAAGCTCAACCATTTGGTGGACGACAAGATGCATGCCCGCTCCACCGGTCCGTACAGCCTGGTGACCCAGCAGCCGTTGGGCGGCAAGGCGCAGTTCGGTGGTCAACGCTTTGGCGAGATGGAGGTGTGGGCTTTGGAGGCCTATGGCGCTTCCTATACCTTGCAGGAGATGCTGACGGTCAAGTCCGACGATGTGAACGGCCGCACCAAGGTCTACAAGAACATCGTGGATGGTAACCACCGCATGGAAGCCGGCATGCCCGAATCGTTCAACGTGCTGGTTAAGGAGATCCGCTCGCTGGGTATCAACATCGAGCTGGAAAACGATGTAGTGGCGCCCAGACGCGACGAATGACACCGAGACGCCCGCCGCCCCTTCGGGGCGGAATAATCCAATTCCGTGGGTGAGAATGATGAGAGAGCTGCTGAATCCGTTCAAGCTGTTCGACGAGATCGAGGATTTCGACGCCATCCGGATCGGATTGGCCTCGCCGGAAATGATTCGGACCTGGAGCCGCGGCGAGGTGAAAAAACCCGAGACCATCAACTACCGAACGTTCAAGCCGGAGCGCGACGGTCTGTTCTGCGCCAAGATTTTTGGTCCCATCAAGGATTACGAGTGCTTGTGCGGCAAGTACAAGCGGCTCAAGCACCGGGGCGTGGTGTGCGAGAAGTGCG
>JAVMKH010000006.1:0-8233 GCA_031732935.1 Candidatus Contendibacter sp.
GCGTCAGGCTGAAACCCGGATGCTTGCCCAAAAAGCCGTGTTCGGGATGATGCAGACATTCCCACGGCAAGGACTGCACCAGCGGATCGGCGCTTTCGACAATCAGCGGCAATATCCGCGTGCCGGCGGCCTGGCTCGCGGCGGCGAGCGCTTCGTCCACGCCCAGCGTTTGCCACAGCGCATCGCCCATAGTCTGTAAATCCTGCCCCGTCACCACGTACCGATGCACGTACTTGAGCGACAGTTGTTGAGCCAGGCTGAGCACATGAGGAAAGCGGCTGGCCAAATCGGCGGGCGGCTGCAAAATCAGCGGCGCGTGGAGATGAGCCGGCATGGTGGAGTCCTTTACAGTAGATGTAGGTTGGGTTAGCGCGCAGCGCGTAACCCAACACGATCAAAATGTTGGGTTACGGCCTACGGCCTAACCCAACCTACAAATCTACAAATCATCTCCAGCCCGAAGCTATACCGGCTTGACGTCGAGCATCGTGCAGGCGTCCGCATAGGCGCGATTCAAACGGCGCGGATAGGAAGCCGGCTCCTGGGCGTTGAGTTCGTGGAATTTGCGCTCCAGCGCGGGTAATTCCGTTTCCTCGGCCATTTCCACGCGCCCCAGAAAGTCGATCCATTTCCGCTTCAGTTCCGCGTGGGTGATGAACTTGCCGCGCATCCCAAACGCCAGCACCCCGCCATTCAACATAGTCACGACCAGGGCCAATGCAGCCAGCAGCCATTCACGGAACGGTTGCAAGCTTTGCGGAACCAGATTGCTGAGGGCAGCGAACGCGGCGCTGGACAGGATCAGCGAGACGAAGGACGACCAGCCCAACCATTGACCATAGAAGCGTTCCAGTCCTTCGTGGTAGGAGATGTTCATGCGGGCGGAAAACCGCAAGGTGTGGCGCACGTCGGTCATTTTGAGTGCTCCTGGTCCGAGGGAATCAATTTGTCCGGGGGGGTCGGCCTGTCCGGCGGGGTCGGTTTGGGTGGCGGTGGATCGGGAACCGGACGGGGCGGGTAATACATTAGACCCTTGAATATTTGCCCCAGCAACGCGCCAGGCCCGTCCAGTTCGAGCGTCCTGACGGACTGGCCATCCTTATACGAAACAGTGGCTTGTACTTGATCGGCGCGAACGATCACCTGATTGACCGCTTGACAAAAGGGACATGGAGTTTCCGCCTCCACCAGCAGGTCGGGCTTTTGGGAAAGCTCGGCGCTCATCGTAAAGACTTTCTCGCACTTCCAGCACTTAATGTTCAGCGCCTGTCTCATCGTCATTGCTCCTTTTTCACTACCTCGACACCGCTAGGATAGCAGCGACAATCCTGCTGGAAAAACATATAGGGTCGAGGCCAACAAAGCGGCTCGCGCCACCCCTGCCATCTAGGAGATCACCGCCCCATGCCCAAGATGCGCGCCAGCTTTCAAAGTCTGGTCCGATTGCTGGCCCAGAGCCTGTACCCGGAGCTGGACGTGTTCATCCGCGAACGGATCGAGGTTTACACCCGCAAACCGATGGCGACCCAAGCCTGGCGTTGGGTGAATCACGGCGGCGAGGATTACGCATTGGACGCCCTGCCGGCGAACGCGCAACCGCCGGGAACTCGCGTCGTCGTCACGCTGGCGCCCGACCGAACCGACTTTCTCGACGGTCGCCGCATCCGGCAAACCGCGCGGCGTTACGCCGATTTCCTGCCGTTTCCGATCCTGCTCAACGGTTTCGGGCCGATCAACGCCGTCAATGCGTCCTGGCACGAACCGGGCTGGCGCGCTCCCAGCGAGCGGGAGCGGTTGCTGAGGGCTTTTAATAGTAAAACATATTGTAATTGGTATAATTTTTGGGTGAGTGCTTAACTAATTGATCTATATGAAAGTAAAACCGACTTCCAAGCGGCCATTGGCTGGTCAAGCCGGTTGGCAGTAGGTCCCACAAAAATATTTATTGAAAATCAGTGGGGAATTTTTCGACAGTCTTTGAATCGATGGCCGCCATTTCCACGGCAAAGCTGGATCACGGATTCTTGCCCCGCGCCGCGCTTATTTTCATCCGACTTGGGTCGAACAGCCCAGAGTGGATCAATTCGGCGGCGGCAATGGCGAAGTTGAGGTTTTGGCCTTTCTTCAGACCCATGGTGGCGATGCCGATCACGCTGCCGTCCCGCAGGATTACCGGCCCCCCGCTGTTGCCAGGACTGATCGGCGCGGAAATCTGGAAGTAGCGAACCCCATCGATCTCGCGTAGCCCGCTGATCACACCCGTCGAGAATGTCCCTTCCAGCCCGTAGGGATTACCGATCACGAACACCTCTAGCCCGATCAATGCCTGGCTGTAGGCCTCGTTGAGCACGAAACCATCCACGCGGTTCAGCGTGGTCGTCAACAGCGCTAGGTCGGGTTCCTTGCTACGCTTGCCGACGCGGGCGACCGACTCGCGCTCCCCGCATTTGACCGCTAGGTTGTCGGCGTTTTCGATCACGTGGTGGTTGGTAACGACCAGCCCGTCGGCTGACACCAGCAGGCCACTACCCAGACTGTCGGTCTTGCCGTTGCGGAAGGTGACGATCAGGCAGGTGCGTGGAATGCTGTTCTGGTAAATTTGTTGCCCTGGATTGTCGCCGACCGCCGCCGACATCGGGCGCAAGCCAACATTGGGCGCGGTGGTGTTCGCCGGTTTTGCCAAGTTGGACAGACCTTGCCGCAGCGAATCCAGCAAGGCACCGCTGGCGGGCGGGGTACTGGGGGCAGGGTCCGCCGTTCGCGCCGTCGGTGGTGCGACGGGGGGTGAGACCGGAACCGGCGTGGCCACAGCCGGCGGTGGAAGATCGGCCGCGGATGTGGATTTGCCGGCGGCCGGCAATTGGGTGGCGGGCGCGAACTGTCCCGGCCGCAGCGCCTGCGCCGCGCCGGCACGGACGGCGTCCGCCGGGTCGGTCGCGGCCAGTTGCCGCAATTGCCCCGCCAGTCGCGGCCGATCCTGGGCGAAACGGTAAGCGTTGGCGAACGCCCCGGCGGACCGGGTGGCGTCGCCGCTCTGACCGTACACTTGCCCCAGATGCAGCCAGGAAGCGGACCGGGCTGGGGCCAGAGCCAGCGCATAGACCAGCAAGCGTTCCGCTTCCTTCAACCGACCTAACCGCAGATAACTGAAGCCAAGCTGACCGGCGATTTCCGCGTCGGCCGGATCGGCGATGAACGCTTGTCGAAACGCGGACAGCGCTTCCTTGGGCTGGTTATGGTTCAGGGAGTCCAACCCCTGCTGAAACCAGGGCTGGGCCTGGGCCGCGTCGCCGGCTTCCGGTCGGCGCAGGTTGTCCAATTGCTCGCGGAAGGTCTGCACGCCGGCTTCGTCGTTGGCGGCCGACTGAACGATCATCTGCTGGATGTGGTAATCGAGGGTCTCGTATTGGCCGGCGCCGGCGGACGACGGACCGGACAGCAGCGCCAGCAACGCCAGCCGGGCAAGGCGGCTGGTCATGGCTTTCGGCCGGAAGCCGGCGCGGTCGTCAACGGTACAATGCCCGGATTGGTCGGCAGTGGCGGCACGATGACTACTTCCACCGGCAATTGATACAAACGTAGGGTTTCCACGGCGGCGGTGCGCAGAGTGTCGGACGCCTCGCTTTCGGCGATGTTGCGCAGGATTTCCTCGGCGCGCATCGGGTTCTGGGCGAACCGGTAGGTATTGGCCAGCGCGCCGCGCGCCCGCCGACCATCCTCGCTGAGCCCGTAGACTTGAGCGAGTTGGAACCAGGCGCTCGCCCGGGTGGGCTCCAGGGCCAACGCCCGCTGAAGATCGCGTTCCGCGTCCGGAAACTGGCCGAGCTTGCGTTCAACCAGCCCCAGATGGTTGACAGCGTCGACATTGCCGGGGTCGTCGCGCCCCGCCTGTTGGAACGCGGTCAGCGCCACGTTCAGATCCCCCGTTCGCAAGGCTGCTTGTCCGCGTTGCAGCGCCGCGCGCGCCGCCGCTGGATCGCGCGGCGCGGGTCTTGGCTCCTGCTCCAGCATCCGTTGCATCGCGTTCACTCCGGCCTCATCGTTGGTGGCCGCCAGCTCGATCATCTGCTGGATGTAGTAGCGGCTCCGTTCGCTGTCCTGGGCGAGCGCGGGTGTCGTGGCGCACCATGCCGCCAGCAACCACGCCGCTCCCCGGAAACCGCCGTTCATGCCACGCCCCGCGCCTTACAGGTTCTTGATGGCGTCGTACTGCCGCTCCAGGCTAAGCCGCTTGGAGTCGGCCTGAGCCGCGCTGAGCTGGCCCCGGTCAAGCTGGGTTTCGAACGCCTCGATGTCCTGGGTCAGTTGCTGTTGCCGCCGACGCAGTTCGGCGGTGCGCTGCTCGGTGGCGGCCTTGGAGTGTTGCAGTTGGTTGATGCGCCCGGCCAATTCCCGGTTGCGGGCCTTGAGCGCGGAGAGTTGGCGGCGCTGCGCGGCGACCTCGCTAGCCTTCATTTGCCGTTCGGCTTCCAACGCGTCGCCTTCCTCGCGGAGGGTGCGAAGCTGGTTCAAGCTGTCGTCCCGCTGGCCTTGCAGGATCTGCTGGCGCGCGTCGTAGTCGCCGGCCGCCAGGCCGCGCACCCCGCCGAAGAAGCCGCCGGATCGGGGGTCGTTGGTCGGGTCGGTAGCGCAGCCACCCAGGATAAGCGCGCCGCTCAACACGACGCCCAGTCGAAAGTTCCACATCTTGCAAACCTCTCGTTTTCGAATATCCGCGCCCCGGCGGAGGAAGGACGCCACCGCTGGAAGGGCTAGATCGACATGCTGTCGTACACCTTCTGCAAGCTGGCCACGTTCTGGCTGGATTGCTGGCGAGTTTCCTTCAATTGAGTCACGTTGGCCTCAAGTTTCCGCGTGTATTGATCCTGTGGACCGCGTTTTTGCCGGCTTTCGTTATAGACCGCGTTGGCGTCGGCCAGTTGCTTTTCAGCCAGCGAATTGACCCGCTTGGCCTTGGCCAGTTGCTTTTCCAGACTGTTCCTTTGCTGGACCAGAGCGTCGCGGGAAGCCTTCCCCGCCCGGTATTCCCGGGCCAGCCGCCGCGACTCGCGGTCCAACCGGTCGATTTCCGCGTAGAGCTGGCGATTCTCGGCGTCAGCCTCGCGGATGAATTCCTCGTTGCGCTGGATCTCGGCGATCAGGAAGTCTTCCTCGCGGGCGTACTGAGCCTTGCGTTCAGCGATGGAACTGCCGACGGCGGCGCCGATCAAGCCGCCGGCCGCCGCGCCGATCAACGTGCTGCGGGTGTTGCCGCCGATGGCCTGGCCCGCCACGGCGCCGACCAACGCCCCGAACCCAGCACCCTGAGCGACGGTCGCTTGCTGATCGTTCATGCCCGCGCAACCGGATAGCGACGCACCGATCAGGGCGGCGATGAGAAGCGGTTTACCGGAGTGATGAATGGCCATGGAAAACTCCTGCGTGAAGTGTGATGGGTACCCTTGCGGTTCTGGAAGGATTCGGAGAAGTCGACGCGCCAGCGGGGATTATCGGCCTCAACCGTGCCGTCTGCCCGCAAGGTCAAGGCGGCTGGATCAAATCCGTTCCAGCGGTTTGCCGGTACAATGATAGCAGTGGCGGCCGGTTAAGCCACCATTCAGCCGGTGGCGGGCAAATCCATTGTTCCATTCCCCCACCTCATCCCGTTTTCTCGAACCTTGGCGACCATGAATTTCCTTGCGCGTGTCATTCGTTTTTTGAGCGGGCGCTCCAGGCTTTGGCTGAGCATCGTCCTGCTTGGGTTGATTCCCTGGCTAGGCGCCGGCGCGGTTCTCACCGAATCTCGAACCGCTCTGGTGATCGGCAACGGTGCCTACGGCGACGCGCCGTTGCGCAATCCCGTCAACGACGCTCGCGACATGGCGGCGAAACTGCGCGAACTGGGTTTTCAGGTCATCGAACGGTTCGACGCTGACCGCCAGACCCTGCGCCAGGCCCTGCGCGAATTCGAACAGCAACTGCGCCAAAAACGCGGTGTCGGCTTGTTCTACTACGCCGGCCATGGCGTCCAGCTCAAGGGCCAAAACTACCTGATTCCCGTCGGCGTGGATATTCGCCAGGAATTCGAAATCCCGGACGAGGGCGTGGACGCCGACGCTGTGCTGCGGGCGATGGAATCGGCCGGCAACGGCCTTAACATCGTGATTCTCGATGCCTGCCGCAACAATCCCTTCGCCCGCAGCCTCGGCAACCGGGGACTGGCGCGGATGGACGGCCCGGCCGGCACCTTCATCGCCTACGCCACCGCGCCGGGCGCGATCTCGAAGGATGGGACCGGCCGCAACAGTCCCTACACCCAAAATCTGTTGGCGGCCATGAGCATTCCGGGCCTGAGTTTGGAGCAGGTGTTCAAACAGGTGCTGGTGGGGGTGGAGCGGGAAACCAGCGGCAGTCAGATTCCCTGGGTGGCGTCCTCGTTGCGCGGCGAGTTTTACTTTCTGCCGCCGGCTCCGGCCAGCGCCCCGGCCCCGTCGTCGTCGCCCGCCGCGCTACCCGCGCCAACGCCCGCCGGGGAACCGCCTCCGGCCGCTGGCGGGGAGCCGACCGCGCCACTGGAACCGGATCTGGTGGCGGCGCGGGATGCCGGTTTCTCGATCAGCCGCCGCGAGATCAGCCTGGAAGCCTACCGTCGCTTCGCCGCCGCCTCGGGCCGGGCCGCGCCGGAGCCGGAACCGGGCGCGGGACCTGATAGTCCAGCGCGGGTGACCTGGCGCGAGGCGATGGATTACGCTACCTGGCTGGCCCGCCAGAGCGGCCATGGCTACCGGCTGCCGACCGAGGCGGAATGGGAATACGCCGCCCGGGCTGGACTTGGTGTCCACGATCCCAGCGGCCAGAACCGAGAATGGACCTGCTCCGAATATCGCGCGGCATACGAAGGTCAGGAACGGCGCTGCGCCTCGCGCCCGCCGGAAGCCGTGGCGATTCGCGGCGGCAACTGGCGGGCGGGCGCCGACCCGCTCAGCGACGATCTAGGCTTCCGGCTGGCGCGGGAACCCTGAAAGGTGAATTTGCTCAACAACGGCCGGACTGGTTAGGGCGAACGCGCCATGACGCCAGCTAGGGCGCGGCATCCGGGTTGGGCCGCGCGGCGGGGTCCGGGGTTGCGCTTGGACTTTGGAGGGGCACAGCCGGGTTGTCGGTCGGAATGGCGGATGCGCCGCCTAGAGCGGGCGCTTTGGCCTGGCCGGTAAACGGCCGGTTGATATTCAAGCTCATGTCGCCGCCGCGCGCGTTCGCCGGACACGGCGCGGCTTGATAGAAAATCCGTCCGCTGGCTTCGACGCACTTGTTCGCCGCCAGCGCCGGCGCGACCAGCAGGCTCAATAGCAAACCCCAACCTTTACCCAAACCTTTCGCGAAAGTTCTCGATTTGGTCGGGAATCGGGTCAGCATGGGCATTTTCCTTCGGTAGGGTACACATCTTCCGCGAACGGATCGTGCTTCCGCACTTCGGGCGTCAGCATAACCGATTCGATCCATCGGGTTCATCAGGATCGCCTTGACGGCGGAACGCTTTATCTGGCGATTGGCTTCGGTGACACCGAGTCGTACCTCTTCGCTGGAATGCTGGCGTCGGTGGTCATCTCCAGCCGGGTGTTCCTGTTTTGGGAGGCGAGGAAGGCGAACGGACTCTCGGCCGGCTGGAGTATCCGGTGACAACCGGGTTATAAAGTAGCTACAATTTGCCGATGATCACCTGGGACGAACCGAAACGCCGGGAAAATCTCCGCAAGCATGGCATCGATCTAGCCGACTGCGAGGTCATTTTCGACGCGCCGCTAGCAACGACGGAAGACGACCGTGAGGCGTATGGCGAACAACGCCTGCAAAGTCTGGGGCTGTTTTACGGAGTGGTGGTGTTCCTGGTGTGGGTGGACCGTCCCGCCGCGCCACACCTGATTTCCGTGGGCAAGGCGAAACGACATGAAGAGCGACGTTACTGGGAAACCATCGGGCACTGACTTGGCCAAGCTGCGGGCGCTGGCCGACGCGGACATCGCCCTCGACGATGACACGCCTTACGATCCGAACGATCCGGCGGCCGTCGAGGCGTTCTGGAACAACGCCATCGTCACGCCGGGTGGTGGGGTGGACGCCACGCTGGCCGCGTTGCGCCGGGCGCGCGGGCCAGCCCGGAAACCGCGCAAGACCCAGTTGACGGTGCGCTATTCGCCCGAAGTGGTGGCGTACTTCAAGGCCACCGGCAAGGGCTGGCAGGGGCGGATGGACG
>JAVMKH010000007.1:0-8174 GCA_031732935.1 Candidatus Contendibacter sp.
CGGTGCAAATGGGCCGCGCCTTCGGGCTGGCGGTCGAGGCCGGGCGGTTGGCGTATCTGGCCGGCGCGATGCCGACGCAGGAAATGGCCGAACCCAGTACGCCCGTTACCGGAACTCCCTTTTGGCATTCGTCATCACCGGAAATCCTGAAATGAAAACTGTCGGCGTCCATGGCTTCTATCCGGTGGTGGACGACATGCGCTGGGTGCGGCGCTTTCTGCCGCTGGGCGTGCGGACGATCCAGCTTCGGATCAAGGAGCGGCCTGCGTCCGACGTGCAACGCCAGATTCGCGAGGCGTTGGCCATTGCCGCCGATTACGCCGACTGCCAGTTGATCGTCAACGATTATTGGCGGGAGGCGATGACCTTGGGCGCACGCTGGCTGCATTTGGGGCAGGGTGATTTGACGGTCGCGGATCGAGCGGCGGTCCGGGCGGCGGGAATCAAACTGGGCGTCAGCACCCACAGTTCCGAAGAACTGGCGAACGCGCTGGATGCGCGGCCTGACTACATCGCGCTGGGGCCAATCTACGAAACCACCTTGAAAAAGATGCCGTGGTCGCCGCAAGGTCTGGACCGTATCGGCGAGTGGAAGGCGCGGTGCGGCGTTCCGCTGGTCGCCATCGGTGGGATCACGCTCGAACGCGCGCCAGCGGTACTGGCGGCGGGGGCGGATTCCATCGCGGTCGTCTCGGACGTGTTGAACGCTCCCGACCCTGACGGCCGGGTGCGCGCCTGGCTGGATTTGTTCCGCGAAACCACCGAGCGCGCCGCGCTTGCCCGTCGATCACCGGCCAATTTTGGATGACCTGTAACTGTGCACTCCCCTCGCCCGCTTGCGGAAAAGGGGTTGGGGGTGAGGGCCACAATTTCAAAGGCTTACCCCCTCACCCTAGCCCTCTCCCCCTTAGCAAGGGGAGAGGGAACTGAATGATTACGATGACCTCTCCTCCCGATCCAGCCGTATTCAGCCCTGCCGAACAATTGCGCTATGCCCGGCATCTGAGCCTGCCGGAGATCGGCTGGGCGGGGCAAGCCAAACTGCGGCAAGCGAGCGTGTTGGTGATCGGCGCGGGGGGATTGGGGTCGCCGGCTTTACTCTATCTCGCCGCCGCTGGCGTGGGGCGGCTGGGAATCGTCGATCCCGACCGGGTCGAGCTGAGCAACTTGCAACGCCAGGTTTTATACACCACGGCGGCTTGTGGCGTGGCCAAGGTCGAGGAAGCCCGCGCCCGTCTGCTGGCGCTCAACCCGCATCTCCAGATCGATGCTTGTCCGGAACCCTTCGGCCTCGACAACGCTGCCCGCCTGATCGCCGATTACGACTGGATCATCGAAGGCTCCGACCAGTTCACCGCCAAGTATCTGGTGAACGATGCCTGTGTGCTGGCCAGCAAACCGTATGTCGGGGCCAGCATCCGCGCCTTTGCTGGGATGCTGGCGGTCTACGCCGCGCCGCAAGGTCCTTGCTACCGCTGCCTGTTCCCGGAACCGCCGGACCCGGCCACGATTCCCTCCTGCGCGCAAGCCGGCGTGCTGGGAACGGTGCCCGGCCTGTTCGGCACCTTGCAGGCGCACGAAGCGCTCAAGCTGATCCTGGGAATCGGCGAGCCGCTGATCGGCGCGTTGCTGACCGTCGATCTACTGACGATGCGTTTTCAAAAGCTGAAGCTGCCGCGCGATCCACACTGCCCGGTGTGCGGCGAATCGCCGACGATTCACTCGCTGGCCGAAACTTCATTCGTCTGCGCTGCCGCCGCCGACCTTGGCGCGGGCGACGATTCCCTACCGTGGCTCAGTGTGGCCGCCAGCCGGCGACGCCCCGAATTGCGCTGGATCGACGTTCGCACCCCAATGGAGTTTGCCGCCGGCCATGTTCCGGGCGCCATTCATGCGCCGTTGGACCAGCTTGAGGAATACGCCGCGCAAATCGGACCGGATGACCAGTTGCTGCTCTATTGCCAGCGTGGCGGGCGCACCGTGCGGGCGTACCATCAACTCAAGGCGAGGCTACAAGGGCGGTTGTGGCTGCTGCGCGGTGGATACGAAGCCTGGTTGAGCGACCGGGTTGACGAGTAGGGCATCCAACCGGTCGGCGACTTGGAGGCTATAACAAAGCTAACCGAGGTCTTGAGCGGATTCCGGATTCCGGCTGGCCCACGCCGCCACGACCGCCGCCACGTCCAGTTGCCGCAGCGTGGAAATGGCGTATTCCCAGCGGCCCTCGGCGCACAGGCCAAGAACGCCACCCTCCTCATACGCTTCCAGCGCCGCATCGATGCAGGCGGCTCGAACGTCCTCGGCCAGTTGCCGCTCGTCAGGCATTGGCGTGCTCCCCACCAAGGTTCGGTGGGCTGGGAACCCCATCCGCCGGATTCCAACTATTTTTTGCGCAATTCATTCAGCAGTCCAGTCATCTTCTTGAACCGGTCTGTTTGAATGCCGCTGGCCAACCCCTTGGCCTTGGCTAGGTCGTCGGCGTAGAGCGCCGGAATGATTTCCTGGTCGCGGGTCGCCTTGAACTGATCCCAGACGCTCTGAAACTCTTTCAATTTGGCGGCATTCGTGGTCTGTGCTGGATCAGCCATGGCGGTGACCAGCGCGGCGTCGGCTTTTTGGGTGGCCTCGGTCACGAAGGTGCCTTGCTTGTCAAGCGCGGCCTTATTGGTGGCATCCATCATGGCTAGCAGATAGGCGCGCGCTTGGAGGATATAGCTGTCCACATCGTCGATCGCGGTGGCTTGCGCCAACGAGGATACCGCCGTCAGGACAATGGCGGCGAATAGGATGGTAACGGTCTTACGCATGACAACCTCCTGATAATGGGAACGCCAGTCGCGGCTGACGACCCATCCTAGGACGGGTTTGTAAAGCGGTGATCGACTGAATGTGAATTATTGTAACCCTCGGGAATTTTCTCCCGTGGACGGACGGCGGGGCGAACACGCGTCGCTCGGGCGTAACCGAGGAAAGCGCCCCGGACGGACTGACGCGGGCAGAGCGGGAACTAGGGAAGGAAACCCCTGGCGATCCGATTGGGCAGGCCGTTACCTGCCCAACCAGAAACTCCAGGGGCGCGGCACTTCTACTTGCAGGCCCCGACCTCTTTACCCGTGGGAATCTCGCATTTTTTGGAGGCGCACACCGTATCCCGCTTGCAAGGCTCGCCCGCCGGTTGCGGTGCCTTGCATACCGGAGGTGTCAATGCCAAGATGCAAACTTTCCCATCCTTGCAATCAGCATCGCTCTTGCACTCTTCCGCCGCGAAAGATGCTTGCGCTAAAGACACCGCTGCGATCATTGCCATTGGCAATAGAAATTTTTTGAACATGCTTTTCCCCTTTCTTCGTGGTTTGAGGATGGAAACCACCCCTTCGATTGGTTTGGATTTTGTCAATCTCTTTCGTTGCGTGATTGCTTGCTCTCCCATGATGTGGTGGGTTGAAGAAACCGTGATGTCGCTATCCCGTCAGCCGGGTGTACAGCAATAACAACTGGCGCGGCAGGTCCTCGGGATGGCGGATCAGCACGAAACCGTCCTTGCCGAACAAATAGGGTAGGTAGTCGTCCGCTTCCTGATCGATGGTGACGCAAAATGGGCGCAGTCCCTCGCGGCGGGCTTCCAGCAGCGCCATGCGCGTATCCTCGATGCCGTACCGCCCCTCGTATTGGTCGAGATCGTTCGGTTTGCCGTCGGTAAGCAACAGCAGCAAACGCCGGGCGGCGGGTTGTTGCCCCAGCAAGCCGGTGGCGTGCCGCACGGCGGCACCCATACGGGTGTAATAGCCGGGCTTGATTGCGTTGATTCGCCCCCGTATCGAGGCGGTGTAGCGTTCGGCGAACGCTTTGATTCGATGCACGCGGACGTGCTGGCGCTTGCGCGAGGAGAAACCGTACAGCGCGAAGCGGTCGCCCGTGACCGCCAGCGCTTCGGAGAACAGGAACAAACTGTCGCGGATCACCTCGATCACCCGACCCTGATTGTTGACCCAGGCGTCGGTGGACAGCGACAGATCGGCCAGCAGGAGACAGGCGAGATCGCGCTCCTGTCGCGCCAGTTGCCGGTATAAACCGCGTTCTTGACCGTGCCCGGCGGCGGCGCGGTCAGCGGCGTGACGCACGCAAGCATCCAGGTCCAGTTCCTCGCCGTCGGGCTGGGCGCGGCGCCAGCCACGACCGGGGCGCAAAATTTCGAACTGCCGCCGCAAGCGTTGGGCATCGCGACGCAGCGGTGGCGGCAACTCGTAGGGCGCGGCGCGGCGGGCCAGCATTTCCTGCACGCAGCAATAATCGGGCACCAGCGCGCGTTTGCGGTAATCCCACTCCGGTAATTTGATCCCCGGCCCCAGCGGCAGGTCATCCTCGCTGGCAGCGGGCAGGTCGAGATCGAAGCGCACTCGCGATGCCGTGCTGGCGCCGTCGCGGGTGACGCTCAACACGTCCATATCGTCCGCCGCTCGCGCCGCGTTCGGCTCGGGATCGTCGTCGGTGGGCCGGTTGACCCGCACAAACTCGGCCCAAGACAGCAAGCTCTCGGCGCGGAACGGCAACAGAAAACTGTTCTTGCGTTCCGGCAGGTCTACGTATTCGGCGCGGCGGCGCTGGCGGTCGCGTTCGGTCGAACCACCACCCGCTTTTGCACCGCCCGCGTCCCGTGGTTGGGACCGGGCGACGGTTGGAGCCGGGGCAGGGTAAAGCCAAAGCGGTATGGGTTGAGGCGGGCGGCGGGCGGCGGGCAAATCCAAAATGCTGCCAGGTTCGCGCAGGGCCTGCCGCAAAGCGATTTCCTGCGCCGCTTCGTCCGGCGGCAGCCGCTCCAGCGAAATCCGCAAGGGCAGCACGGCGGTTACCAGGCGGCGGTAGCGGGATTGCAAACCGGGATAGCGATGCAAAGCGATCAGCGTTCCCTGTTGGTTTTGTCGCCACCAGGGGGCGTCGGGGTCAACGGCGTCGTGGGCGGCGGCCAGAGCGATGAGCCAGAGATACAGATCGCGGTTCAAGTCCCGCCGGGGCAACAGCGCCAGTTTCGCTGGCAGTTGCAGCGTTTCGGCATCGCGGCAGGCCAGTTCGACCTTTTCGCCCAGCCCGGCGACGCGCGCCAACCAACGCCGCCGCGCGCCGTGGCGGGTAGCCGCCGCTGGCGCGACCCGCAAACCGGGATCGCCGCCGAAGGCGCGGAACAACAAACCGGCGGTTTTCTCGATCTCGGCCAGCGTGACCGCCGCGTCCGGGTAATGGTGTTGCGCCGCGTGGGTGATGAAACGATGCCAGAGCGCGCCGACGTGTTCTTCCATGGTCGATTCCGCTCAGCGCGGCCCCATTAGGATCAGCGGAGTTTGGCGCACTGGAGGTGCTCCGCTCGTTCCAGCGCTTGATTCTCGGCATCCGCGAATTCGACCGCTAGCGCCACAATTTCCTTCCGATCCAGAAGAGTCGCTTCCGCGACGACCTCCGCTAGAACCGTCGGCGTAATCTTGGATTTCTGAGCGACTGGGCCACTCGCCAGCAAACCCTGCGATCCATCCGCTTCCAGCGCCTGTTGTCCGGCGATCCAATGCAGAAGGCTGCCCTCCGGATGGTTTCGTTGCACGGTTTCGCAAGCGTCGATGCACTGTCCGCACTGGGTGCAGGCGAACATCAACCGCTTGATGTTGCGCGGCTTGAGCCGCATCGGGCAGACATGGTCGCAAAACGACTGGCAACTGGCGCAGTCGCGAGCGCGCTCGCGTTGATAGCCGGCCACCATCGCTTCGCGGTTCGCCATCCAGGCCAGGCTTTGGAACATCCCGACCGCGCAGGCGTAGCGGCAGAACAGATGCCGGGCCAGGGTGAATTCGATGAACAGCAACACCGTGCCTACACCGATGAACAGCGCCTGATTGCGGGTCGGGGTCAGATTGAACAGGTTGCCGTAAACCTCCGCCGGCGGCAGCAGATAGGTCAGCAGCGCCACCGCCCACAGGAAGGCGAAAACCAGCGCGAAGGGAATCGCCAGCAGCCAATAGCGGGCATCGCTCGGCGCGGGCGTGCCGTCGGGATGCCAGGGCGGTCCCGGCTTCTTGTCCCAGACGCTTTGTTTGCCGCTGGCCTTGCGCACCAGTTGGTTGATGGTTTCCACCACCGAGAAATGCGGGCACAGCCAACCGCAATACAACCGACCCCAACGCCAGGCGATGCCGAGAAACGCGGCGGCCAGCAGCAGGATCGGTACGAATACCCGCAACAGGATGTTGAGTGCCATTTGGTTGGTGTCGATCCGGCCGGCCAGGTAATCGTCCAGGCCCAACGTCCACGGCTGACCGAACACGATTAGATGGCCCTGCGTCAGATCGAAGCGGAGCAAATCGAAAATCGGGGCGAACAGGAACAGGACGAAAAAACCACCCTGATACAAGACTCGCTTGCGCTGAAACGGGGTCATGGCAGCAGCTTACCCACCAGGGGATAGCGATAAGGTTGTCCGGCTAGCGCCCGCGCTAGCCCCAGGGTGCCAAGGACGACCAGCGTGGTGTGGGCGGTGGTGAAGTACAGGATGACGATCACCCAAGTCCAAGGCGCGTCGTAGCCACCCAGGGCGACGATGAGCAAATTGACGATCACCAGCAATGCGCCCGCCCACAGGCTGGCCGACAGAGTTTGCCGCAAGTGGCCGCGCGCCAGCGGCGGCGCGTCGTCGCGGTGGTGAAAATAGAGCCAGAGCAGTGCCAGAAAGGCCAAACCGGGCAGCAGCAACAGATTGACGAGATACAGCGACTCCGCCGCGATGGCGAGGCCCTGGCCGGGCGGCGCTTCGTCGTCGGTCGCTGACAGCTCAGGCGAGGCTGGCATTCACCACCTCCAACAGCGCGGCGGCGGTCGGTGCGTCGTCGGTCAGCGCCTCCACCAGCGCGACCCGGCAGGCGGTGACCCGATCCATGCCGCCGCGAATCAGTTGCGCCGCGTAGACCAGCAGGCGAGTGCTGGGCACTTCGTCCAGGTCGTGTTCCTTCAAGGCGCGGAACGCGCCCGCGAGCTTGACCAACTGGCCAGCGGTGACGGCGTCGCAACCCGTTTCGCCGATCACGATGGCTCGCTCCCGCGCGGGGTTCGGAAAGTCGAAACGCAAGGCGAGAAAGCGTTGCCGGGTCGAGGGTTTCAAGCTCTTCAGCAGGTTTTGGTAGCCAGGATTGAAGGACACCACCAGCATGAAGCTGGGCGGCGCCGGCAACGTCTCGCCGGTGCGCTCGATGGGTAACACGCGCCGGTCGTCGGCCAGTGGGTGCAGCACGACCGTGGTGTCCTTGCGCGCTTCCACCACTTCGTCGAGATAGCAGATACCGCCCTCGCGCACCGCCCGAGTCAGCGGCCCATCGCACCACACCGTCGCGCCTCCTTGCAGCAAATGTCGCCCGACCAGATCGGCGGCGGACAAATCGTCGTGACAGGCGACGGTATGCAGCGGCAGGCCCAGCCGAGCCGCCATGTGGACGACGAAGCGGGTCTTGCCGCAACCGGTCGGACCCTTGATCAGCAGCGGCAGGCGATTGCGCCAAGCCGCTTCGAATACGGCGCATTCGTCACCGAAGGGTTCGTAGTAAGGGGTTTCCGGTAGTGGCGTTTTGAGATGTGGCTTCATGACGGCTCCCTCCCCCTCGTGGGGGAGGGTTGGGGTGGGAGGCTGACCAGTTAGGTCGCGGCCGGTTGCGCTTCTCCAATTTCAACCGGTTGCGGCTTGTCCTTGGCGAAGAAGCTGTACAGGTAAACCACCAGCCCGGCCATGAACACCACGCCGGCCAGCCAGCGCATCCAGTAGAACATCGCCAGTTGGTCCTGCACCGCCATGAACGCCTGCGGGTTGGGGATAATGCGTTGCAGCCACACTTGCAGGATGCCGGCGGCGGTCAGGAACAAGGTGATGAACACCATGGAAACCGTCATCAGCCAGAACGACCACATTTCCAGCACCTGCGCCCGTTCCGGATTCGCTTCGCGCCCACGCAGGATCGGCATGGCGTAGGAGATGATCGTCAGCACCACCATGACGTAAGCACCATAAAACGCCATGTGACCGTGCGCGGCGGTGATCTGGGTGCCGTGAGTGTAGTAGTTGACCGGCGCCAGGGTGTGCAGGAAGCCCCATACGCCGGCGCCGAGGAAGGCCATCACGCCGGTGCCCAGCGCCCACAGCGTGGCGG
>JAVMKH010000008.1:0-8173 GCA_031732935.1 Candidatus Contendibacter sp.
GGTTGCCCCAGCCGCCCCGATTGTACCAACCGCCACCCCGGTTGCCCCAGCCGCCCCGATTGTACCAACCGCCACCCCGGTTGCCCCAGCCGCCACCCCGGTTGCCCCAGCCGCCGCCTCTATAGTATGAATCACGCTCTCCGGGTGGGATCACCATGCCACCCCCCCCGTTGTACCATGCCTCGGCGGGCTTGGCGGTGGTTAGGGCGCCACCCACCACGACTCCGCCGATCACCGCCTGCGACCATTTGCCCAAACTGCGCAGAAACTCACGGCGCTCTTCCTGGGTTGATTCCTCATCAAGGGGGGCTGGCGTCGCGTCGTAGGGTTGTTCGCCATCTTGGTCTGTCATTTCGATTCTCCGCTACTTTCACATATCTGGATTGATTCAGGAACAAACCGCGCGGAAGCTTCCATTGTCCTTATCACGGGTGGCGCGCGGTTGCCACCCGTTACACGACCATTGAGCATGTTTCGGCGGCCGCAAGCCGATAAACTCCATTCCGGCGTTTTATTCCACGTGGAATATTTTGGGAAACCCATGCGGTCGGAACCTCAGGCGGCCAAGCCGCGCGCCGTGACCGCCGCGCGCGCCAGTTCCCGCGCCGCCCGCTCCATCCGTCCGAACACGGTCTTGTACAGTTCGCAATAGGGGTCCTTCTCGAACAAGGAACCATGGACGGTATAGGTTCGCACCGGGCAACCGCCATGGCATAGCGACAGATAGTCGCAACTCAGGCAGTCGCGCTGGATAAGCTGGATGGGCCGCTCGTTGAACTTTTTCCGTGCCGGACTGTTTTTCAGCAATTCCCCCAGGCTGGCGCACTCGAAGATGTTGCCGTAGTGGTAATCGGGATAGCTGGTGACCCAGCAGTCGCATTGCGCCACGTAACCCCGGGCGTCGATCGAGACCAGGGCGCTGGCGCAGTTGTCGCCCCAGATGCAGGGCAAGGTGGTCGGCTCGTGGCTGAAATGCCGGAGCAGAGCGTCGAAGGGGCCGACCCGCACGCCGTGGCCATGGCCGCGCTCCAGCCAGACCTCGGCCAGATCGGTGTAGAAACGGCTGAGTTTTTCCACTTCCGCCACCGGCAATTCCCGCTTGGCGGCGGTCGCCTCGCCGCCTGGAAAAGGTGTGTTGACCTGGAACTCGGTGACGCCGAGTTCTTCGGCGAAGTGGGTGTAAAACCGCTCGGCGCCGATCTCCAGCGTGGCCTGGTTGGGCACGGCGATGACTTGCACCTCGATGCCGGCCGCCCGCGCCTCCCGCACCCGTCGGCCCCAGATTTCGTTGTAGCTGTCCGGCGTCTGCCCCAGCAGCTTGCGATGCAAGTTGGGATAGTCCAGCGAGGTGCCGATGGAGTTGCCGAACATTTCGGCCACGACCTTGTTCCAGCGGGGGCCATAGGCCAACATGTTGCTTTGCAAGCTGTGGAACACCTGCTTGCCGCGCGCCTCGGCCTCGCGCTGGATCAATTCGTTAGCCTGCTCGTACCAACTCGGCGGCAACAGCATCGCCTCGCCGCCCTGCCAGTAGATGGTCAGCGAGGTCAACGATTTTTCCACCATGTAGTCCAACACCTTGCGAATCATCTCGCCCAGGCGGTCGAGCGTCAGCCGATCGGCCGTCTTGATCTCAAAGCAGTACTCGCAGTCGGCATTGCATTGCAGGGTGGACAGCAAAATCAACGACAAATGGCTTTTCATGAGCGCAGCAACCTTAAGTATGGCCTTTGGTTCTTGGCCGTTAGCCGTTAAACTCCAAATCCTGAGTCGTGCCCAAACGAGTTGGATGGCTTGAGGAGGAATGAATTATGAAATTATGGCTGAATGTTGCCTTAACCGCTGCACTGGGCTTGGGGATTGGCGCTTGCACCGTGGTCACCGATCCCAGTTCCGGCTCCAGCGCCACCACCGGCGGTTCGAGCAGCGCCGCGTTCATGAATCGCCAGCAACAGACCGCCGAGTTCGCCAAGGTCAATCTGGAGCAGTTGCGGAACGACATGGCGGCCGGTCAGGGCGAATACCTCGGTTCATTGGCGACCTTGCTGAACATCGAATCCAGCCGCCAGCCGGCGTTCTTCGCCTTCACTCAGGACAAGTTCGCCGTGCTGTTCCCGACCGACCAGACCACCGCCGCCGAGATGTTGACGACACTGGAACGGGAACTGCGGGCCGATCCCCGGTTTGGCCAGCGGCTGACCTTGAACTGAACCGCCCATCACCCTATCCCAACCCCTGGCTGGCGTTCTGTTGCTCGGTCTTTTGGCCGGAGCGGCGGACGCCCACGCCGACGCCCACTATCTCGCCGAACTGCTGGACCGCGCCGAAACCGCGGGTCTGGCCACGCGGCGCGAATGGTGGGCGCTGCTACATTATCGCCCCCTGGCCGATGGCGTGGTCAGCGACGCCGACGATCCGCGCTTTTTCCTCGCGCCGACCGGCAAGACCGATCCACGCGCCGAACTCGCCGCGACCCTGCGCGCCTTTTTCAGCGCCGATCCAGTGGGCGGCGACCCGCAGCCGGCCCAATGCGCCTTCATCGCCCGTTACCGCTGGCTAAAAGGCGAGTTGCGCTTTGACGACGGTCGCCTGCGACCGCGGGACTGCGCGCGGTTCCAGCAATGGTTCCGCGAACTGAACGCCGAAGCGGCGACGCTGGTGTTCGCCTCGGCCTATCTCAACAATCCCGCTTCGCTGTTCGGCCATACCCTGCTGCGGCTGGATCAACGCGGGCAAACCGACCAAACCCGACTGCTGGCCTACGCCATCAACTACGCCGCCGACGATACCCACAGTAACGCGCTGATGTACGCGTTGGATGGTATCGCCGGTGGCTTCAAGGGCAAGTTCGATATCCAGCCCTATTACCAACTGGTGCGCGCCTACAGCGATTTGGAAAGCCGCGATCTTTGGGAATACCGGCTGAATCTGTCCGAGAGCCAGTTGCAACGCCTGTTGGAACACGTCTGGGAATTGCGCGGCATCGAGTTCGATTACTACTTTTTCCGGGAAAATTGCGCCTGGCAGTTGTTGACGCTGCTGGAAGTCGCCGACCCGGAGCTGCGGCTGAGCGATGAATACCTGCTTTGGACCCTGCCGGCCGACACGATCCGACTGCTGGCCCGGCAACCGGGGCTGATCGGCGAGGTGACCGCCCGCCCGGCGCGCGGCACGAGCATCAACCGCCGCTACGAAGCCTTGACCGCGGGCGAGCGGCAACTGACGCGGCGCTTGCGCAACGATCCAGCGGTGATCGACGCGCCCGATTTCGTCCGGCTGACCCCGGAACGACAGGCGCTATTGCTGGAACTTGCCCTGGACGAACGCCAGCACCGCCGCGCCGACCCGGTCAAGCCGGCGGGGACAGTTGCGCCGCCCGACGCCATCGCGCATCGATGGCTGACCGCCCGGACCCGGTTGCCGGTCGTCGCCGCGCCGGTCGCGGTCGAACCCTACGCCACCCGCCCGGAAACCGGCCACGCCTCGCGGCGGATGGGCGTCGGAATCGGGCAACGCGACGGGGCGACGTTCGTGGAGTTGAACGCCCGGGCCAGCACCCACGATCTGCTGGAGCCGGACATCGGTTACACACCCAATGCCCAGATCGAGTTGTTGAGCGTCGCCGTGCGCTACTATGCGGATCACGGCGGATTGAAGCTTGACCGGTTGACGCTGCTCGATATCACCTCGTTGCCGCCGGTCGATGCGTTGACGCCACGCCCGGCCTGGCGGATTCACGCTGGCTGGGAAGCGGTTCCCCAGCCGAATTGCCCAACCTGCATGGCCTTCAATCTCAACGGTGGATTGGGGCTGGCGGCGGAAACCGGCTGGCCGTGGCGAACGGTCTGGTTCGCCCTGCCGGGGCTGGAGTTTGATGCCGGCGCTGAATTCACCGCTGGTTATCGCGCCGGGCCGGGTTTGACCGCCGGGGCGTTGTCGCAACCGATGACGGGTTGGAAGGTGTTGGCCAGCGCAAGCTGGCTGGACTATCGACTGGGCGAAACTGGCACGATGGTGCGAGCGGTGTTGCGGCAGAATTGGGCGTTGGATCGAGATTTATCGCTCGGGATGGACTGGCGCCATTGGGAAGGCATCGACGAATTCGAAATCGGGTTGCGGGTGTATTTTTGAGCGCGGCTCGAAGCTCGATTTACCCACCCCCACCCAGAGACTCGCGCAAACCCGCCGCCAGGGTCCGCGCCGCCGGTCCGGCGCCCGCCTCGTCCGCGATCACCAAATACAATGTCCGACGATAGCGGGCTCCGCAAGCCAACGACAGGGGAACCAGTCCCCCCGTTGCCAGCAAGTTTTCAATCCGATGGCGTGGTAGCCAGCCGAACGCCAGGCCGGCGCCCACCAGCGCCACCGCCGTGTCCGGGCTACCGACCGTCCAGCGTCGGGCGGAACCCAGCCAACCTTCGTCGCGCGGTTGGCGGAGGCCGGAATCGCGCACCACCACTTGGGTGCAATCTTCCAGATCGGCGACGGTCAGGGCTGGACCCCGTTGGTGCAGGGGATGGTCGGGCGCGGCCACCGCCACGAATTCAGCCTCGGCGACCTCGTCGCCCAGAAAGCCCGGCGGCACTCGGGTGACCAGCGCCAGATCGACCTCGCCACGGATCAGCGCCTCCTCGGCGCCCGACAGAACTTCTTCGTGCAAGTGCAGGCGAGTCGCCGGACAACGCGCCGCGAACGCCGCCAGGGCTTCCAACAGCGGCGCGGTCGGGCACAGCCCGTCCACCGCCAGCCGCACCTCGGGTTCCCAATCCTGCTGGAGCGCCCGCGCGCGTCGTTCCAGGCGAAAGGCGGCATCCAGCAAGGGCCGGGCATCCCGCAACAGGGCTTCGCCGACCGGGGTCAGGACCATGCGGCGGCCTTCGGGCGCCAGCAGCTCCACTCCCAATTGTTCCCGCAGGCGAGCCACGGCATAGCTGATGGCGGACTGGCTGCGATGCAGGGCGGCCGCGGCCTGCGCGAAGCCGCCTTGTTCCACGATGGCCTGCAAGACTTGCCATTGTTCCAGGGTGGTTCGCGGAAAGGTCATGAGGGAATTATCGAAAAAATAGATGGATAAAAGCAAAATATCGCGCTTTTTTATCGATATGACAAGTACGACAATAGCCTCCAGATCCCGCCCACCGGGCGGACCAAACCCTCCCCAACTTCTGGAGACCCGAACATGAACCCGAACGTGAATCCGATGCGCACACCATCCGAAACCGTCCCACGCAGCCGCGAAGTCGAGCGACGGGTGACCGGTCAGCCGGTGTCCGATGGCGCCGGGGTAAAGCTATTGCGAGTGCTGACCGCCGACTTGCAACGGCGGTTGGACCCTTTCCTGATGCTGGACGAGTTTCGTTCGGACAATCCGGACGATTACCTAGCCGGCTTTCCGGACCATCCGCACCGGGGCTTCGAGACCGTGACCTACATGCTGGCCGGGCGGATGCGCCACCGCGACAGCGCCGGTCACAGTGGATGACCGCCGGCCGCGGCATCGTCCATTCCGAGTTGCCCGAGCAGGAGGATGGTCTGATGCACGGCTTCCAACTCTGGGTCAACCTGCCGGCGCGGGACAAGCTGACCGCCCCGACTTACCGGGACATTCCCGCCGGGGACATTCCGGTTTACCAGGCCGCCAGCGGCGCCACGATCAAGGTCATCGCGGGAGAGAGCGAGGGCGTGGCGGGCGCGGTGCGACGCGCGGCGACCGCGCCGCTCTATCTGGATATCGAGTTGCCGGCGGGTGTCGTCCACGCGGCGACGCTTCCACCCGGTCACAACGCCTTTCTCTACGTGTATGCCGGGCAGGTTGAGGTGGGAACGCGTGGCGACGTGGTGACGGCCCGCCAATTGGCCGTGCTGACCAATGCCGCCGAGGCGGATGGCGTCCTGTTGCGGGGCGCGGGCGAGGCACGGTTGCTGCTGATCGCGGGCCAGCCGCTGCACGAACCCATCGCGCAATGGGGGCCGTTCGTGATGAACCAGCGCGAGGAGATCGAACAGGCCCTGGCCGATTACCGCGCCGGACGGTTTTGACCGTGGCGACGATGGAGGGGGATGTCATGCGGTTTCCCAGCGTCTTTATATCCCACGGCGCTCCCAGCCTGTTGCTGGAGCCAGCGCAACCCGCGCACCAGTTCCTGCGGACCTTCGGCGCGGAACTGGGTCGACCGACGGCCATTCTGATCGTTTCGGCCCATTGGGAAACGCCGGCGCCGATGCTCACCACCGCTCCGCGCCTGGAAACGATCCATGACTTTGGCGGGTTCGATCCGGCGCTCTACACCATCCGCTATGCCCCGCCCGGCGCGGACGCGGTCGGCGCGCGCGCGCGGGATTTACTGGAAGCAGCCGGATTTACGCCGCGCCTCGATCCGCGCCGCGGCATCGACCACGGCGGTTGGGCGCCGCTGTTCCTGATGTACCCGGACGCCGATATCCCGGTGACGCAGTTGAGCGTGCAATCCCGACTCGGTGCCGATCATCACTGGCGCCTGGGGCAGGCGCTGCGGCCCCTGCGCGAGGCGGGGGTGTTGATCCTGGCTTCGGGCAGCCTCACCCATAATCTGCGGGAAGCGTTCCGTTTCGTTCCCGGCGCGCCCACCCCGCCGTGGGTGGGCGAATTCAGCGCATGGGTGGCGGACGCCTTGAGCGCATCCCGCCTGGACGATCTGTTGGACTACGAGCGGCGGGCGCCCCACGCCCGCTTGAACCATCCGACCCCGGAGCACTTTTTACCGTTGTTCGTGGCGTTGGGGGCGGCCACGCCGGGCGCTACGCCGCGCCGGGTTCACGCCAGCGTCACCTGGGGGGTGCTGGCCATGGATGCCTATGTCTTCGCCTAAAACCCGACGCCGTCGAATGAAGGCCGAGCTAGGCCGAAGCCTGGCGAAATCCGACCGACTGGGGGGTGGACCCTGGTTGCGACCAGCATGGCGGCGGGCGCGGTGCTGGGCGAAACCCTCAGGCCGGATTGTCGGGCGCCTTGGACGGATCAAGCCGCGCCGCCGCCTCGGCGGCGGTTTCGTAGAGGCGAGGCGCGAGATCGCGTTCGCGCAGCGCGTCGCCCAGACGGGCGCGCAGGAAAGCGCTGGTGGTGTAGCGGGTCACGCCGACGTAATAACGCCGCACCACCTCGCTTACCATGTCCATATAGTCCCGTAATAGCTCCGGGCTGATCGAGAAATTGTCGTAGTTGACGATGGCGAACACTTTCTTGCCGAGTGGTTCCAGCTTGCCGCTGACCGCGGCCCGGATGTTTTCGATATCCTCGCGACTGCGCACCACCAATCCTTCGAAATTCAAGAAAAACAGATTCTTGGCCGGGTCGTAGGAGAGTCGTTGCTCCAGCGGTTGCGCCAGCAGGATGTCGCGCAAGCCCATCGGTCCCTCGCCGAAGATGCGGGCGTCCATCAACTGAAGCTGGGGACTGACGCGGGGTCGGAAGTTCATCCGCGCTAGTACGTCGCGTGCCAGATCGATGCCCGGCGCGATCTCGACCAATTCCGGCCCCTCCGCTGTCAGCCTGAACACCGCCCGCTCGGTGACGTAGAGCACCGGCTGATTCCGGCGGTTGGCAACTTCGCCGCTGAAGGTACGCTGCTCGACCGCCTCAACGAACTTGGCGGTTTTCCCCTCACGCCGGATGCGTAGCTGGCCCTGTTCCACCGCGAGATCCAGACCACCGGCGGTGAAGGTCCCAGTGAATACCACCTTCCGGGAATTCTGACTGATATTGATGAATCCGCCGGCGCCAGCGATCTTGGGGCCAAATTTCGAGACGTTGAGATTGCCGTGCCGATCCACCTCGGCCATGCCCAGCACCGCGATGTCCAGGCCGCCGCCGTCGTAGAAATCGAACTGGTTGGGCTGGTCGATGATGGCCTGCACATTGGTGGAGGCGCCGAAATCCAGTCCGCCGGCGGGGATGCCGCCCACCACTCCCGGTTCGGCGGTGAGAGTGAGCAGGTCGATGATCTTTTCCTCGGCGGCGACGTTGGCCACGCTCTCCGGCATGCCGATGCCCAGATTCACGATGGCGTTGGGCGTCAGTTCCAGCGCCGCCCGGCGGGCGATGATCTTGCGCTCGCTCATCGGGATCGGTGGAATCGAGGCCAGCGGTACCTTGATTTCGCCGGAAAAGGCCGGGTTGTACGGGGTGGCGAAAGTC
>JAVMKH010000009.1:0-8159 GCA_031732935.1 Candidatus Contendibacter sp.
AGGCTTCCGCCTAAACCGCAAGTACCCCCCAATCACCTGCCAGATTGTTTAAAGAACCAGATATCCCTCAGCCCAACGCCTATGGGAAATAGCATTATAACCTAAAAAACCTTTCCTGCAAGATGTAACCAACTTTAATGACCAGGGCAATCGCGCTATGTCAGCGTAACAAATTGATTTAAATGAATATTTATTTTTCGGCGCGCCCTGCCTGCATTTTTCAACTAATTGATAAATATTGAAAAATACATAAGCGTGTATATGGACGCCTTCCGCTTGCCAAGAACGATGTGAATGTGTTGGGACAGACAGGCTGTCGGGTCCCGGATGATTGATCGGTCTTTTTTGAAAGAGGGTGGGTTTAGTGTGGTAGTACTCCTTCAGTTTGGCGACCGGGGTGACATGCCCGAGATTCTTTTGTGGGATGTCGTGATTATAGAGGTGAAGATACTTTTGCAAGGCGGTTTCCAAGTGACGGGCGGAGGCGAAAGTGGTGGTTCTCAACACCTCGGCGACGCGGCTGTTGAAGCGTTCGATCATGCCGTTGGGCTGGGGATGTTTGGGCTTGATCAACCGGTGGTTGATGCCGTGCGCGGCGCAGGTTTGATCGAAGGCGTGCCGGCCGGTCGGCTCGCGCTCGCCGGTGGCGCAGAAGCGGTCGGTGAACTCCTTGCCGTTGTCGGTAAGGACGGTCCGCACGAGGAACGGCGCCTTGGCCCGCGGGCGTTCCAGGAAGCGAGCGGCGGTAGCGGCCGTTTTGTCCGGTTGGATCTCAAAGTAGACCCAGCGGCTGGCGCGGTCGATGGCGGCGAGCCGGTAACGGCGTTCGGCCTCGTCGGGCATCCGGGGCAGGTATTTGATGTCCACCTGCACGAACCCCGGCTCGTAGGTCTTGAAGGTCTTGGGCAACGGGGGTTTGCCTGCCGCCTCGGCCAACCGGTCCGCCAGCCGGGCCACGCCGTGGCGACGTGGGCACCGGTCCAGGGCCGAGCGCGACAGCTTGGGACCGACGCACTCGCGAGCCACTACCCACGGGTCATCTAGCGGCGGCAACAGGAGCTTGCGCCATTCCACCCCCACAAACTCTTGCAGCGGATTCAAGGTCGTCGCCAAGCGTTGCGGGGTGTGCGGGCGGTCCTGAACCGTGTCCCGCGCTCGCCAGCGACGAACGGTGGTTTCGCTCACACCCAACTCCACCGCCCGTTCGGCCGCCGGGCGCGACGAGCGTGGGATGGGGGCCCGTTGCTTGGGCGTGGTGGTAGCGTTGGCGTGCCGGCGAATCTCCATCAGGGTCTCCGCAGAGCGACAATCAGAAATATGCAGGGTTAGATTCAGTTCTTTCTCAATGAAGCTGATGGCGGTTCCCCGATATCCCGCGTCACCGGAAAAAGATTCCAGGTGAGGATGCTTTTCCGCTTCCCGACGCGAGATTTCGCCCGCAGTGACGGTATCGTGGATGTTGGCCGCACGAACTTGCACATGCAACAAGTTGCCCCTCACCTCCACAAGAAGGTGTCGCTTGTGGCCCCTCACTTGCCTGCCGCCGTCAATGCCTCTTGCTTCGCTGACATAGAGCGTTTTGGCGCTCTGCAAGTCAATAATGCCGTAGCTGGGCTGAGGCTCGCGACCCTGTTTCTTTCGGCCAAGAGCGTTCAATGCATCTAGCGCCGTTTCCCAAGCACCCCGCCGATTCCACCGGCTGAAATGATCGTACCCCGTTTACCAGGGTGGAAAGTCTTTCGGCAACAGCCGCCACGGGATGCCACCTTCGACCACGTACAAAATGGCATCGACAACCGGCTTGCGAGGATGCTTGCTGGCACTACCGCGCCGGTCTGCCGCCTGAAAGCAAGGCTCAATCAACAATCATTCTTTTTCCTTCAAATCGCTCGAATAGCCCAACGTCAATGCCTCGAAAAATGCTTGACTTTATCCGATTTTCTTTTGCCAGCTAGCCTCTTAGCGGTTCCTTGCCGCGCGCTGGTCGGGGAAAGCGAATTACATTTTCCAGCACCGTGTACTTGCGCGGAATAATAGCCCGCAGCGTCAACGCCAAAGCAGTTGCCCAAAGCAGAAAAGCGATCAATACACCTTTCCAATTAATAGCTTGCTGATCGACCAAACGCAGAACAGCGGCATAAACCCCCGGAATCGCCAGTTCCAGCTTGAACAATTCCTTGACCAGGTCGGCAAAGTGTTCCGCCTGCCTGACCGGTTCCTGATAATAGGCGTCGAGCAACGCCTGATCGCCCGGTTTGCTGAGCGGTTTACCGTCGATGGGTTCTTGTTGCATCAAGACAATCCTCCAAATATCTCATTCATCCTACCGCACCATAACGCCATCCAGGAGATCGCCGCCTCATGCCCAAGATGCGCGCCAGCTTTCAAGGTCTGGTCCGATTGCTGGCCCAAAGCCTGTACCCGGAACCGGACGTGTTCATCCGCGAACTGCTGCAAAACGCCCACGACAGCATCCAGTTGCGCCGGGTCCACGAACCGGAACCGGCTGGCGAGATTCGCATCGACGTGGACGAACGTGCCCGCACGCTGAGTTTCAGCGACAACGGCACCGGCATGGACCGGCGGGACATCGAGGAATTCCTGAGCGTCATCGGCAGCACCGGCACCGGCCGCCGCGCCCGCGAACTGGCTTCCCACGACGTGGCGGTCGCCACCATCGGTCAGTTCGGCATCGGCCTGCTGTCGGCCTTCGTGGTCGCGGAACGGATCGAGGTTTACACCCGCAAACCGATGGCGACCCAAGCCTGGCGTTGGGTGAATCACGGCGGCGAGGATTACGCATTGGACGCCCTGCCGGCGAACGCGCAACCGCCGGGAACTCGCGTCGTCGTCACGCTGGCGCCCGACCGAACCGACTTTCTCGACGGTCGCCGCATCCGGCAAACCGCGCGGCGCTACGCCGATTTCCTGCCGTTTCCGATCCTGCTCAACGGCTTCGGGCCGATCAACGCCGTCAATGCGTCCTGGCACGAACCGGGCTGGCGCGATCCCAGCGAGCGGGAACGGTTGCTGAGCGCCTTTTTGAGCCAGCGATACGCCGATCCGCCGCTGCTGGTCATCCCGGTCGATCTGTCGAATCCGCGGGCATTGGGCGGGTTATTCATTCCCAGCCGCTACGCGCCCGGCGGCCAAGCTGGTGGAACGGTTGATCTCTTCCAGACCCGGATGAGCATTCGCCCGAACGATGCCGAGTTGCTGCCGGAATGGGCACGGTTCGTGCGCGGGGTGGTGGATTGCCCGGCTTTGCAGCCGACCGCCGCCCGCGATAATGTAGTGCGGGATGGGGCCTATCACGCCTTGCGCGAGGCTTTGGGCGAAATCATTGTCACCACCCTCCTTGACCTCGCCGCGCGCGACCGGCCACGGTTCCTGCAACTCTGCGACTGGCATCACGACGCCATCAAGGGCATGGCGGCGCGACACGCCGATTTCGGTGTGGCGGTGCTCGATCATCTCCCCTTCGAGACCCATCAGGGACAGTTGACCTTGCCCGATTATCTGAGCCGCCAAGCCACGACGAGCGACGGCCAGCAACCGCTCTATTTCTTCACCCACGCCGCCGACGCCAACCAGTTCTACGCGCTCTGCCAGGCGCGCGGCCTGCTGGCGATCAACGCCGGGCGACCTTTCGACCAAACGCTGTTGCGCCGTTATGCCGAACAGCATCCGAAAACGGTGGAGCTCAAACCGTTGGACCGGCTGGACGATCCGGCCTGGTACGAACGGCTGAACGCGGCGGAACAGGCTGAATACGCCCGCTTGGAACGCGCGATGGACCGGACATTGGCCGAGATGGAAACGCGGGTCAAAACTCAGGTGCGCCGGTTTCGACCGGACGATTTAAGCGCGGTATTGCTGGCGGGCCAGCGCATCGCCGCCTTCGAGGCGATGGAACAGGCGTTGGAGAAGCCGTTTCTACTGGACAACCTGGCGGAACTGGCCGGTGAGGTGCGCGACCGCTTGCGTCGTCAGCCGTTGACCTTGCTGCTGAACGCGGCGCATCCGTTGGTGCGGCGCCTCGGCAAAGTGGCCAACCCCGCCGAGACGCGTTATCAACCGCTGTTGACCGGGCTATATCACGCCGCCCTGCTCAACGCCCAGCATCGGCTGACGCCCGCCGCCGCCCGCCGCTTTCATGCCGACTTGCAGGCATTGCTGCTGGAGCATTTGGAATTGCAAATCCGCGAAAGTTCGGCCCGTATCCGAGATTGACCGGGGTCATGGCGGGAATGGCGCGTCTTTGCCCCTGGTGGTTCACCCTGGGGCTGGCGGCTGATAATCGGGCGCCCGGTTGCGGATCGGTGGCAGGGTTTGCAAATACCGGAACATCGCCCGCAGGTCGTCCTCGCTCAGGTGCGACATGGCCAGCCAGGGCATCGGCGGCATGATCGGCCGGCCAACCCCGGCGTGCTTGCCGGTCTTGATCGCCTGCACGAAATCCTCCTCCTTCCAGTTGCCCAACCCGGTTTCCTTGTCGGGGGTCAGGTTGATCGCATAACTGATTCCCCAGGGTCCGGCATACGCGGTATTGGTCGCGGCTCCGAACCAGATCCAGGTCCCATCGGCCTTGGGTGGCGGTGATAATTTCAGGTTTTCCGGATGGCCCGACAATTGGCGGGACGAATCCGGCTCTGGACCCTTTGGCCCCATCTTCATGGGCGTATGGCAGTCGGCGCAGCCAAATCCCGTCACCAGATAAGCACCGCGGGCGGTAAGATCATCGCCGCTCGCCGCCAGGGCGGGCCCGTTGGCGACGCCAAGCCCAAAAACGCCCAACGTCAGGAAACCGGCGGCCCTTGACGTTTTCCGGGAAGGCCGAACGGCTTCCAAGTAGGACGGAACCACAACCTGTCTCATCGTGCATCTCGTCGTCAGCGGTAAAGTTTCTAAATTCAGACCGAATCCCTCGGAATTTAAGTATAGCTGACGCTGCTAGCGCTGGAGTTGGCGCGGTCGGACAGAGCGGTCACCGACCGGTTCGCCAACTGGCGCGAAGGTAACCCGCGATAGACGACCGTGATTCAGCCAGGCGGCCAGCCCAGTTCCCGGCCCGCCAGCAGATGCATGTGAACATGAAAGACGATCTGGCCGGCGTCGCGGTTGCAGTTGATCACCGTCCGGTAACCGTGCTCCGCCATGCCCAGTTCCGCCGCGACGTGCTTTCCCGCCAGATACAGCCGGCCGATCAGCGCGGCGTCGGCCTCGGTCAGATCGTTGAGCGTGGGAATGTGCCGCCGGGGGATAACGAGCAGATGAACGGGAGCTTCGGGTTTGATATCCCGGAAGATCATCACTTCGCCGTCGTCGTAGAGCTTGGCGGCGGGAATTTCGCCAGCGGCGATCTTGCAGAAAATGCAGTCGGTCATGCCATTGCTCCGGATAAACCTTACAAATCCCGGCGGCCGGCGAAAGCGTGCGCCAGCGTGCCGCCGTCCACGGATTCCAGTTCTCCGCCCAGCGGCACGCCGTGGGCGATGCGGGTGGCGCGGATGCCGCGCTCGCGGGCCAGTTCGGCGATGTAATGGGCGGTGGCCTCGCCTTCCACGGTCGGGTTGGTGGCCAGGATGATCTCGCGAATCTCGCCAGCGTCCAACCGCGCCTCCAGCGCGTCCAGCCCCAGCTCCGCCGGACCGATGCCGTCCAGCGGCGATAGATGCCCCATCAACACGAAATACACGCCTTGGAAGCCAGTGGCCTGCTCCACCGCCAGCACGTCGGCGGGAGTTTCGATCACGCACAGCAACGCGCGGTCGCGACGCGGACTGGCGCACAGGGCGCACAGTTCGGTCTCGCTCAGGTCACGGCACAACCGGCAATGGCCGATGCCGTCCAGCGCCGCTCGCAAGGACTCGACCAGCCGGCCCGCGCCGTCGCGATCCCGTTCCAACAGGTGCAACGCCATCCGCTGGGCGGATTTCGGTCCCACTCCCGGCAGGCAGCGCAGCGCCGTGATCAGTCGATTCAGCAACGGCGATGCGGCCATGGCGAACGGTCAGAACGGCATCTTGAAATCGCCCAGCATCCCCGGTGGCAGACCCATGCCGGCGGTGAGGCTGCCCATTTTCTCCTGCGAGGCGCGCTCGACCTTGTGAACGGCGTCGTTGAACGCGGCCGCCACCAGATCTTCCAGCATGTCCTTGTCGTCTCCCACCAGACTGTCATCGATTCGGAGCCGTTTGACTTCATAGCGGCCGGTCATGACCACGCTGACCAGGCCACCACCGGATTCGCCAGTGATTTCCATCGCCGCGATTTCCGCCTGCGCCTTTTGCAGGTTCTCCTGCATCTTCTGCGCCTGCTTCATGATGTTGCCCAAAGCGCCTTTCATCGTTTCCTCGCTGTCCTTCAGTCTTACCCCAACCCCTCTCCCGCTGGCGGGCGAGGGGAACGAATCGTCAGCCGTCGATGTCATCGAGCGGATGGATTGCCGCGATCCGGGCGTCGAACATTTCCTGCATGTCCCGCACATGCGGATCCTGGGCGATCTGCTCGGCGGCGGTCTGCTGGCGTTCGGCCTGTTGCTGTTTTTGCTGGTCGGCGGGCGTTATCGCCGTGACGTTGCCAATCTGGAACTTCAGGCGGGCAGGCCGGCCCAGATGCTGTTCCAGCGCCGCCCGGATTCGATCCTCGACGGTTTTGGTGAGCATCTGGGCGTGACCAGGTTCCAGCGTCAACTGGAAAAAATCGCCCTCCCGCGCCGTCAGCGCGCAATGCAGCGCCACCTGCTTGGCCATGCCCATCAATCCCAATTGTTCGACCAGCGCGCCCCATTCCGAGACTCGCGCAAGCGGAGTCGGCGCCATGGCCGGGGTCAGGGGCGGGTGGGAAGCGGGGGCGGCTGAAACCGATCTCGGCGCGGGAGCCAGCGCCGTCCCAGTGGGCGCCGACGCGGCGGTTTCCAGCGTTGCCGGCCGGAAACACAGCATCCGCAACAGCACCATCTCGAATCCGCCGCGCGGCTCCGGCATCAGCGGCAGATCGCGCCGGCCCAACAGGGCAATCTGATGAAACAGTTGCACATCTTCCGGCGCCAGCATCCCAGCCAACCGCCGCGCGTCCCCCAAATCGACCCCGTCGTCGTCCGGGACGGCACTGGGCACGACTTGCGCCAACGCCACCCGTTGCAACAACGACAGCAGTTCGGCCAGCACCGCCGCGTAATCGGGCGATAGTTCATCCAATTCCGCCACCTGGCGCAAGACCGCCGCCGCATCGTCGGCCGCCAGCGCTTCCAGCAATCCCACCACCCGCCGCCGGTCGATGCCGCCGAGCATGGCGCCGACCGCCGCCGTCTCCACCCGGTCACCGCCAAACGCAATCGCCTGATCCAGCAGGCTCAGGGCGTCGCGCATGCTGCCGTCGCCGGCGCGGGCGATCAGTCGAACCGCTTCTTCCTCCCGGGGAACGCCCTCCGCCTCCAGCACTCGATGCAAATACTGGGCGATCAACGCCGCCGGCAAGCGCTTGAGGTTGAATTGCAGGCAACGAGACAGGATGGTGACCGGCAATTTTCGCGGATCGGTGGTTGCCAGCAGGAATTTCACGTGGGGCGGCGGCTCTTCCAACGTCTTCAGCAAGGCATTGAAGCTGTGAGTGGAGAGCATGTGAACTTCGTCGATCAGGTACACCTTGAAACGCCCCCGGCTGGGGGCATATTGCACGTTTTCCAGCAGTTCGCGGGTATCCTCGACCTTGGTGCGGGACGCGGCGTCCACCTCGATCAGATCCACGAAACGACCGGCGTCGATCTCCAGACAGGCGGAACACTGGCCACAGGGACGGGAGGAGATGCCAACCTCGCAATTAAGCGATTTGGCGAAGATTCGGGCGATGGTGGTCTTGCCCACCCCACGGGTGCCGGTGAACAAAAACGCGTGATGCAGGCGCTGCCGATCGAGGGCGTTGGTCAGGGCGCGGACCACGTGCTCCTGGCCCGCCAGTTCGTGAAAGGTGCGCGGCCGCCACTTGCGGGCCAGAACCTGATAGCTCATGCGGCGTCCCGAAAGCGGGAGAGAACCCCAATCCCCTGGTCTTTGGCCTTTCGTCCTTGGCCTTTCAGCTTGGGAAGGGTGGCGGTCCCTACCAGCCACACCCCGGCGCCCGAGGCCACTGCTGCCGCTGCTCCCTTCCGGGCCTGA
>JAVMKH010000010.1:0-42364 GCA_031732935.1 Candidatus Contendibacter sp.
GGTGCGCATGTTGTGCAGGCGGTCGGCCAGCTTGATCATGATCACCCGCAGGTCCTTGGCCATGGCCAGGAACATCTTGCGGAAGTTTTCGGCCTGCGCTTCCAGCTTGGAGTTGAACTGGATCTGGGTCAGCTTGCTGACACCATCCACCAGATCGGCGACTTCCGATCCGAAGCGGACGCCAATTTGTTCCTTGTCGTGGGGGGTGTCCTCGATGACATCGTGTAGCAGGGCGGCGATCAGGGTTTCGTGGTCGAAGCGGACGTTGGCGAGGATGCGGGTCACCGCCAGCGGATGGAAGATGTACGGCTCGCCGCTTTTGCGGTAGACGCCGGCGTGGGCCTCGGTGGCGAAATAGCACGCTTCGCGCAGGCGCTCGACCTGCGCCGGCTCAAGATAGTCGCCAGCGATGGCGCACAGATCGTCGATGCGCAACCGCAAATCATCCAGCCATTCCTCAGCCACCGCCAGGGGGGGGCTGGGCGCAACCGCGGCGCGAGCGTCCCGCAATGGCGCACCCATCACGATGGCGGGATTCCAGCCGCGCGGACGGCGTGGTTAGTCCGATTCAGGCGTAAGCTCGTCACGCGCGGCGAGAGGCGGATCGGGTTCCACGGAGGGCAAGCTGAAGCGGCCATATTTTTCCTTGATCAAGGTATCGAGTTTGCCTTCGGCCAGTTCCCGCAGGGCGACGACAGTGGGCTTGTCGTTTTCCCGGGGCACCAGCGGTTCTCGTCCCAACGCCAGATCGCGGGCGCGGCGCGCGGCGATCAGCACCAGCTCGAACCGGTTGTCGACCCGGACGAGGCAGTCTTCCACAGTGATGCGGGCCATTTTAGGGAGTTCTCCATCGGTGGCGTTGCCGGTTTTGAATTGGATAGTTTAATTAAAAACAAGTGGTTAAGACAAGAGAGTATGAAACAGCTCCAGGTGTCGCTCCAGTTGGGCCGTTCGCCGCTGGCGCTGGGCGATGAGAATGGCGCGCAGCGCGGTCAGCGCGGTCTCGAACCGGTCGTTGATCACCAGGTAATCGAACTCGACATAATGCGACAGCTCGTTCAGCGCCGCCGCCATGCGCCGCTCGATGACCTCGGCGCTATCCTGGCCGCGTCCGGTCAATCGCTGCCGCAAGGCCACGCGGGAGGGCGGCAGGATGAAGATACTAGGGCTATCAGGCATTCGTTCGCGCACCTGCCGGGCACCCTGCCAATCGATTTCCAGAATCACATCCAGCCCTTCCTTCAATTTGGACAGCACGGCCCGACGGCTGGTGCCGTAGTGATGGCCGAATACCTGAGCGTATTCCAGGAATGCGCCCTGGACAATCATCGTCTCGAAGGCGGCGGGCGGGACGAAATGATAGTGGATACCGTCCCGCTCGCCGGGCCGGGGCGGGCGGGTGGTGTGGGAAACGGAGGCGACCACGTCGGGCGTGGTTTCCACCAGGCGTTTCACCAGGCTGGTCTTGCCGGCTCCAGACGGGGCGGCGACGATGTACGGGGTTCCGGTAACCATGGGCGGTTTGACGGTGGCTGGCAGGGTCGAGGAGGTCGATGGCGATGCGACGGTAAGCATGGGGCGCGGACGAGGATTATGAGGCGGGGGGGTTTCGTGTCAAGGCGTCTTGATCCGGAAGATCGGCGGGGCTGGCCATCCAGCCGTTTTCAGCAATCGTTGCTGACGACCTTCTGACCACCGACTCCACTACCATTGGCAGGCGGCCTGAATCGCTTCGGTCAGTTCGCGCTGGACCAGTTTCACCACCCGCCACGAGGTCGCGCGGCGCGGTTGATCCAGCCGATTCCCATCCTACCCGCCGCATCGCCGGAGCCGTCTCTCGACGACCCAGGCATGGAACAGCCTGCCGTGGAGGTACAATACCCATCCCAATTTTTAGAATCCCAAGTTTAGGGATGCTGCGGTATGTTGCCCCCAACGAATTTCGGCCTCGACCTTGTTGCCGCCGTCGACGCTGCGAATCGCCTCGACCGCTAGCACCGTCTTGAGTCTTGGTCAATCTTTGAGCGTCTCCAGCGAGGCGGCCCAAGGATCGGCGAAGACCCTTCGGCGGACTAGCCGGCCATGCCCCGCATCAAAAGCGTCCAGCGCCGGCCCGACGGTGGCGCCTCGTCCAAAACAGTGCCGTTCGACATGCGTTAGCCCTGCCTCGCCCCGGATCACCGCGACGTGCTTCGAATCGATGGTCCCGGCCGCGACCCCGGTCTGGATCGGGTTGGCGCCGGTGTACAGAAACTCGATTTCCACTTGCAGGCTGGTCACCATCGTCGGGTCGAGCGGCGGGGCGGCGGGGCGACGGTAGCTGGGTCGGACGGCAGTGGAGCACTCTCGGGGTTGACCGTGACGGTGACGGTGGCAAAGGCGTTTCGCTCGCCGTCGTGGGTGCTCAGGCGCAGGGTGTGGATGCCCGCCACGGCGAAAGTGGCCTGGGTATCTGTTTGCGAAGAACCAGTGATAGCTCAAGGGGTCGCCGTCGGCCTTGGTCGAGGCGGAGCTGTCCCACTGGACCGTCACCCCACTACGGCGGCGCGCTCCGGGCCGGCCTTGGCCACCGGCGGACGGTTGATCGTGCTGACGATAACCGTATTTGGGGCGCTGCCTTCATGGCTGTCGTTGACGACCAATTCGATACGGTCATTACCGGACGCATCAAGAGTGAACTGGGGTTGGATCGCGCTGGGATCGGACAACGCGGCGGTGCTGGTCGCTGGATGTTCGATCCACCGCCACCGAAAAATCAAAGGGTCGCTGTCGGCATCGCTAGAAGCGCTACCATCCAGGATAATCCGCCCGCCGACATGGGCGATGCGATCCTCGCCGGCATGAGCAACTGGAGGGGTGTTGCGAACCGAGCGACGGCTGTGAGGACGGCGGATCGCACGGTAAAACAGGGCAACAACCTTGGATTGAAAACCGCCCTTAAAAAACCGCCTTCACAATTTCAGCAGACGACCCAACCAATCAGCGGCCTCGTCCACGCCGGTCGGCGCCACCGGCGGCTTGGCGGGCTGGGCCAACAGATCCCGCAACGATTCCACCAACTCGCCGCTTGCTAGTTGCCGACGGTTGATTTTGACCCCGTTCCCATATTTCAGTAGCCAATCACTCAACCACGGTTCCTCCGGCCAGTCGTCGCGCTCGACGTAAAGCACCCGCGTCCCGTTGCAGGCCGCCTCGGTGAACGCGCCATAGCCAGGCTTGGTGAACAGCACATCGCACGAGCGGATCAAATCCAGCATCCCGCAATCGTCCAGCGCCGCCCAGCTCGCCATGTCGGGCCGCGCCACCTTCCAATCCGGCGGGGTCAGCCAGCGCACCCCCGGCCATTCTGGCCAGGCTTCCAGCGGCGGGCGCATGGCCACGCCACCCAGTCCCATCAACACCAGCGTTTCATCCCCACCCAGACCGAGCCGGCGGTTGATCTCCATCCTTCGGTCCCGACCCAGGGCGGCGATGGGACCGATGGATCGGGCATTCGGTAGCTCCGGCATCGGCATGGACGGCGTCGGGCGCAGGAAGGCCACGGCGCCGCGATAAGCGGTCAGCATCGGTGCGCGCAACCCAGCCAGATCGGGCACATCCGAGCAGTAACCGGCCAGAATGTCCGCCCAGTTCAGCGAACACAGCGCCAGCGCCGGAATACCCAACCGGGCCGCCGCGGCCAGACTCAGGTAGGGAATGTCGGCCAGCACCAGACTCGGCGCCGCCTCCCGTAATACCCGCTCCTGCCAGGCCAGCCGCATGTCCCATTCGACGTGAAAAGCCCGATACGCCGTCAGACTTTCGGCGATGTCGACGTCCAGCGCATCCACCATCACCATGCCAAAATCGGCCGCGCCGTCCACCCGCGCGAACGCGCCGGCGATGCGTTCGCGCAACACCGCCTCCGGCAATGCGCTTTGCAGGGTCAGTCGGGCCGCCGGCCATCGGCGACGCCATTGGTTCAACACTGGCGCCACCTGCGCCAGATGACCGAAACCGTGCCCGGACAAGGCAACGTACAGATGAGGCATCATGGACATGCGATACGGTTCCCTGCTTTTGATGACACGGGTGGATCATGGCGCGCGGCGACGACCAAATTACAATTTTTCAGTTGTTTGTTTGACTGAAACCTTCTAGACTAAAATACAACAATTTATTTCCCTCCAACAAAGAGTTGTTTAAATGATACGGCTTTAAGGAGGGGCGGTTTCAGGTCGACTTGATTCACCCATGCGAGGGCATCGTTATGGCGCGGATGCTTACCTCTGAAATGTTGGAGGCTGACAACCAATTGTTCGCGGGCACGGGCGGCGTCAGCGCGGAAAACCGGTGCTACGGGTTCACTCCCGGCTTCCTGGATCGGGAAACCGGCGCTATCTACTGCTCCTGCTGGGCCGATGGCCGCCCCGCGCCCTTTCACGCGCTGGACGGCCTGCCCGATCACCTGGTTCAAGGGCGCGACCACGGCGGCCATATCACGGCGATCAAAGCTAGCGTCATCGCTGGCTTTATCTATCAGGGCTGCTTTTATACCCGCGAACAGGCTGCCCGCTGCCTGGACTAGCACCTCGCCTCGTCAAGGATTTCGCTTCCACCCCACCGCCGGCTTCCCGCCGGCGGCTTGCATTTGGAAACAGCCCGGCTATGGTTGTTAGGACGTTCGGGACCAACAATCAATAACCAACCCTAGCGTGCGGTTTGTGGCTGGAACCACCAAGCCTTTTCAAGCCGGCTCGATTCGGCGCACCGAGCATTTCCGACAAGCACTTCATTACGGACCTTACACGCCATGACGATTAAACTCCTGGAAAGAAGCACGCCCGCCTCCTGGTTGACGGAATTGCCGCCCCTAGGCATGGACACCAAGAGCATCGCCGCCGATTTTCGCCACTACTTCAGCCACACGTTGGGCCGCGACCGGCATACCAAGTACGCCTACTACATGTACGAGGCGCTGGTGCTGACCCTACGCGACCGGTTGTGGGAGCGCTGGAAGAATACCCGCTACGCCTACGAACAGGATGGCGGCGTCCGTCGCGCCTACTATCTGTCCATGGAATTTCTGATGGGCCGCGCGCTGAGCAATGCGATGCTCAATCTAGGCGTCACCGAATCGGCCAGCAAGGCGCTGTACGAAATGGGCTTGACGCTGGAAGAACTGGCCGAGTGCGAAAACGACGCCGGACTGGGCAATGGAGGCCTGGGGCGCCTCGCGGCCTGCTTCCTGGATAGTTGCGCCACCCTGCGCCTACCGGTGGTCGGCTATGGCATCCGCTACGCCTACGGCATGTTCCGCCAGCGCATCGAGAACGGCCACCAAGTCGAGGAACCGGATCACTGGCTGCGCAGTGGCAACCTGTGGGAACTGGAACGACCCGAATACACTCAGCGGATCAAGTTTGGCGGGCGCACCGAGGGCTATCCAAAAGCCGACGGCGAAATGGGTTGGCGTTGGCTCGACACCCACGACGTCCTGGCGGTGCCCTACGACGTGCCGATTCCCGGCTACCAGAACGGCACGGTCAACACCCTGCGGCTGTGGTCGGCGGCCGCCACCGACGAATTCGACTTCGAGGATTTCAACGCCGGCAGCTATACCGAGGCCGTGGGCGCCAAGAACATGGCGGAAAACATCACCATGGTCCTCTATCCCAATGACGCCACCGAGAGCGGCAAGGAGCTGCGGCTGCGCCAGCAATACTTCCTGGCCTCCGCCAGCCTGCAAGACGTGATCCGGCAATGGGTGCGAATCCACGGCGAGGATTTCAGCCAGTTCGCCGCGAAAAATTGCTTCCAGCTCAACGACACCCATCCCACCATCGCGGTGGCCGAACTGATGCGGATCCTGCTCGACGAGCACAATCTCAAGTGGGACGAGGCATGGGGAATCACCAGCCAGGTGATGGCCTACACTAACCATACCCTATTGCCAGAGGCCCTGGAGCGGTGGCCGGTGCGGCTGTTCCGGCAGTTACTGCCGCGCATTCTGGATGTCATCTATGAGATCAACGCCCGCTTCCTGGCCGAAGTTGCCCGCCGTTGGCCCGGCGACATCGACCGCCAGCGCAACATGTCGTTGATCGAGGAAGGTTACGAACAGCAGGTGCGGATGGCCTACCTGGCCATCGTCGGCAGCACCTCGGTAAACGGCGTGGCCGCGCTGCACTCGGAGCTGCTCAAGCAGGGACTGTTCCGTGAATTTTACGAACTGTGGCCGCACAAGTTCAACAACAAGACCAACGGCGTCACCCAGCGGCGCTGGTTAGCCAATTGCAACCCCGGCTTGAACGCGCTGATCACCGAAACCATCGGGCCGGGCTGGGTGACCCAACTGGACGAACTGCGCAAGCTGATTCCCCACGCCGACAACGCCAAATTCCGGGCGAAGTGGCGACAGGTCAAGCAGGACAACAAGGTGCGGCTGGCCAGTCTGGTCGAGGCCGACTGCGGCGTGGTCTTCAACACCAGCGCCCTGTTCGACGTGCAGGTCAAGCGCATCCACGAGTACAAGCGCCAGTTGCTCAACATCCTGCACGTGATCCATCTGTACGACCGGATCAAGCGCGGCGACACCGCCAACTGGACGCCCCGCTGCGTGTTGATCGGCGGCAAGGCGGCACCGGGCTACTTCATGGCCAAGCTGATCATCAAGCTGACCAACAACGTCGCCAAGGTCATCAACAACGACCCCGACGTCGGCGACAGGCTGAAGATCGCCTTCCTGCCCAACTACCGGGTTTCGGCGATGGAAGTGATCTGTCCGGGTACCGACCTGTCCGAACAGATTTCGACCGCCGGCAAGGAAGCCTCAGGGACCGGCAACATGAAGTTCATGATGAATGGCGCGGTCACCATCGGCACCCTGGACGGGGCCAACATCGAGATTCGTGAGGAATGCGGCGACGCAAACTTTTTCCTGTTCGGCCTGACCGCGCAGGAAGTCGAGGCGCGGCGGCAAAACTACGATCCGGGGGCGATTATCCATGGCGATTCCGACATTGCCCGGTTGATGCACCTGCTGGAAAGCGCGCACTTCAACCAGTTCGAGCAGGGCATTTTCGATCCGATCCTGCATTCGCTGACTAGTCCGCATGATCCATGGCTGACGATCGCCGACCTGCGCGGCTTCATCGACGCCCAGAAACTGGCGGCGCAGGCGTATCAGGATCAGGAGCGCTGGACGCGGATGAGCATCCTCAACACCGCCACCAGCGGCAAGTTCTCCACCGACCGCACCATGCTGGAGTACAACGCCGAAATCTGGAAGTTGAAACAGCTTCCGGAGATGCCGTTGGCCTAGTTGGTCTCACCCCTTCGCAAGGCACATCCCCCCGCAAGGGGGGATTTTTTTCCTCGCCGTCAGCGCATCGGCGGAACCAGCAGCGCCGGGTCGATTCGCGCCTCGCGCCAATTCATCCGCCAGTCCAGATGCGGCCCCGTGACCCGGCCGCTCCTACCGACCGTGGCGACCACTTCCCCCTTGCGCACCCGCTGGCCGACCTGGACGTCGATCCGGTCCAGATGCATCAGCGTGGAGCTCAGTCGGTAGCCATGATCGATGATCACCGTCGCGCCTGTATAGTACAAATCGGGTTTGGCCAGGGTCACAATCCCATCGGCCGGCGCACGCACCGGCGTTCCGATGGGCGCGGCAATATCGACGCCGTAATGCGGCTGACGCGGTTCGCCGTTGAGGATGCGTTGGCTACCGTATACTCCGCTAATGCGGCCGACCGTCGGCCAGGCAAAGCCGCCGAGAAACCAGGCTTGTGGAAAGTCACGCCGACGGGCATCGTCCACCAGCGCATTCTCGCGGCGGATGCGCTCCAGCAGTTCCGGAGGCGGCGTGACCTTTTCCGGCGGCAAACCATCGAGACGCTGAATATCGTACTGACGCTGAGTGATCGACAATCGCCGTTCCTCGCGGGCGCCATCAGGGGCTATTACAGCTAACCGCGCTTGTGGCGGCGCATCGCGGCCGAAACCGAACACGAACGCGCCTTCCGGTCCCACCGGCACCGGTTGGCCATCCAACTCCAGCCGGGTTCCCGGCCCAGCCCGGCCCACGATCAAGCCGCCTTGGACAAACGATCCTTGCCAGTTCAGTTCGCCGGCCCCACCGCTCCACGGCCACAGCAGCAATCCGATCAACCCCATCCGTATCCACATGGTTGTTTTCTCCAAACGTTCTTGGACAGATACGACCACCGACCATACGCTATAACCACGTCAATTTCGACCCGCAAGGGACTCCGGGTCTCAATCGGTTCGCTGGGTCAACGAGCAGGCCGATGTCATACCGTTTTCCGATAGGTTTTATCTTTTTCAGATCAAGAACCACACTGTTCGTCATACCCGCGAAAGCGGGTATCCAGTTTTTCAGCGGCTTCCTGGATTCCCGCATTCGCGGGAATGACGAAAACCTATTCAGAATTGGTATCAGTTGGTCGTATGCCTATTCGCCTGGCGGGAACGGGCAGTAGACACCAGACACCACCACGGTCACCAGTCCCTACGCGACCACGGTGTACCGCCATATCGGCCCCAACTACCACAGCGGCTCGGGCATGGTGTGGATGGTGGGGCTGCTGATGGAAAAACAGATCGGCTCGTCCCAGGTGGAAACCTACACTATGGAACAAGCAGCAGCTTTCGGGCGAACTCAACTTTCGCCCCGGGCTGTTCGTCGGCAAGTTCGATCCCGTGCTTTACGCGCCGGTGATGACCGGCAAGCGGATTGTTTGAGAGGGCGCGACCTATCACACCATCCATGATCGATTCGACGAATACGGCAATCCGGCGACGGCCGCGGAATTCGGACCCCACGGCGGCACTCGCACCAAAACCTTCACGTACCACCTCGATCCGGCCAAGTGGATCATCCATCCTACGCGCGCAACGGCGAGGGCCACGCGACCCGGTACGGCTATGACGGGCTCAGTCGCCTGACCTCGATCATTCCGCCGACGGGAAACGCCACCACCATCACCTACAGTCATCCCTCATCAGGCGGTGGCATTCGATTCGGCGGCATCCTCAAAACCGCCCAGCGGGGTTCGCTGACGCAAACCACCGACTTCGATGGATTCGGCCATCCGCTCAACGTTCGATTGGGCGACATCCACCACTTTTATTATTACGATGCGCTGGGGCACCGAACCGTGGTCTCGAATCCGGGACTCACCCCGGACAACTATGTGACCCGCTACGACTACGACAGCCTGGATCGGGTCGTTCGGGTGACCCATCCGGACGGCACGCAGCGAAATACTTCACATGGCGCCGGCGCCACGACCGTCACGGACGAGCGGGGCAACGCGACGACCTACCGCTATCGCGCCCACGGCGATCCCGGCCAGCGATTTCTGATGGAAATCGACGCGCCCGAGCCCGCCGCGAACGTCACCCTCGCCCGCAATGGCGTGGATCTGGTCACGACGGTCACGCAAGACGGACTCACCCGGACTTACCAAACGGTGACCGCCACGTTCTTGCCCCTTTATCCCTTAACGGTGACCCAGGCCGGCATGGGAGCGGGCACGGTGACCAGCAACCCGGCCAGCATCGACTGCGGCGCCGACTGCGACGAGAGCTACCCCGCCGGCGGCGCCGTCACCCTCACCGCCACGGCGGCATCTGGATCAGCGTTCGCCGGCTGGAGCGGCGCCTGCGCCGGCATTGCCACCCCCTGCACCGTTGCAATGGACGCCGCTAAAACGGTAACCGCCACCTTCGCGCCCGCCCACACCCTGAAGGTGACCCAGACCGGTGGCGGAGAGGGCACGGTGACCAGCAGTCCGGCCGGCATCGACTGCGGCGCGACCCGTTCGGCCCTCTTCCCCGCCGGCGGTCGCGAACTCGACCTTCGCCGGCTGGAACAAGGACTGCTCGGGCGTCGCCGCCACCTGCACCGTCACCATGAGCGACGCCAAAATGGCGGTGATCGCCAAATTCAACCAACGCCGATAGCGCCCGCGCGCCGAGAACCCAGATGACCCAAGACCTTCGCCCCGTGCTCCGAATCGTCGGCCTGCTGCTGCTGTTGCTGGCGGGTATCCTGACCGGCGCGACCCGCGCCGACGTGATCACCGACTTCCACAACGACCCCTCCGGCTCGCCGGTGGCGGCGACCGACCAGAACGGCCGGCTGCTGTGGAAGGAGACCTACCGACCCTACGGCGAGCGACTGCTGAATGGAGCCAGTCCGTAGGGTGGATTAGCGAAGCGTAATCCGCCGGTTCGTTGATCTTCCCCAGAGGCTGGTTACGAACTGACGCTCCAAGCCGCCCGGTCAATTCGGTGTAAACTTTCCACCCCACCCCACCCTATCCGCGCTAATGTTCCGGGCGGCTGCGCCATTTTTCGCGGTTGCCACCGGATGTTGCTAACGGGAATAACGACATGAAACCGAGCCAGGTAGACGCTTATCGGACCCCGGATGATTGATTGGTCTTTTTGAAAGAGGGCGGGTTTGGTACGGTAGTACCCCCGCAGCTTGGCGGCCAGGAACGACCAGCGCCCTCACTAGGCGCTGAACAACCGAATACTCGCCAAGGTGTATGCCGACAGACGCGCCCCGTCACCATGAGGCGCGGAGTGTCCACCTTAAAATTCGGCTAAAGTCTGTTTTGACTATGGGGTCCACTCCATCTGCCCACGCGGACCCATTGGCAACGACCCGGAGGATTCATGGCCCAGCAGTACGATCTCATCGCCATCGGCGGCGGCAGCGGCGGTCTGTCGGTGGTGGAACGGGCGGCTCGACACGGCGCCCGCTGCGCCCTGATCGAAGCCGCGCGACTGGGCGGCACCTGCGTCAATGTCGGCTGCGTACCCAAGAAGGTGATGTGGCATGCCGCCCATCTCGCCCATGCGCTCGATGATGCCCCAGGTTATGGCTTCCGGCTGGATTACTTCGGTTTTGACTGGCAAAAACTGAAAACGGCGCGCGACCGTTTCGTCAACAACCTGAACGAGTGGTACCTGGGCTATCTGGCCGAAGCCGGCGTCACGCTGATTCGCGGCCTCGCCCGATTCGTGGACGCCCACACCCTGATGGTCGGCGGCGAGCGTTACCGCGCCGATCATATCGTCATCGCCACCGGCGGCCGGCCCCAGACGCCCAACCTTCCCGGCGCCCAGTTTGGCATCACCTCGGACGGCTTTTTTGAGCTGAACGCCTGCCCGGCGCGGGTCGCCATCGTGGGCAGCGGTTACATCGCGATGGAACTAGCGGGCATGCTGCAAGCGCTGGGAGCCGAGGTCACCCTGCTGGTGCGCAAGGATCAGGTCTTGCGCTCGTTCGACGCCATGCTGCGCGAGCAATTGATGGCACGGTTGCGCGAGGATGGTATTCATGTGATGACCCGCACCCAAGTGCGCGCGGTGGCGCGGTTGGCCAGCGGCGAACTCAGCCTCCACTGCGAAGGCGCGGACCCTGTGCCGAACGTCAACGTCGTGCTGTGGGCCATCGGCCGCCAACCCAACACCGATGCGCTCGAACTGGCGGCGGCGGGCGTAATGTTGAATCCGGACGGCTCCATTCCCACCGATCCCTATCAGAACACTAACGTACCCGGCATTTACGCCATCGGCGACGTGACCGAGCGCTTCCACCTGACCCCAGTCGCTATTGCCGCTGGTCGTCGGCTGGCCGACCGGTTGTTCGGCGACCAGCCGGAACGCCGGCTGCCCTACGAAAACATCCCCACGGTGGTCTTCAGCCATCCGCCCATCGGTACGGTCGGCCTGACCGAGGAGGAGGCACGGCGGCAATACGGCGACGCGGTGCGGATTTATCAGACTCGGTTTCGTCCGATTTATCATGCTTTTACCACCCGCCAGCCGCCCACGGTGATGAAGCTGGTCTGCGTCGGCCCCGAGGAAAAGATCGTCGGTTGCCATCTCATCGGTCAGGGCGCGGACGAGATTCTGCAAGGGTTCGCGGTCGCCATTCGCATGGGCGCGACCAAGCGCGATTTCGATGATACGGTCGCCATTCATCCCACCAGTGCCGAAGAACTGGTGACCCTGCGCTGAAATCCACGGAGGACCGCCATGCAACGCGCGCTGTTTCCGATCCTCGCCCTGCTCCTGCTGGCCGCCTGCGCCAATCGGCCGGGCGACAGCGAGATCGAGCGGCAAATCACCGAGCGGCTGCTGCGCGAGGGCGGTAGTCTCTATGTCGTCGAAAATTTTAGAAAAACCAATGGCTTCGAACCGAGTCAGAACGTCTATGTCGCCGAGGTCGAGTACGATCTGGTGTTCCAGAAAAGCCTGGCCGATCTGGCGCTGAATCTGCGCGACCGTAGCGATCCCTTGCTGGCCGGGCTAGATCTGGTGGCGCTAGGGTTGAAATACGGACAGTTCCAGGCCGGCGAACGCCGTCATCGCGCCGAGAAGGCGACTTTCCACAAAACCGAGCGGGGCTGGCTGCTCCAAAACGACCGTTGATTTTTCCACCAAGAGAACCCCGTCATGCCGATTCGTCCGTTCGAGCATCATGCCCCGCGCATCCATCCTTCCGCCCATGTGGACGATACCGCCGTGGTGATCGGCGATGTCGAAATCGGCGAGGACAGTTCAGTGTGGCCGCTATGCGTGGTTCGCGGCGACATTCAAAGCATCCGCATCGGCGCGCGCACCAGTATCCAGGACGGGACCATCATTCACGTGACCCACGACAGCCGGTTTTGTCCGGGCGGCCAACCCACCGTGATCGGCAACGATGTCACGGTCGGTCACCGAGTGATCCTGCACGCCTGCGCCATCGAGGATTACTGCCTGATCGGCATGGGCGCCATCGTGATGGACAAGGCGGTGGTGCGGTCACGGGTGACCATCGGCGCGGGCAGCGTGGTGCCGTCCGGCAAGGTGTTGGACAGCGGCTATCTCTACGTCGGCAGCCCGGTGAAACCGGTTCGCCCGCTCAACGAGCGTGAACTGGAGTTTTTGGAATACTCCGCCCAGAACTACCGGCGGCTGAAGGAGCGGCACCGTTCAGCGTTCACCCTGTCCCCAGCGGACGGCTCAATGGATAAGGTTGGCGGCTAGCGCCCACGGGAACACCCTGCGACTATTCCTGATAGGCCGCCTGGATCGCCCGCAGGCTCACTGCCGCCCCCGAGGCCAGCTTATAGTCCACGAACCGGGTGACGTTGGTATCGGTGGGGTTGATCTCCACCGTGGGAATCCCCATCTGGCTGGCTTGCACCACCGGCCCGGCGATGTAGGGAAACACGCTGGTGGTGCCGATGCTGAACACCAGGTCGAAGCCCCGATCCAGTTCCGCGTACAAATGCTGGATGGCGTGAGACGGCAACACCTCGCCGAACAGCACGACCTTGGGTCGAACCAGAGCATGGCAGCGCGGACAGGAGGGTGGCAAGTCCAATGCGCTGTAATCCACAACCGTCGTCGCGTAATCGCAGCGAGTGCAATACAGATCGTGGATGTCGCCGTGAATCTCGATCAGATTGCGGCTGCCGGCGTCGCGGTGGAACCCGTCGATGTTCTGCGTCAGCACGCACACGTCAAACTGGCCCTGCCACCCGGCGATGATGGCGTGCGCATCATTGAAGCGCGCCCCCCGGCAGGAATTTTCGATCTGATGCAGATACTTCCAGGTGATGGCCGGATTGGCTTCCAGCATCGATCCCGACAGGGCGGTCTCGATGGAAAAGTTGTCCTCGGTGGCCTGGTTGTTGTACAGCCCGCCGATGCCGCGATAGGTCGGCAGGCCGGAATCGGCGGAAATGCCGGCGCCGGTGATGAACAGCAACCGGCGGGCGCGCCGCATTTCCTCGACGACGCGGGCAACGATGGTGGGATCAGGGGCGATCATGGCGCGGCCTCGCTGCAATGCAAAGGTTCGGGGGATGGGATCAGGCGGCCAGCAACCGATAAAGCGCCTCGAATTCCTGGCTCAGCTTGTGCTTGGGATCAAGGTGGATCATCGGCAGCGCCTGGGCGTGCGATTCCCGGATCTTGATCGAGGCGGACAGGAACGCCTCCAGCACCGGCAATCCCTCGGCGCGCAGTTCCTCGACCAACCGCGTCGGCAAATTGGCGCGGGCCTGAAAATGATTGACCACGATGCCTTCCACCCGCAGCGCGCGATTGTGATCGGCCTGGATTTCGCGCACGCTGTCCATGAGCGTATAGAGGGCGCGGCGGGAAAAATCGTCGCAATCGAAGGGAATCAGACAGGTGTCGGCCGCGATCAGCGCGGAGCGGGTGTAAAAATTCAGCGCCGGCGGAGTATCGACGAAAATCTCGTCAAACTCCTTTAAGGTCTCCAGCGCTTCCCGCAGCTTGTACATCTTGTAGCGCGACTCCAGCTTGATTTGCAAGTCTTCAAGCCGGGGATCGGACGGCAGCACGCCTAGATTAGCGAAGCGAGTTTGGACGACATAGGCGGCTGGCTTGTCGGCGAACAGCTTATAGGCCAGGATGTCGTCGAAAAAGTGCGCCAGGGTTTTTTTCTGCTCATCCAAGGCGGCGCCCAGCAGGTAACGGGAAGCGTTGGCCTGCGGGTCCAGGTCCACCAGCAAGGTTCGCCGCCCGCGCGCGGCGCTGATGGCGGCCAGATTACACGCGATGGTGGATTTACCCACCCCCCCTTTTTGATTGAACACGACTCGGCGCATGGTGGTTTCCATGGGTTTTGTTGGGGCTTCAGTCAAGTGTAGTCAACCCATGGGCGAACGTCGAGATGAATCCATGCGAACCCAACGGAACCCTCGCCCCCTGGCTAGGGAGCGAAGGTTTGGATGGAGGGACCGATCAACCGCTGCATCAATCATAGCTAATTGAAACCTGTCTGGTTTCCTGTTTCGTCGAGGACGATTTCACCGGCGTCTTTTTCGTCGGGGACGGTTTCACCGGCGTCTTGCAACTTCGGTCAGCGCCTTCCTCTCCACAGGCGCGACTTCCCGTCCAATTGACGATAGCCAGCGTGCTGGCCTTTTCCCGCTCTACCAACCGGCTGGATTTCTGATAGTCTTAGTTCCCTTTGATCCTCTCTGTCCGCCCCCCGCCCCCCGCCCCCAATCCATGACCCCGATTTCCCGCACCCGCGTCAAGATTTGCGGCATCACCCGTCCCGAGGACGGCGTGGCCGCCGCCCGACTGGGCGCGGACGCCATCGGCTTGGTGTTTCATCCGCCCAGCCCCCGATTCGTGGGCGTGGAAACCGCGCAACGGATCGTCGCGGCGTTGCCGCCTTTCATCACCGTGGTGGGCCTGTTCATGAACGCGGAACCGGTGGTGGTGAAGCGTGTGATCGACCGCGCCGCGCCGCATCTGTTGCAATTTCACGGTGATGAGGATCCCGACTACTGCGTCTCGTTCGGTTTGCCCTACCTCAAGGCCGTGCCGATGGGCGCCAACGCCGATGTCCTGGATTACGAACGACGATTCGCCACGGCGGCCGGTCTGCTGCTGGATAGCCATGGCGGTAGCCAAATGGGCGGCACCGGCCAGGGCTTCGACTGGACGCGAATTCCCGCCGACCGGCGCAAGCCGCTGATCCTGGCTGGCGGGTTGCGCCCCGACAACGTCGCCGAGGCGATCCGCCGGGTCCGGCCCTACGCGGTGGATGTCAGCAGCGGGGTGGAATCGACCAAGGGCATCAAGGACACCGAACTGATGCGCGCATTCTTAAGAGGTGTGTATGACCGCGAAAGCCCTGCGTAACCCGGTGGACTTCAGCCAGTTCCCCGATCGCGCCGGCCATTTTGGCCGTTACGGCGGCCGATTCGTCGCCGAAACCCTGATGGAAGCCTTGCACGAACTGGACGACGCCTGGCGGGCCTATCGCAACGACCCCGAATTCCTGGCGGAACTGGACACCGATCTGGCTCGCTATGTCGGCCGCCCCACCCCGCTCTATCACGCCGAGCGTTGGAGCCGCCAGCTCGGCGGCGCGCAAATCCATCTCAAGCGCGAGGATCTCAATCACACTGGCGCGCACAAGATCAACAACACCGTCGGCCAGGCGTTGCTGGCCAGGCGGATGGGCAAGACCCGGCTGATCGCCGAGACCGGCGCCGGTCAGCACGGCGTTGCCTCGGCCACCGTCGCCGCCCGGCTGGGGATGGAATGCGTGGTCTACATGGGGTCGGAGGACATCCAGCGCCAGGCGCTGAACGTGTATCGGATGCGGTTGCTGGGGGCCACCGTCCAGCCGGTCACCTCCGGCTCGCGCACCCTCAAGGACGCTCTGAACGAAGCCTTGCGCGATTGGGTCACCAACGTGGATAACACTTTCTATATGATCGGCACGGTGGCTGGCCCGCATCCCTATCCGGTGATGGTGCGCGAATTCCAGGCGGTCATCGGCCGCGAGGCGCGCGAGCAGATGTTGAGCGATTACGGCTGCCTGCCGGATGCCCTGGTCGCCTGCGTGGGTGGCGGTTCCAACGCCATCGGCTTGTTCCATTCGTTCCTGAACGACAGCGAAGTGGCGATCTACGGCGTCGAAGCGGCCGGTTCGGGCATCGAGACCGGCCGCCACGCCGCCACGCTCTGCGCGGGTCGGCCCGGCGTGTTGCACGGCAACCGGACCTATCTGCTCAACGACGAAAACGGCCAGATCATCGAAACCCATTCGGTGTCCGCTGGACTGGACTATCCAGGCGTCGGACCGGAGCACGCCTGGCTCAAGGACATTGGCCGGGCGCGTTACGTCGCTGTCACCGATGACGAAGCGCTGCGCGGCTTTCACGACTTGACCCGCGTCGAGGGCATCATCCCGGCGCTGGAAAGCAGCCACGCCTTGGCCTACGTCACGCAACTGGCCCCGACGATGCGCCCCGATCAGCATATCGTGGTCAACCTGTCCGGGCGCGGCGACAAGGACATCTACACCGTCGCCCGGCTGGAAGGCATTCAACTGTGAACGAGTTTCATCGCATGAATCGCATCGCCCGCTGTTTTGCCGACCTGCGCCACGCCGGCCGCAAGGCTCTGATCCCGTACATCACCGCCGGCGACCCGCGCCCAGAACTGACCGTGCCGATGCTGCATGCCCTGGTGCGGGCCGGAGCGAACATCCTCGAATTGGGCGTGCCGTTTTCCGACCCGATGGCCGATGGTCCGGTCATCCAGAAAGCGTGCGAACGGGCGTTGGCCCAGGGCATGTCCCTGCGGCGGGTGCTGGAGCAGGTGCGCGAATTCCGCCAGACCGACGCCGAAACGCCCGTGGTGCTGATGGGCTATCTCAATCCGATCGAAAGCATGGGCTACGAGGCCTTCGTCGCTGGCGCCCACGCCGCCGGGGTGGACGGGGTGCTGACCGTGGACCTGCCGCCGGAGGAAGCCGCCGAACTGGCCGAACCGCTCAAGGCCGCTGGTATCGCCCCCATCTTTCTCCTGGCCCCGACCAGTTCCGCCGAACGCATCCGGCATACCGCCGAACTGGCGCAAGGCTACCTGTATTACGTCTCGCTAAAAGGCGTGACCGGTTCCGCCGCTCTCAACGTCGCCGAGGTGGCGGACAGGCTGGCCGGGATTCGCGCCTTGACCGACCTGCCCCTCGGTGTCGGTTTCGGCATCAAGGATCCGCCGACCGCCGCCGCCGTCGCCCAGGTCGCCGATGCCGTGGTGGTGGGCAGCGCGCTGGTCGCCAGGATGGGCGAACTGGCGGACGATCCCGAGCGGATGCTGCGGGAAGTCGGCGAACGGGTCAGCGCCATGCGGGAAGCGATGGATCGGCCCGGCCCGGCGAAAGACTAGACCATCTCCAACGCCCCTTTCCTCATTCCACCATCCCTGACCGTCCTTCATGAGCTGGTACGAAAAACTCGTTCCCTCGCGGATTCGCACCGACGGCCGCAACAAGCATCAGATGCCCGAGGGGCTGTGGAGCAAGTGCGAAGAGTGCGGCGCGGTGCTGTATCGGGCCGAGCTGGAGCGCAACCTGCGGGTCTGTCCCAAGTGCGGCCATCACATGTATCTCGGTGCCCGCCAACGCTTGCAGGGTTTTCTCGACGAGCAGGATCGGGTCGAAATCGGCGGCGACATCGAGCCGACCGACTTCCTGAAATTCAAGGACGGCAAGAAATACCGGGATCGGCTGGCGCAGGCGCAGAAAACTAGCGAGGAAAAGGACGCGCTGGTGGTCGTGCGCGGCTTGCTCAAGGGCATACCAGTGGTGGCCGCGGCGTTCGAATTCGAATTCATGGCCGGCTCGATGGGTTCGGTGGTCGGCGAACGTTTTGTCCGGGCTGTCCAGACCGCCCTGCACGAGCATATTCCCTTCGTCTGCTTTTCCGCCAGCGGCGGGGCGCGCATGCAGGAGGCGTTGGTATCGCTGATGCAGATGGCCAAGACCAGCGCGGCGCTGACCCGGTTGGCCGAACACGGCGTACCCTACCTGTCGGTGCTGACTCATCCGACCACCGGCGGCGTGTCCGCCAGCCTGGCGATGCTGGGCGACGTCAACATCGCCGAGCCCAAGGCGCTGATCGGCTTCGCCGGGCCACGGGTGATCGAGCAGACGGTGCGGGAAAAACTGCCGGAAGGGTTCCAGCGCAGCGAGTTTCTGCTGGAGCATGGCGCGATCGACCTGATCGTGGACCGCCGCGAACTGCGCGACCGGTTGGCTTCACTGTTGGCGATGTTGACCGGCCGCCCCACGCCGGTGGCGTGAGCGAAGCCAGCGCGGCTTGACGGGAGCGATGATGCGGTTCACCACGCTGAACGACTGGTTGCGCTGGCAAGAAACCCTGCATCCCAAGGCCATCGAATTGGGCCTGGAGCGGGTGCGAACCGTGTGGCGCCGCCTGCGACCCAACGCGCTCCCCTTCGCGGTCATCACGGTGGGCGGCACCAACGGCAAGGGTTCCTGCGTGGCGTTTCTGGACGCCATCCTGCGCGCCGCCGGTTATCGGGTCGGCGCCTATGTATCACCGCACCTGCTGCGCTACAACGAGCGCATCCGAGTCGACGGGATCGAGGTAGACGACGAGGCGCTGTGTCAGATGTTCGCCCGCGTCGACGCGGCGCGCGGCGACGTTTCCTTGACCTATTTCGAGTTTGGCACCCTGGCGGCGCTGGAATGGTTTTGGGAAGCCGGGGTAAAGGTCGCGGTGCTGGAAGTGGGTCTCGGCGGGCGACTGGACGCGGTCAACGCGGTGGATGCCGACGCCGCGCTGGTGACCAGTATCGCTCTCGACCATACGGACTGGCTGGGTCCGGATCGCGATAGCATCGGCCATGAAAAAGCCGGGATTTATCGCCCCGGTCGCCCGGCGGTTTGCGCCGATCCCGCTCCGCCGCCACGGTTGCTGGAACACGCTCGCGCCATTGGCGCGCGATTGCTGCGGGTCGGTTCCGATTACGGCTTTAGCCGCGCAGGCGTCACCTGGCGCTGGTGGTCGGACGAAGCGCGGCTCGATGCCCTGCCATCCCCGGCCCTGGCCGGCGAACATCAACTGCGCAACGCCGCCGCCGCGCTGATGACCTTGATCAGTCTACGCGACCGGTTGCCGGTTGACGCCGCCGCCATTCGCGCCGGACTTGCGCGGGCGCGACTGCCCGGTCGGTTTCAGGTCGTGTCCGGCCCGGTGGAATGGATTCTCGATGTTGCCCATAATCCCGCCGCCGCCGCCACGTTGGCTGATCAATTAAGAGGTCGGGCTTGCGCCGGACGCACCCGAGCCATCCTGGGTCTATTGGCCGACAAGGACGCCGACGGCGTGATCCAGGCGCTGGCGAGCGTTGTGGACGAGTGGCATCCGGTCACGCTGGCCGCCGGCACGCGCGGGCGTTCGGGGGCCGACCTGGCCGCCCGCCTGCGCTCGGCCGACCCACAGACGGTCATTCCCCACGACGACATCGCGGAGGCTTGCCACATCGCTCGTGATCGGGCCGATGTCGGTGACCGGATTGTCGTGCTGGGTTCGTTCCACCTGGTCGCTCCCGTGTTGGCCGCCCAGCCGTGGATTCCCGATTTCTCGTTGCCACATTCACGGGAGACCTGATCGTGGACAATCGTCTAACTCAACGCTTGGTCGGCGTCGCCGTCATTGCGGCGCTGGCGGTCATTTTCGTACCGAGAATATTGCAAAAACAGGATCATGCGCCGGTTGATCCGGTTGCTTCCAACCAGCCGCCGCCAGTGAGCCAACCACCAACCGCTGCTCCCGCCCCGACCTTGACCTTTTCCCAACCGCCTCCCCCACCGTCCCCCTCTGTTTCCGCTCCCGTGTCGAAGGAGCGGTCGGACGCGGGAGAACCACCCACCGTGGTCGAGCCGACCCGACCGGCCCCGTCGCCCGCCGTGGTCGAGCCGGCCCAACCGGCCCCATCGCCCGCCGTGGTCGAGCCACCGCGACCAGCGCCCCCCACCATGGCCGAACCGGCGCGACCAGCTCCAACGCCCGCCGTCACACCTGCTTCTCGCCCCAAATCGGCACTACCGCCGCCGCCCCCCGTAGTGAGCGCCCCGCCCCAAATCGAGGCTGCCAAAACCGTTGCGGGGGAAGCCGCGCGGCGCCAGACGGCCCAGGAAGCCGCGGCCAAAGCCAAGGCCGACGCCGAGCGCAACGCCGCCGCCAAGGCGCGCGCCGAAGCCAAGCAGAAAGCCGCGCAAGCCGAGGCCGCCAGAACCCGCGCCAGGGTGGAAGCCGAACGCAGCGCCGCCGCCAAGGCGGAGGCCGCCCGTCTCGAAGCGGCTCAGAACGAAGCAACCTCGCCGCATCAGTCTTCGCCGGCGGAGGCATTGGCCGCCCAGGCCGAAATGCGCCGCGCGGCGGAGGCGGCGCGACGAGAGGCCACCCGCGCCGAGGTCGCCCGCAAGTCCGCCCAAGAGGAAGCCGCTCAAAAAGTGGCGCTGGCCGAAGCTGCTCGCGCCGAGGCCGCCCGTCGCAAGGCTCAGTTGGAAGCCACCCAGGGTGGCGACGCGCGCGCGCAACCCCAGGCACCTCGAACCGAAAATGTTCGACCCAAGCCACCCGCCGCTTTGCCCAACATCGAACTGATCGCCAAATCCGAGGTACCGTCGGCGGCCGCCCGCTCACCCGCGCCGCCCGCGGTCGCGCCCACGTCCACGTCTTCCCAACCAGCACCGGCCAGCGCTAGCGGCGCCGTGGTGGGTAGCTACGCTTTGCGGGAAAACGCCAACGCTCTGCGCGACTACTATCGCAGTCAGAAAGTCCGCGCCGTGGTCGAGGAGATCATGGCTAACGGCCGGGCAATGTATCGGGTGCGGATTTGGCGTTAAATCCCACTGAAAGCCGCCGTTTCGGCTCGAATTTGATTCTGTTAAGATGATTTCCCTAAAAAGCCGGCCGTTGGCGCGCCGGATCAACCAGGTGACCGAAGCTCGCGAGAAGGGATACGGCGATCCATGAACTGGGCGGATTACTTTATCACCATCGTCATCGCCCTCTCCGTATTGATCGGACTCTGGCGAGGCCTGTTGCGCGAGGTCATTTCGCTGGCAACCTGGATCGCCGCTTTCGCCATCGCCTTCCTGTTCGCCGAGGATGGCGCCCGCCACCTGACGCCCTATCTCGACGTTCCCTCGCTGCGCGTCGCGGCCGCCTTTGGCGGCTTGTTCCTCGCCACCTTGCTGATTGGTGGCCTGGTGGGTATCGTCGCCTCGCAACTGGTGGATTACACAGGCCTGACGGGCACTGACCGGGTGCTGGGGATGGCCTTCGGGCTGGGGCGCGGCGCGGTCGTGATCGCCATTCTGGTGCTGGCGGCGGGATTGACGCCCTTGCCCAAGGATCCCTGGTGGCAACAATCGCAGCTGTTGCCCTATTTCCAGAACATCGCTCTCCAGTTGCGGGGGCTCCTGCCACCGGAACTGACCCAGCACTTTCGTTTTTGAGCGTGTTTCCCAACGACGGCGGCCGCCGTCCATTGCGGCAGGTAAGCGCGGATGTGTGGAATCATCGGTATCGCGGGGCGGGGTCCAGTCAACCAGAGTCTGTTCGATGGGTTGACGGTGTTGCAGCATCGTGGCCAGGATGCGGCGGGCATCGTCACCTGCGATGAGGGCCGTCTGTTCCTGCGCAAGGACAACGGCCTGGTTCGAGACGTGATCCGCACCCGCCACATGCGCAACCTGCACGGCAGCATCGGCATCGGCCACGTCCGCTACCCAACCGCCGGCAGCGCCGATTCCGCCGAGGCTCAGCCGTTCTACGTCAACTCCCCGTTCGGTATCGTCCTGGCCCACAACGGTAATCTGACCAATGCCGCGCAGCTCAAGGACGAACTGTTCCGGGCGGACCTGCGCCACATCAACACCCATTCCGATTCGGAAATCCTGCTTAACGTCTTCGCCCACGAGTTGCAACAGCGCAGTCGATTGTCGGTGGACGCCGACGACATCTTCGCGGCGGTGGCGGCGATGCACCGGCGGGTGCGGGGTGCTTACGCCGCCGTGGCGCTGATCGTGGGTTTCGGGCTGGTGGCCTTCCGCGACCCGAACGGCATCCGGCCGCTGGTGTTCGGCCGCCGCGAAACCGAGGATGGCGTGGAATACATGGTCGCTTCCGAGAGCGTGGCCCTGGACGTGCTCGACTTTGAACGGATCCGTGATGTGGCGCCGGGCGAGGCAGTGCTGTTCGATCTGAGCGGCCGGATCCACACGCGCCAATGCGCCGAAAACCCAGTCTATTCGCCCTGCATCTTTGAGTTCGTCTATCTGGCCCGGCCCGATTCGATCATGGATCAGGTCTCGGTCCACAAGGCCCGGCTGCGGATGGGTGAATACCTGGCCGAGAAGATTCTCCGGGACTGGCCGGACCAGGACATCGACGTGGTGATCCCGATCCCCGACACCAGCCGCACCGCCGCGTTGCAGATGGCTTCGATTCTGGGCATCAAGTACCGAGAAGGCTTCATCAAGAACCGCTACATTGCCCGAACCTTCATCATGCCAGGCCAGAAAATCCGCAAGAAATCGGTGCGCCAGAAGCTGAACGCCATCGATCTGGAGTTCGGCGGCAAAAACGTGCTGCTGGTGGACGATTCCATCGTGCGCGGCACCACCTCCGGCGAAATCATCCGCATGGCCCGCGATGCCGGCGCCCGCCGGGTTTACTTTGCCTCGGCCGCCCCACCGGTGCGCTATCCCAACGTCTACGGCATCGATATGCCGGCCGCCCGCGAACTGATCGCCCACGGCCGTTCCGAGGAAGAGGTGGCCCGTGCCATCGGCGCCGACCGCCTGATCTTCCAGGATCTGGCCGACTTGGAAGAAGCGGTGCGGCGCGGCAACCCGACCTTGCGACGCTTCGACGCCTCCTGCTTCAACGGCGAGTACGTCACCGGCGACATCGACCGGGACTATCTGGACTGTCTGGCCCGCGAGCGGGCCGACGCCAGCAAGCGCGCGCGCGAAAGCACCGACAACGCCATCATCGACTTGCACAACAATGCCTGAGCGTGACGCTCGGCTTTTGACAGGGGAGCGGCCGCTCCATTAAGCTTGATGCCAGCGCCGATTTGAGTGCTCAGCTTGCAGGCGCTTAACAAATTTCGCTAAAGCGGGTCCCAGCCTGCCCAGGGCGCTGCTCCGAGCGGGTTTTTTTGATCCCCGCGCGCTGCCGGCGGCGGGCGTTCCGCGGCGACCTCGCTAACGTTCATCCACCGCGGAGACCCCGGCCATGTCTTGCACTGATGATGCTCCCAATCTTGGTTTCGCCAGCCTGGCGGTGCGCGCCGGCCAGACGCGCACGCCCGAGGGCGAGCATGCCGAACCGATCTTTCTCACCTCCAGCTTCGTGTTCGCCAACGCCGCCGAGGCGGCCGCCCGTTTCAGCACCGCCACGGGCAACATCTATTCCCGCTTCACCAACCCGACCGTGCGGGTTTTTCAAGAGCGGCTGGCGGCGCTGGAGGGCGGCGAATGCTGCATCGCCACCGGCTCCGGCATGGCGGCGATTTTGGCGACCTGCATGACGCTGCTGAAAAGCGGCGATCACATCGTCTGCGCCAACGCAGTGTTCGGCACCACCGTTTCCTTGCTCAACCAATACTTGAACAAGTTCGGCGTCGCCACCACCTACGTGCCGCTGAGCGACCTTGCTGCCTGGGAAGCGGCCATCCGTTCGGAAACCCGGTTGTTCTATCTGGAAACGCCCTCTAACCCGCTGATGGAATTGGCTGATATTCGCCAGCTAGCTGAGTTGGCCCATGCCCACGATATTTTGCTGGTGGTGGACAACTGCTTCTGCACCCCTGCCTTGCAACGGCCTTTCGAACTGGGCGCCGACCTGGTGATCCATTCCGCCACCAAATATCTGGATGGCCAGGGCCGCTGCGTGGGCGGGGCGGTGGTGGGCGACCGGCAACGGGTCGGTACCGATATCTACGGTTTTCTGCGCACCGCCGGTCCCAGCCTGAGTCCGTTCAACGCCTGGGTGTTTCTCAAGGGCCTGGAAACCTTGCAACTGCGGATGCGCGCTCATAGCAGGGCGGCCCTGCAACTCGCCCAATGGCTGGAAACCCAGCCGACGGTGGAGCGGGTCTACTATCCAGGTTTGCCCTCGCATCCCCAGCACGAACTGGCGAAGCGGCAGCAAGCCGCGTTCGGCGGCATCGTGTCCTTCGAGGTGCGCGGTGGTCGGCAGGCCGCCTGGAATCTGATCGATGCCACCCGGTTGCTTTCGATCACCGCCAACCTGGGCGATGCCAAATCCACCATCACTCACCCAGCCACCACCACGCACGGCCGGCTGACGCCCCAGGAACGGGAGCGCGCCGGGATTCAGGAGTCGCTGGTGCGGATTTCGGTGGGACTGGAGGAGGTAACGGATATCCAGCGTGATCTGGAGCGCGGGCTACGGCAACTCGTCTAACCGCTCGAAAACAGCTCGCGCCCCTTCCCGTCGGTCGCGGAAGGATGTTCGTCTTCCCAAGGCGCATCAGGCGACCGGCGCGGACTCGCCCAGCAGCAGGAATTCCATCAACGCCTTCTGAGCGTGCAAGCGGTTCTCGGCCTCGTCCCATACCCGACTTTGCGGCCCGTCGATCACCTCGGCGCTAACCTCCTCGCCCCGGTGCGCTGGCAGGCAGTGCAGGAAGATCGCGTCGGGCTTGGCTTGGACCATCACCTCGGCGGTAACCTGGTAGCCGGCGAAATCTCGCGCTCGCCGCTGCTGCTGCGCTTCATTGCCCATGCTTGACCACACATCGGTGGCGACCAGATCGGCATCTTGGGCAGCCACCAGCGGATCGCGCAGCAGGACTACCCGACCAGCGGCCTGCTTGAGTAATTCCGCGTTCGGTTCGTAGCCTGGCGCAACGGCGATGCGCAACTGAAAATCGCACTGAATGGCGGCCTTGAGATAGCTATTGCACATGTTGTTGCCGTCGCCGATCCAAGCCACGATGCGGCCACGAATGTCGCCGCGATGTTCGATGAAGGTCTGAAGGTCGGCCAGCAACTGACAGGGATGGTTGTAATCGGTCAGACCGTTGATGACCGGCACCGTGGAATACGCGGCGAAACGTTCCACCCTGGCGTGCTCGAAAGTACGAATCATCACCAAATCCACCATGCTCGATAGTACCCGCGCGGTGTCCTCGATGGGCTCGCCCCGACCCAGTTGGGTATCCTGCGGCGCCAGAAAGATGGCGCTGCCGCCTAGTTGCGCCATGCCGGCCTCGAAGGAAACCCGAGTGCGGGTGGACGCCTTCTCAAAGATCATGGCCAATACTTTCCCCGGAAACGGCGCGTAACGTTCCCCGCGCCGGTACAGGGCTTTCAACACGCTGGCGCGCCGCAGCACTTGTTGCAATTCGGCGGGCGTCAGATCGAACAGGCTGAGAAAATGGCGTGGTTTCATTAATATTTCGTCCGCAAGCCGTTCGCTAAAATCAAAACGGCAGCATCGAATTGAGCTGCCGCGTAAGAAAGGATTATAGGCTAATTTTTTCCAGGGGTCCGTATGCGCCATGGTCGCGCGCTCGACCACGACCCTGTTGTCTCCCGCTCAAACTCAGGATATCTCTCGATGCCCGTCAATTTTTGCCCGCAATGCGGCCAGCCGCTCCACACCGCCGATATCGGCGGTCGCCTCCGCCAGCACTGCATCGCCACTGGTTGCGGTTATGTTCACTGGGACAATCCCGTGCCCGTGGTCGCCGCCATCGTCGAACTCGATGGGACGGTCATTCTGGCTCGTAACAAGAGCTGGCCGGAGAAAATGTACGGGCTGATCACCGGCTTTCTGGAAAAAGGGGAAACACCCGACGCGGCGATCCGGCGCGAGGTGCGGGAGGAACTGGGTTTGGACGCCGTCGCCGCCCATTTCATCGGAAACCACGCTTTTTTCGAGATGAATCAGTTGATTCTGGCCTACCATGTCCCGGCGCGGGGTGAAATCGTCCTCGGCGAGGAATTGGCCGATTTCAGGCGGGTATCCGTCGACCGGTTGAAACCCTGGACCATCGGCACCGGTCCGGCGGTTCGCGACTGGCTGGCGGCACGGCGCGGCCAGCCGTCGGAAATGATGGAAAGTCACGCCGCCATCCGCGACTGGCTAGCGAATCCCAAGCCCAACTCCTAACAGGCCCCATTCCCATGCTTGCTTTTCTGCCTGCTCCCATTCGCGGCGCGTTGGCCTTTTTGTTATTCATCCTCAATACCTTGTTGTGGTGTACACCGCTTTATCTCGTGCTCCTGCTCAAGCTCGCCATTCCCCAGACTGGCTGGCGCGAGCTCCACGCCCGCCTGCTGACACGAATCGCCGAAGCTTGGATCGACGGCAACAATCTCATCATCAATCTGACCCAACGCATCGAATGGGACATGGCGGGCCTGGAGGATCTGCGACGCGACGAATGGTACCTGGTGGGATCCAACCATCAGTCCTGGGTGGACATCGTGGTGTTGCAGCGGGCATTCAACCACCGCATCCCATTCCTGAAGTTCTTCATCAAGCAACCGCTGATCTGGGTACCGGTGCTGGGCGGTGCCTGGTGGGCGCTGGATTTTCCGTTCATGAAGCGCCATTCGGCGGCTTATCTGGCCCAGCATCCCGAAGCGCGCGACCAGGACTGGGAAACCACCCGCCGGATGTGCGCGCGGTTCCGCGACACGCCAACCGCCATCCTCAATTTCCTGGAAGGTACTCGCTTTCGCCCCGACAAACACGCCCGGCAGCAGTCGCCCTACCACCACCTGCTGCGCCCCAAGGTCGGGGGGCTGGCATTTGCCCTGGAGGCGCTGCCCGACCGCTTGCGTACCCTGCTGGACGTAACGCTGGTCTACCCAGACGGTTATTCCACCTTCCTGGATCTGTTCATGGGCCGCATCCGCCGGGTGATCGTGCGCATCCGCTTGGTGCCGATTCCCACCCCACTGCTGGGTGGTGACTACCGCAACGATCCCGCATTTCGAACGGCCATTCAAAACTGGGTCGGCCGGATTTGGGCGGAGAAGGATGCGTCGATCGACGATCTGCGGCGCGGTGCCGGAACCGCTGGAATCCCCGGGTGATTGCCGACGAAAATCTTGCTGGGCGAACGATGGACCGCGCCACGCGGCGTCCTATCCGCCCCGCTTTGCAAATCACCTAGTTCTGCGCGATGTCCTTGAGGATTTCGGCGTACTTCTCGGCGTCGGTGGTACGCAGCAGGCGCTGAATCGTCTCGGTCAGCGCGCCGACATAGCTGTCCTGAATCGCGCGCTTGACCTCCAGCAGATTGCTGGAATGCATGCTGAACTCGGTCAGACCCAGACCCAGTAGCAGACGGGTATAGCGCGGGTCGCCGGCCATTTCCCCGCACAGGCTGACCGGAATACCCGCCTTGTGTCCGGCGCGCAGGGTATTGCGGATCAGCATCAGCACCGCCGGGTGCAATGGGTCGTACAGATAGTTGATCTCGTCGTCCACCCGGTCGATGGCTAGGGTGTATTGGATCAGATCGTTGGTACCAATGGATAGGAAGTCCAGATAATGGGCGAACTGGTCCGCGCACACCGCCGCTGCTGGAATCTCGATCATTCCGCCGACTGGTAACTTCTCGTCGAACGCCAAGCCACGGTCGCGCAGTTCCTGCTTGGTCTCCGCCATCAGCCGCAGCACCTGGAACACCTCGTGGATGTTGCAAAGCATCGGGACCATCATGCGTACCGGACCGTGGGCCGAGGCTCGCAAAATGGCCCGTAACTGCGGGCGGAACATCGCCAGATCCTTCAGGCACATCCGAATCGCCCGCAGGCCCAGCGCTGGATTGGTGCAGACTGGCCCGCTGCGGACACCATCCACCTGCTTGTCCGCGCCCAGGTCAGCGGTGCGAATGGTGACCGGTTTACCCTCCAAGGTCTTGATCACATGCAGATAGGACGCCAGATGTTCTTCCTCGTCGGGCACGTCGGTACGGTTCATGAACAGGAATTCGGTCCGGTACAAACCGATGCCGTCAGCCACCACCTCCCGCACCGCGAGGGCGTCCTCGGGTAGTTCGATGTTGGCGTGCAAGCCGATCAAAACTCCATCGCGAGTCACCGCCGGTTGGCCCTTGAGCTTGTTCAACTCGCGCTGCTCGCGGCGTTCTTGCTGCTGCTTGTGGCGGTAATAGCGCAGGATGCGTTCGTCCAGCCCAACCAGGATGATCCCCTGGCGGCCATCCACGATCACTGGTTCGTCGACGCCCAGATAGGCGCGGGCGTTGCGGGCGCCCACCACCGCCGGAATCCCCAGGCTGCGCGCCAGAATGGCGGTATGCGACAGTGGACCACCGTACTCGGTGACGAATGCCAGCACGCCCTGATGCTGCATCAAGATGGTGTCGGCCGGCGTCAGATCGTCGGCGACCACGATTCGGCCCTCCAGTCGGCTGGCCACCAGTTCGGCATAGCCGGGATCGTTGAGATAGGCCGGATCCTCGGCCAGTAAAATCCGCTGAATCCGCCGCACCACATGGTCGACATCGTCCTTGCGGGTGCGCAGGTAGGGATCGTCCATGTCGTCGAACACCTGCACCAGGGAGTCGCGCTGGATTTTCAGCGCCCATTCGGCGTTGCAGCGGTGGGCGCGGATCAGCCGGACTGGCGCCTCGGTGAAGGTGACATCCTCCAGCATGAGGAGGTGAGTGTCGATGAAAGCGGTGACATCACTAGGCGCGGTCGCTGGGATCCGCGTTTGGATGTCCCGCAACTGTTGCCGGGCCACGGCCAGGCTATTCAAAAACCGCTGAACCTCATCCTCGACGATGGCGTCCGGAATGGTGTACTCGGTAATTTCCGGTTGATTGCGCTCCAGCAAATACGTTCTGCCGATCGCGTATCCCCGGGAAACGCCGATGCCATGCAGCGAAAACGGCACGGAGCAGCCCTCTCATTCGTCTTCGTCAAAACGGCGGCGGACCAGATCGTCCAGACGTTCAAGCGCCTGCTCGGCCTCGGGGCCGCTGGCGCACAACTCCAGCCGGGCGCCACGAGCGGCGGCCAGCATCATCACCCCCATGATACTCTTGCCGTTGACTTCACGCCCGCCGCGCAGCAGCCGAATCTCGGCATCGAAACCGGCCGCCAGGGTGACGAACTTGGCGGCGGCGCGAGCGTGCAACCCCAGTTTGTTGATGATGACGATTTCCCGTTTCAACACCCCGGCGTCCCCCTGAGCGGCGGTCGACATGACGTCGTGGTCTGACTCTTCATTATTTTAGTTCTCGATGACGAACCATGACATAGTCGCGCGTTTCGTTGAAACGGCGGGCCAGGGCGTCGGCGACGAAGACCGAGCGGTGCTGGCCGCCGGTGCAACCGACGGCCACCGTCAGATAGCTGCGGTCGCTGGCTTCGAAGCGCGGCAGCCACGCTTCCAAGAATCGACCCAGATCGGCGACCATGGCCATCGCCTCCGGCTGGCGCTCGAGGAATTCGATGACGGGCGGGTCCAACCCGGTCAGCGGGCGTAGCGACGGCTCCCAGTAGGGATTGGGCAGACAACGGACATCGAAGACGAAGTCGGTATCGGCCGGCACCCCGTTCTTGAAACCGAAGGATTCGAACAGCAGCGACATCGCCTCGCGCGGCGTATTGTGGAGGCGGACGCGCAGGAGTTCGCGCAACTGGTAGATATGGGTCTCACTGGTGTCGATGAGCAGATCGGCGCTGGCGACGATCGGCTCCAGCAGGTGTCGCTCCCGATGAATCGCCTCGCGCAGGGGAACGCTGCCCACGTCCAGGGGATGCCGCCGACGGGTTTCGCTGTAACGCTTGAGCAGAATCTCATCGTTCGCCTGCAGGAACAACACCTCAACGTCAAGTTCGCTAGCGCGCAGATCGGCAAGCGTGGCGGGAAACTGGTCCAGATCGTCGATGAAATTGCGCGCGTCCACTCCCACCGCCACCACCGGCGGCGGTCGATCGCTGGACGCGAGGATTTCTCGCGCCAGGGGCAGGATCAGCTTGAACGGAAGGTTATCGACGCAGTAATAGTCCAGGTCTTCCAGGGTCTGCAAGGCGATGGTCTTGCCAGATCCCGACAGACCGCTGACGATGATTATTCGCATGGCGCGGCCCTGGCCATGATTTTTTCCATCCGCGCCATCAAATCCCGCTCGGCACAATAACCTCCCAGTCGCAGGATATGGTCGCGCACCGCGCATTCCACCAATACCGCCAGATTGCGGCCGGGCGCGATCGGCAAGGTGATCACTGGCACACCCACGCCCAGGATAACTCGATTATCGCGCAAGCCCTGCAAGCGGGATTCGGCTGGCGGAGCGATCTCCTCCAATTTGACCAGATGGATGATCAGCCGCACCCGTTTGTTGCGCTTGATGGCGCTGTCGCCGAACATGCGGCGGATGTTGAGAATCCCCAACCCCCGCACTTCCAGCAAGTCGCTTAACGTGGGTGGACAGGTGCCTTCCAGGATATCGGGCGCCACCCGGGTTAGGGTTGGGGTATCGTCGGCGATCAGACGATGACCACGGCTGATCAGCTCAAGGGCCAGCTCGCTCTTGCCCACGCCGCTACCACCCGTGATGAGTAACCCCATGCCAAATACTTCCAGTAGCTCGCCATGGACCACGGTGGAGGCTTCGAGGCCATGTCGGTAGCTTTCGAGCCGATCCAGGACCACCGCCAGGGTGGCTGAGCTATACCAGAGCGGAACGCCGGTGGCGTCAGCGCCGGGCCGTAGTGTTTCGGCCAACTCAAACTCACCGCACACCAGAATCGCGCCGGTCGAAGATCCCACCAGACAGTCGAGTAATTCCAAGCGGGTCGTCGATTTCAGTCGATCCAAAAAAGCACGTTCGTCGGGGCCGAGAATCTGCAACCGAGCCGTCTGGACCCAATTGAGCCGGCCGTACAGCGGCGCGCTGGCCTCGACCGGAGACCATAGAGTGCGGTCGGCCCCGGTCGCCCCCCCAATCCAATGCAGGTCCAGCATGGCTTCCAGTCCCTGGAAGACCGCTTGGGCGGGTAGAGGTAGGCTCATGGCGGAATCGCCGCGGTCGGTTTCCAATCTCGGAATTGTTCGAACAACGCCTGGTCAGCGACGGTTTCGCGCAGCCGCCGACAAAACATCCGATCGCTGAACATCTCCGCCAAGTGGGCGAGGATCTTGAGGTGTTCGTCGGTATAGTGATCTGGCACCAGCAGACCGAACACCAGATCCACCGGTTGCCGGTCGATGGCGTCGAAATCCACGCCCTGTTTGAGTTTGACGAAGGCGCCGATGGCCCGCTGGCTGTGAACGAACCGGCCGTGAGGCAAAGCGACGCCATGGCCCAGACCCGTGCTTCCCAGGCGTTCTCGACCGATCAGACTGTCGAAGATCGGTCGAGCCGTCAGATCAGCCTGTCCCTTGGCTAGCAGTTCGCTCAACACCTCGATGACCCGCTTCTTGCTGGTCACTTCGCTGTCGCAGAGGATCCGCTCGCGGGTAATCAGGTCCGTGATGTCCATCGCCGTGCCCCCACCTTCAAGGTTGGGGATAATCGCGCGCCTTTCCGCCGCGATGCTTGTCGGTCATCTTTTCCTTGTGTCGCTTGATTTGCCGGTCGATCTTGTCGCTCAGGGCGTCGATGGCGGCGTACAGATCCTCGTCCACCGCGTCGGCGTAGATTTCGTTACCGGCCACGTGGATGGTCGCCTCGGCCTTCTGGCGCAGTTTCTCGACGCTGAGAATGACCTGGGCGCTGGTGACGTTGTCGAAATGCCGCTCGATGCGCTCCAGTTTGTCGTGCACGTAATCATGCAGCGCCTGGGTGATTTCCACATGATGTCCGCTCAGTTTGATTTGCATGGCATGGACTGCCTTCAAGGATGTGAACAAAGAGGTTTGACATTTTCCTGCCCCGAATCCCCAAAACCACGGTCTTCGTGCCTGACAGGCGTGACTTTCCCGTACTGGACGGCGTATCGCCTCCCGCGCACCGCGTGGTCGGGGCGCGCGCCACGGGTAGGGCCGTTGCGGTGGCCAACCGACCGGGTCAATCATTGATTCCCATGGCCGAGCCTGCCCCTAGACCAGACGTTTACGGTCCGAGGACGAAGGAATGGCCATCGCTTCCCGGTATTTTGCCACCGTCCGCCGCGCCACTTGAATCCCTTCCGCTCCCTCAAGCAGCTTGGCGATTTTTTCGTCGCTGAGCGGTTTGCCGGGATCTTCGGCCTGGATCAGCTTGCGGATCATGGCGCGGATGGCGGTGGAGGAACACTCGCCGCCGGCGCTGGTGCCGACGTGGCTGGAAAAAAAATACTTGAGCTCGTAAATGCCGCGCGGGGTATGCATGTACTTTTGCGTGGTCACCCGCGAGATGGTGGATTCATGCATGCCGAGCACCTCGGCGATGTCGCGCAGGATCAGCGGCTTCATGAATTCGTCGCCCTTTTCCAGAAACTCGCGTTGACGCTCGACGATGCAGGTCGCCACCTTGAGCAGGGTCTCGTTGCGATTTTGCAGGCTTTTCAGGAACCAGCGGGCTTCCTGCAAATGGTTTCTGAGGCAGGTGCCGTCGCCACCCTGGCCGGTCCGGCGCGCCAGGGCGGCGTAACGGGCGTTGATCCGCAGCTTGGGCGTGCTCTCGGGATTCAGCTCGACCCGCCAGGCGGCGCGTTGGCGATAGACCAGCACATCTGGAACGACGTATTGTGGCGCGGCGCTGGACCGGGAGGCGCCGGGATGGGGATTCAACGACTGGATCAGGCCGATGATGGCCTGCAGTGCCTCGCGCGAGACCTTCAACCGTCGCATCAGGGTGGTGAAATCGTGATCGGCCAGCAATTCCAGATGTTGCTCGACCAGCCGGCGGGCCTCGGCCAGCCACGGCGTGTCCGCCGGCAGGCCCTCCAGTTGCAGCAGCAGACATTCCGCCGGGTTGCGGGCACCGACACCTTGGGGATCGAAACGCTGAATCTGCTTGAGCACCGTCTCGACCTCGGCCGGTGTCACCGCAAATTCGCCACGCAGCCCCTGGCCGATTTCCGCCAGCGAAAGCGTCAGATAGCCGGACTCATCGATGGCGTCGATGATCGCGGTGGCGATCGCCATGTCGCGGTCGTTGAACGGCGTCAGCCGCATCTGCCAATACAGATAGTCGCGCAGGGATTCACCGTCGCCGGCGTAGCGCTCGTAAGGATCCCAGTCCTCGTCCTCGCCCCGCGAATAGCGGGTTTCGCCATCATACGACTCGTAGATGTCTTCCCAGGCGCTGTCCACTGGCAGTTCGTCGGGCAGGGTGGCGTCGGTCGAGGGGGTGTTGAGTTCGGTTTCGGCGCGGGTGTCCGCCGCCACCTGGGCGGCCAAGGTTTCCGGCCGCACTGGTAGATCCTGCGGTTCGTCGCTCCGCTCCAGCATCAGGTTGGAGTCGAGAATGGTTTGCACCTCCGCCTGAAGATCCAGGCTGGATAGCTGCAGCAGGCGAATCGCCTGTTGCAGTTGGGGGGTCATGGTGAGCTGCTGACCCAGGCGCAATTGCAATGACTGTCTCATGGGGACTTAATCTCGGCCCGAAGTCGGAAAATTCAATCTACCCCTCATTCTAGTCGGTTTTGCGTGCCATGGCAGCCACGCCATGACCGCCGCGCCACCGATCACAGTTGAAACGACTCGCCCAGATAGACCTGGCGCACCTGCTGGTTGGCGAGGATCGCGGTGGGGTCGCCCTCGGCGATCACCCGGCCTTCGTTGAGGATGTAGGCACGATCGCAAATGCCTAGCGTTTCCCGGACATTGTGATCGGTGATCAGCACCCCGATGCGACGCTCGCGCAGATGTTCGATGATGCGCTGGATATCCAGCACCGACAAGGGGTCCACGCCGGCGAACGGTTCGTCCAGCAGCACGAACGCCGGATTCGCCGCCAGCGCTCGGGCGATTTCCACGCGTCGGCGCTCGCCGCCCGACAGGTTGATGCCCACACTATCGGCCAAGTGGCCGACATGCAGTTCGTGCAGCAGATCCTCGGCCCGTGCCCGGCGCTCGGGGCGGGGAAGATCGCGGCGGGTTTCCAGAATCGCCAGCACGTTGTCCAGCACCGTCAGCCGGCGGAACACCGACGGTTCCTGCGGCAGATAGCCGACTCCCAGTCGCGCCCGCGCGTGCATCGGCAGATGGGTGAGGTCGCGGTCGTCCAGCAACACCCGACCCTCGTCGCAATGAATCAGCCCCACCATCATGTAAAAGCTGGTGGTCTTGCCGGCGCCGTTCGGCCCCAACAATCCGACCACCTCGCCGCTGGCGACCGCCAGCGACACCGCGTCCACCACCACGCGCTTGCGGTAACGCTTGACGATTTCCTTGGCGATCAGTTGCGCCACGCTCAGGGCTTCCGGGCGGCCGGCGGCGGATTTTGCGCCTGGGGCTGGATGGTGAACTGGATGCGGCCGTTGTCACCGGCGCCGCGCGCGCGCACCACATCGCCCTTCAGGTCGTATTCGACCCACTCCCCGGTGAACACATCTCGTCCCTGGGTTAACCGCGCGCCGCCGCTCATGATCACCTTGGCGCCCACGACATCGTACTCGACCCGCGGGCTGGCGCCCTGAATTTCCGGTTTGTCCGCTGTCGGGCGATAGCGCAGATTCACCGGAGCGCCGGTTGCCTCCATGCGCTGGAAGTTGTTGTCCTTGAGATAAATGGTCACGGTATCGGCGGTCAGTCGCATCGAACCCTGAGTGATGATCACGTTGCCTTCGTAGACGCTGACGCCGGTTTTCTGGTCCAACTGGCCGCGATTGGCCTCCAGTTGGATGGGTTGGGCGCGGTCTTCCGGCAGGGCGTCGACCAGCGGCGACGCCAGCGTCAGCGCGGCCGCCAGCCCGAGCCTAGCGCTGGGGTGGTTCATAGAAGCCTCTTACCTCGGAAAACAGTTCCAGTCGTTCTTGGTCCAGCCAAGCGCGCGCGCCGACAGCGTTCAATTCGCCGCCGGGCAGGACCGCCCGAACCGGCGCGGCGGTTTCGGCGTAGCGTTCGGCCCGATGAAGCCGCACGTCGCGGGTGGTGATGGTGACCGGTGGCTTCCCGCTTTCGGCGTCGCGACGCATCACCACCTTGCCATCGAGGCGCGCGACCTGTTGGTCGGCGGCGATCCAGCCTTGTTCGGCTTGCACCCGCCATTCCCGGGTTTGGCCATCCGGCAGGTACCAGTCCAACACCGGTTGCTCGATCCGGACCCCACCCTGACCGGGCAACTGCCATGACCGGGGCGCTTCCACCACGTATTCCCGCACCCCGGCGGCATTCAGGCGCACCGCCCGGGACTGCTCGATGGTCAATACCGGGGCCTGACTTTCGGCGGATGCCGGTTCCCGCAACGAAGATTCCACCCACCGCAACAAGCCATAGCTCAGGCCGGCCAGCAGCGCCAGTCCGGTCAGGGAAAGAATACCGCGCGCTGTTACGCCGCCGCTCGCGTTTTTCAAAGATACCGGCCACGCAGGGCCACCAGTTGGCCGCGCGCCTCCAGCAGCAGTTCGCAGACATCGCGCGCCGCGCCGCGTCCGCCCCGGCTGGGAGTTTGCCAGTGGGCATGCTGCTTGACAAAGGGATCGGCGTTCCGCACCGCGATGGCCAGACCAACCCGGCTCATCACCGGCAAGTCGATCAGATCGTCACCGACATAGGCGACCTGCTCGGCGGTCAGCCCAAGCCGGACCAGCAGGTTGTTGAACACCGCCAGCTTGTCTTGGATGCCCAGATAGGCATGGCGGATACCGAGATCGGCCATGCGCCGCTCGACCGAGGCGGCGTGACGGCCAGAAATGATGGCGACCTCCACCCCGACCTCAAGCAGCATCTTGATGCCATGACCGTCTCGAATATGAAACGCCTTGTATTCGTTGCCATCGTTGCCCAGATACAGCCGGCCATCGGTCAGCACGCCGTCCACATCAAAAATCACCAGTTGAATCTGGGCGGCCTTGCTGAGCACGTCGCGCATCGTGGGTTTCTCGTGGGTCGTTGGAAGTCACAGCACGCCGGCGCGTAGCAGATCGTGCATGTTCAGCACTCCGGTCAGCTTGCCGGCGGAGTTTACCACCGGCAGGGCGTTGATCTTGTATTGCTGCATCTTTTGCAATGCCTCGGCGGCCAGGGCGCCGGGGGCGATGGTCTTGCAGTCGCGGGTCATAACCTCGGCAACGCGGGCGGTGTGGACGTCCACCTGTCGATCCAGCGCCCGCCGCAGGTCGCCGTCAGTGAAGACGCCCAGCACCCGCTGCTCTCCATCCACCACCACCGTGGTTCCCAAACCCTTGCGGCTCATTTCCAGCAAGGCGTCCTTGAGCAGATCGTCGGGGGCGCTGCAAGGCATCCGCTCGCCGGTGTGCATGACATCATCGGTCAACAACAGCAGACGGCGACCCAACCGGCCGCCCGGATGGGAGCGGGCGAAATCCTCGGCGGTGAAGCCGCGTGCCTCCAGCAATGCCACCGCCAGCGCGTCGCCCATGGCCAGGGTGGCGGTGGTGCTAGCGGTCGGCGCCAGTCCCAGCGGGCAGGCTTCCTGGACCACGCTGACATCAAGGTGAACATCCGCCATCGTGGCCAGCGTCGAAGCGGGATTGCCGGTCAGGGCGATCAAGGGCACGTCCAACCGCTTGATCAGGGGCAACAGCGTCAGGATTTCGTCGGTCTCGCCGGAATTGGACAGCGCCACCACCACGTCCTGGGCGGTGATCATGCCCATGTCGCCGTGGCTGGCCTCGGCGGGGTGAACGAAGAAAGCGGGGGTGCCGGTACTGGCCAACGTGGCGGCGATCTTGCCGCCGATATGGCCGGATTTGCCGATGCCGAGCACCACGATGCGACCCGCGCACGCCAGCATCAACTGGCAGGCCCACACGAAATGAGCGTCGATACGCGCGGCGAGTTGACTGACGGCTTCCGCTTCGATCGCCAGCACCCGATGGGCAAGCTCTTGAAGTTTATCGGAATGGATCGGCATGGTGGTGGGCTTTGGTTAAAGCTGGGCGGCGTTGAAGGTGTCGCACTGACGTAAATCCCCGCCGGTGATGCCGCGCTTGAACCAGCGCACCCGCTGCGTGGAGCTACCGTGGGTGAAGGAATCGGGCACCACATAACCCCTGGCCTGTATCTGCAAGCGGTCGTCGCCGATGGCGGTGGCGGCGTTCAAGGCCGCCTCGATATCTCCAGCCTCCAGAATCTGGCGTGCTCGATTGGCATGAAAAGCCCAAACGCCGGCAAAACAGTCCGCCTGCAATTCCAGGCGTACCGACATCGCGTTGGCTTCGCTCTGACTGGAACGGCCACGCAAGGACTCCACCTTGTGGGAAATGCCCAGCAGGTTTTGAACGTGATGCCCGATTTCGTGCGCGATCACGTAAGCCTTGGCAAAATCGCCAGGAGCACGGAATCGGGCTTTAAGCTCCTCAAAAAATCCCAAATCGATATAGACCTTCCGATCCGCCGGACAGTAAAACGGACCGACCGCGGCCTGGGCGAAGCCACAGGCCGATTGCACCGCGCCCGTGAACAGTACCAGTTTCGGATCTTGATAAGTACCGCCCATTCGGCGAAACAAGTCACGCCAGGTATCCTCGGTATCGGCCAGTACCACCGAGACGAACTTGCGTGACTCGTCATCGGCGGGGGATGGTTGAACCGACTGCTGGGTTGGCGCACGGTTCGGCGTTCCGCTTTGCGGCAGAAAACTCGGATCAATGCCAAAATACAGGGCGACGAGTACGAGGATGATGGTACCAATGCCGCCACCCGCGATGGTGGGCGCGGCTCGAAAGCCCCGACGATCCTCGACGTTGTCGCTTTCCCTACCCGTTCTCCAACGCATGGGAACCTCACTCTTGTCGGTAACCGTCCACGCTCCTGGCCGTACCTCCCGTCAAGTTTGGAGCGAATCGACCGACAACGCGCCTCACTTCAACGCCCCAGCGGGATCGGGCAGGGCACGCCCGATCGGCGCGAACCCTGGTCACTCAGGCGCCTTGGCGTTGTAAAATCCAATTTGGCCAGTCGTTCTCAGTGTCCCATGCTTCCCAGCCCAAGGGAAGCGTCGAGCGGGGAGGGGCAAATGGCTCCACGACCCATTTCCAAACCTTGGCTTGGAGAGGAAAATCACCCGTGCCGATGGCCAATCCCCCAACGGCTTATAGTCTTGGCGAGTAAAGACGAACCATGCGCTTCATCAATCCAAAAACCGATTTCGCCTTCAAGCGTATCTTCGGCTCGGAGCAGAGCCGCGAGGTATTGATCGATTTTCTGGACGCTGTGCTCTACGGCAGCCGGGGACTGATCGCCGATCTGGAAATCCTGAATCCCTGGCTCGCTCCCCGCATTCGCGGCATGAAGGACACCTATCTCGACGTGCGCGCCCGGCTGACCGATAACCGGCTGGTCATCATCGAAATGCAGGTTCTGAACGTGGAAGGCTTCGAGAAACGGATTCTGTACAACGCCGCCAAAACCTATTCCAACCAGTTGCGGAGCGGAGAAGACTACCTCGACCTGCATCCGGTCATCGCCCTGACCCTGACCGACTTTGTGATGTTCGAATCGTATCCCGGCTATCTCAGCCGCTTTGTGCCGCGGGAGCGGGATTATTTGATGGATTATCCGGTGGAGGATCTGGAGTTGGTGTTCATCGAACTGCCGAAGTTCGCAACATCGTTGGAGGAGCTGGGCGGCCGGTTGGAACAATGGCTGTATTTCATCAAGCACGCCCCGGATTTGACGATGATTCCTCCCAACTGGGCCGCTGTGCCGGCGTTGCGGCAGGCGTTCGATCTGGCCAACCGGGTCAATCTGGAACCGGACGAACTGGAGGATTTGGAGCGGCGGGAAGTGTTCATCGCCGACCAGCGCAACGCCTTGCGCAAGGCTGAAAAAACTGGTTTCAACCAAGGTCATGCCGAAGGCCGCCGCGAACAGACATTGGAAATCGCTCGCGCCCTGCTGGATGTATTGGATCTGGAGACCATCAGCGCCAAGACCGGCCTGACTCTTGACGAACTGCGACAGTTGCGGAGTGAATCTTGAATAATCCTTACTGGAGCCCCGTGACGCGGCGGCTCACCCCCTATGTGCCGGGCGAGCAGCCCAAACTCAGCAACCTGGTCAAGCTCAACACCAACGAGAATCCTTACGGACCGTCGCCGCGGGTACTGGCGGCGATCCAAGCGGAATTGTCCGACGCCCTGCGCCTGTATCCCGATCCGAACGCCGAGCGCCTGAAGCAGGCCGTCGCTGACTATTACGGCGTCACGCCAGTCCAAATCTTCGTCGGTAACGGTTCGGACGAAGTGCTGGCGCATACCTTTCAGGGTTTATTGCAACATCCTGCCCCACTGCTGTTTCCGGACATCACCTACAGCTTCTATCCGGTGTATTGCGGCCTGTACGGCATCGATTTTGAAACCGTACCGTTGGCCGAGGATTTTACGCTGCGGGTCGCCGACTACCTGCGCCCCAACGGGGGCATCATTTTCGCCAATCCGAACGCGCCCACCGGCTGTCCGCTGCCGCTGGTCGACATCGAATGGTTGCTGGAACGCAATCGGGAATCGGTGGTGGTGGTGGACGAAGCTTACATCGACTTCGGCGGCGAGACCGCCATCGCGCTGGTGGATCGCCACCCGAACTTGCTGGTCACGCAAACCTTGTCCAAGTCGCGCTCGCTGGCGGGGTTGCGGGTTGGGCTGGCGGTGGGGCACCCGGAATTGATCGAGGCGTTGGAGCGGATCAAGAACAGCTTCAATTCCTATCCACTCGACCGGCTGGCCATCGCCGGCGCGGTGGCCGCGTTCGAGGACCGCGAGTATTTCGAGCGTATTCGACACTTAGTGATCGCCAACCGCGCCGAATTGGTCACCGCGCTGGCGGTGCTTGGTTTTGAGGTATTGCCCTCAGCAGCGAACTTCGTTTTCGCCCGTCATCCGCGCCAGGACGCCGCCGCGCTGGCCGCCGCCTTGCGCGAATGCCATGTGATCGTGCGTCACTTTCGCCTGCCGCGCATCGAACAGTTCCTGCGGATCACGGTCGGCGGCTTGGAACAGAACGCCACTCTGCTCGCCGCGCTTGGGCTCATCCTGGCGGAGGGTTGAAGGTGCGACTGAGCGAACTGGTTGCGTATACGGATCGCCTGCTGGCGGTCGAGAATTTTAACGACTACTGCCCGAACGGTTTGCAGGTGGAGGGCCGAGCGGACGTCGAAACCCTGATCGGCGGCGTTACCGCCTGCCAGGCGTTGCTGGATGCGGCGGTCGCGCGCGCGGCCGACGCCGTGCTGGTCCATCACGGCTGGTTTTGGAAAGGCGAAAGTCCACGCATCGTCGGCATGAAACAGCGGCGACTCACCACCCTGCTCCGCCACGGGATCAGCCTGATCGCCTACCATCTGCCGCTCGACGCCCATCCCGAACTCGGCAACAACGTCCAATTGGCCCGAGTGTTGGATTTAACCGTAATCGGGACCGCCGGCGGCAACGGTCGGACGCCAGGGCTGGTGATGCTGGGCGAACTGGCCCAACCGATGAGCGGAGACGCCTTCACCGCTCATATCACCGCCCGCCTGGGCCGGGAGCCGCTGCATGTTTCTGGCGAAGCCACGCCCATCCGGCGCCTGGCCTGGTGCACCGGCGCCGCGCAGTCGTTTATCGAGATCGCGCTGAACGCTGGCGCGGACGCCTTCCTGACCGGCGAGGCGTCCGAGCAAACCGTGCACATCGCCCGCGAGAACGGTCTGCACTTTTTCGCCGCCGGCCACCACGCCACCGAACGCCATGGCGTGCCGGCGCTGGGCGCGCATCTGGCCCGGCAGTTCGCCTTGCGCTTCGCATTTATCGACATCGACAATCCAGTTTGAAGCCCGTGTTGACCAGTTCCGGTCACGCGAACCCTTGTGGCTTTGGACGACAAGCGCATGGACCCTAATACCCTCCCTGAGGTATAGTTTTGCCGTACCGCGAAAACGGCGGGAGTTCATACCGATGGAGTTCGCGCACCGTCCAGCGTACCCCCGAAGCTTGTGCTGGTTCCGAAAAAATAATAGCTCCCAGTCTGGCTCCGGCGAACACGAAATCCGTGCATATCGTTTGCGTTACCAATCCATCCCAAATCCAACGATAAATTTTAAAACAGGAGACTGCGTATGAGTACGGTAGAGGACGTCGATCCCGGCAGGCGCCGGTTTCTGACCGCCACGGCTGCCGTGGTCGGCGGCGTTGGCGTAGCGTTCGTCGCCGTTCCCTTTTTGAAATCCTGGTCGCCCAGCGAACGCGCCAAGGCGGCCGGCGCCCCGGTGGAAGCGGATATCAGCAAGCTGGAGGACGGCGCCATGATGACCGTCGAATGGCGCGGCAAGCCGGTCTGGCTCCTCAAGCGCAGCAAGAAAATGCTGGATGATCTGCCCGGACTCAAGGATCAGCTGCTCGATCCCAACTCCGAAATGGCCAGTCAGCAACCCAAGTACGCCCAGAACGCCAACCGCTCGATCAAGCCCGAGGTGCTGGTCCTGGTCGGCATCTGCACCCATCTTGGCTGTTCGCCGACCTTCCGGCCCGACGTGGCGCCCGCGGATCTGGGGCCGACCTGGAAAGGCGGCTTCTTCTGCCCCTGCCACGGTTCCCGCTTCGATTTGGCCGGGCGCGTCTACAAAGGCGTTCCCGCGCCTTCGAACATGGAGGTGCCTTCCTATCGGTACCTCAGCGATTCCCGCATATTGATCGGCGTTGATCCGGAGGTTGCGTAATGGCGAACACACAAGGCACGACCGGGTTGCTCGGCTGGATCGACGAGCGCTTCCCGCTCACCAAGATGATGCGCGAGCATCTGACCGAATACTACGCGCCGAAAAATTTCAACTTCTGGTACTTCTTCGGCTCGTTGGCGTTGCTGGTGTTGGTCAACCAGATTCTGACCGGCATCTGGCTGACCATGAGTTACAAACCCTCGGC
>JAVMKH010000011.1:0-42247 GCA_031732935.1 Candidatus Contendibacter sp.
CCGGTTGATCCGCGTGGTTGTGCGGCGCGAAGCGCCGTGCAACCAGCGGATCGTATCCGCCGCCCCGTTGTCGCGGGCGCGCAGTGTCCGCGACAACAATTACATTCAGCGGCGCGCCGCCTGAGGCGCGTCCGCTGGCATGAACGGTGGATCATGCTAGGCCGGACTACCCCCGGGATCTGCACCCCTACCCCTAGCTCGGATGCGGACGGTTAGTGTTCCGTTTAGTGATCCCTCGATGACGATTTCGTACTCAACACCGTCATTATTTCCTACCATCTCGGCAACGAAGCCGATGGCCGCACCGGATACGCCACCGATGAGAGCACCCAAAGGGCCGCCCAACAGCGTACCGAACAATGCTCCGCCTACTGCAACAACGACAACCCAGTTGATCGAGTATGAGATATTTTCTCCGCGCAGGAAGAAGCCATGGTTATCCGAAATCCGTTGCAGGGCATTCCTGAATTTCCGCTTCCCCAATAGATCCTGCAGTCGCTTAGGTACTTGATCAGAGCGGGTAAATGGGGTGCGGATAACTATCTCGCGATTTGTATGCATGAGAAGCCGTAGTTTGTCGTAAAAGAATTCCTCGTCACTGTATTCAATTTCTTCCACTACCATACGATTGACCTCGTCGATTTTTTCAGCGGTATAACATTGCATCCGCAAGGATGCGCTTTCCGTAGGGTTCGTCCACTGGACCGCCCGCCCGTGCGTTCATCCAACACTTTGAAGTATGGCAAGCCCCGCCGTCACACCTCAACCCCGTCTTTTCAAGAAAGAGACGCCTGAAACCGCCTCGCGGCCCGCCCGAATCCAGCCTAAATCGTCCAATGGATGCGCCACCACTCCGCTGTTATGGCGCGCGAGGAATGACGTTCCCGTTCAGCGAGCGCCGGCGCGGAAAAGCCCCGCGCGCCGGCGCGAACCGTTCGCGGCGGCCGAACGCAAAAAGAATCCCTGGTATTCAAGAATGCCGCGCGCGCGTGTCTTTTGATTGTGCCCGGCGTTTCCCCGGCGACAAGGCGGCCGGGGCTTTCCTTACCCCGGCTTGGCGGCGGGCGCCGCGGTGGTGCCGCGTTGGTCCCGCGCCGGACTCCTCCCCTGTGTGCCGCCGTTGGCGTTCCTGGACGCCGCGCCCTTGGCCTTGTCCCCGGGGCCCCTCGCCGGCCCTCTCGGTTCCCGTTCGCGGCGCGCGGCGGGGCTGGGTGGTCTGGCTTCGGCGTTGCCGCTTCGTGGGGGTGTGCCGTGTCCTTGTCCTTCTCTGCCGTTTCGGCTCTTGCTCGTTCCCTTCCCTGGCCTTCTCCGGCTGCCTGGGCTGCTGCTCGTTTCGGCCGGCGTTTCGGGGCTGCGGTTGTTCGGTTCCGCCGCTCGCCGTCCGGCGTTGTGCGGGTGTCGTTCGTGTTCCGGTCGGCCGCGCGGGCGTCGCGGTTCGCGTTCTCTGATCTGTGGTGCCCTTGGTCGGGTGGCTGGTGGTTCGGTGCCCGGCCGGTGGCGGTTCGCGGGTGCGTGGTCGTGGTCTTCTTCGTCGGCTGGTGATTCGGCCGGGGGTCGGGCGGTCCTTCGGGGCCGTCCGGCGGTTCGTTTACGCGTGCTCAGCGACCACGGGACGCACTGCTGAATTAGAACCCCTGCCCTCCCTGGCGGATTGCGCCGCTCCCGGCGGCGCTGACGGTTTTTTTGCCCAACCGCCACAACCGCCGCAATCCACGCGACAGCGGATAACCCCGCGTCAATCCTTGCGCCCATCGTTTCAAGAGGCTGAACCATGGGCGACTTCCACCGCTGCATCGAAATCATCCTGGCCGAGGAAGGGGGCAAGGTCAACCACCCCCGCGACCCCGGCAAACTCACGAACTTCGGCATTTCCCAGCGCAGCTACCCCGACCTGGACATCGCCCACCTGACCCGCGAGCAGGCGATAGCGATTTACCGCCGTGACTACTGGACTCCGATCAAGGGCGACGACCTACCCGTCGGCCTGGACCTGTTGCTGCTCGACACCGCCGTCAACATGGGCGCGACCACGGCAATTTTGCTGTTGCAAGCCGCGCTGAGCTTGGGCATGGACGGAATCATCGGCCCCGCCACCCTTGGCCGCGCCCGGCAGAACATGCCCGGCGTGCTGGGCGAGTTTTGCGCGTTGCGCGCCTGGCGCTACGAGATCAACCGCAACGAGGACGAGTTCGGCAAAGGCTGGTTTCGCCGGCTGTTCCGCGTCTACGACACCGCCAAAAGCATGGCGAATCAGCAACCATGAAACTCGGCCCCCTCGACTTCAAGCAACCCTCCACCTGGCGCGGCCTACTGATCTTGCTAGGGCTGGTCGGCTGGAAAGTTTCGCCCGAGCTGCGCGAGCACATCGCCGTCACGCTGGGAATGGCGATGGCCGCCATCGAGATGCTTCGCGATGAATACCGCGCTGGCCGTGCCGCTGGCCCTGTTGCTGACCCTACCGCTGACCGGGTGCGCGTGCCGCCCGTGGCTCCACCCGCCAACACAGACCCCAACCCCGACCCTTCCCGCCTTGGCGGCGACCGCTGAGGCGGGCTTCAACTGCACCTTTGCGTTTTAACCCCAACCCCCGGAGCAACAACCATGTCCACCCCCGCCACCAGCTTTAGGCTGTTCTACCCCGACAGCAACACAGTGACCGCGCTCGCGTTGTTCGGCCCCGACGGCGCGCCACTGACGCCGCAAACCGTGGCCGACGGTTCCGGCGATCCGGCCGGCTTCAAGTCCAAGGTCATCACCTTGGCCAGCGCCGCCGAGCCACTGCTGTGCACGCCGACCTTCCAGACGCCCGGCTCGCCGGTCAGTCTCTACCTGTGCCGCGACGACGCCGGCACGTTCAAGCAGGTGCTGGACGAGACCGTCTTCAACCCCGCCAGTCCGGGCCGGCCGACGCCCAAGGGCGACGCCAGCCAACACCTGCTCTACACCGCCACCGACTTGGGCGGCGGGATCAAGACCTACGCGGTCAAAGCCCCGGTCGATCCGGTCTGCCTCGTCAAGGACGCCGGCAAGGACCCGATCACCGGCGCGGACCTGGACGGCAACACCATCCTGTTCCGCTGGACCGGCGTGGTGCCGGGACTGCTCGAAGTGGAAGCCGACATCGAGGACATCACCGACCCGTCCGGTTTCGCCCCGGTTAGCGTGTCCAACCTCACCACCTACGCGGAATCGAGCGTGGGCCTGGCGCTGGTCAAGGCCCACTCGCAAATCGTGCCCAAGGACGGCCTGGGCCATGTGGTCAACTTCCGGTTGCGCTACAACGTCAACGGCGACGCGGGCGCGTGGGTCGCGGTCGACAACGTCTATCTCCAGTACGACTTGGACCCGCCCAACCCGCCGACCAGCTTGACGGCCACCTTGCTGCGGGATCGCGTCGACACCGTGCCCGACGTGGTCAAGCTCGATTGGGTCAAGGATGCGGTTTCGCCCGGCGACGGCATCGAAATCTTCGCCACCGACTACTTGGGCAAGAAGCACAGCCTCTACACCAGCAACGGCCCGGAACTGACCTGCCGGGTTGAGAACGTCTCGCGCTTCGTGGTGCAGGACACCGGCCCCGCCGTGGCCCGGCCCTACGTCTTCTCCATCGTGGCGACCAATATCAGCGCCAAGAGCAGCGAGAAGACCGCGAGCGCGCCGCTCAACATCAGCAGCAAGGTCAAGGCCGTCGAGCCGCCGACGCCCGACGAGATCGCCGGCACGGCCCGCGCCGTGGAGTACGCGACCCTGAAAGCGGAGGTGCACGCCGCCGTGCTGGCCACGCTGGGCACGTTGCCGACCGAGGGGCAAGCCATCGTCAACGCCACCGTCGATCAGATCGTGCTCAAGATCAAGGATGTCGTCGCCAAGGGCGGCAGCGTCGCGTTGCAGGACTTCGGCGTCATGGGGGCCAAGTGGACCAAGGAGCGGCTGGCCCGCAATCCGGCGACCGGTGCGCCGGTGGTGGTGCCGGCCTATCGCTCGCTGGGCTTTACCCCGTCCATCGGGTTCAAGACCGGCACCCGGCAAGGCGTCGTGATGACCGACGCCCAGGCCAAACCCGCGCCCTAAGCGCAAGAAGCCAAGGCGCGTTTCCCAAGCGCGCGCCCAGGCGGGGGGCGGGATCAACCATCTCGCCCCTTTTTTGTGAGCTTCCCCGGAGATGATCATGAGCGCGACCCCCTACCTGCAAGGCATCACCGGCAGCGCCTTGTTTCTGAATGCGCCGCTGGAACTCACCCAAATCGAAATCGGCCTGTTCGACGCCAACGGCAACGAAGCCAGCGGGACCGGCTATCAGCGCGCGCGCTGCGATCCCGGCCCGGAACGCTGGGCCGTCACCCAGGGGAACGGCAAGACCCGGTTTCACAATCAAGTCCCGGTCGTGTTTCCCGCGCCGGTCGGCAATTGGGGCACAATCACCCAGCGGGGTCTGTACGACGCCAGCAGCAACGCGTTGCTGGCCATGGCCCCACTCGATACGCCCCGCGTCATCGAGGCCGGCGACAATCCCCCCGTGTTCCTGGCCGGTGAACTGGTGTTCGAGATCGAGTAAGCGGCCATGAAAACCCAATTGCTCGGGCGCTTTAGCTTATCGACCGAAATCAACCGGCTCCGGCTGGCGTTTCTGTCGGACGGTACACCGGTCGTCGCCTATCACGACGGCGACGCCTACGCGGGCGGTCCCATCGAGGTTCAGCGGTGGCAAAACAACGCCTGGTCCGATCTACCGATTCTGGGCGCTGTCGGCAAGGTCCGCGCCCTGGCGGTGCATCAGGGAACGATCTGGCTCGCGTACCAGACGCGCACCCTGGACCAGCACTTCATCCACGTCGCCAGGCTGGAGGGTGATGTCTGGGAACCGGTGGGTTCGGCCATCGAAACCCACGACCGGAACAACCCCGGCGAAACTGAATTCAACCACCCCGGCCCGCATCAACTGGCGTTCGACCCGCTCACCGGCGTTCCGGTCCTGCTGGCCGACGACACCACCGCCAATGACCGCAGGTTGCGCGCCTACCGGCTGAACGGCGCGGCTTGGGAGCCGCTGGGCCATCCGCTCAGCCTCAACCACACCCGCGCCGGGCAACTGGCGTTCGCGCCCGATGGCACGCTTTACGTCGCTTACTGCGAGGGCTACGCCAACACCGTGGACCTGGATTTCGTCGGCAACCCGCGCAGCTACGCCAACGGCGGAATTGCGGATCGCGTCACCATCCAGCAATGGACCGGAACGGACTGGCTCACGAAAGGGGTTGGCCCACCGAACGCGGTCTACCTGGCGCTGGCGGTCGATCCGACCGAGCAACGGCCCTGGATCGCCTATCGCAACCGCGACCAAGGGTCACAACTGACGGTTCGGCGCTGGACCAGCGGCACGTTGTGGGAGGTTGTCGGCCAAGCCGCCATCGCCACCGCCGAACTCGACCTGGCGCTAGAGTTTTCGGCCAGTGGCAAACCCATGCTGATGAACTGCGGCGGACTGTCCGGCGTCCAGATTTGGGGCTACACGCCAGGTGAATCGGCCGGAACGTGGGCGCTGGACTACGAAATCGAGGCGGCCCTGCAGACCAACACGGTCGCCGCCGCGTTCGCGCCGGGCGAGGACATTCTTGCTTGCGCGGTCGTGCTCAATCCGTATGGCAACCCATCGGGCGGCACCGTCGCCCGTCGCGTGCCCGCCGTCACCGCCGAACTGAGCAACCAGGGCAGCGGCGGCGGGATTACCCTGAGCGCGGCCATCGGCGCGGCGCTGGCGCCGGATAATGGTCTGTGGTGGACAACGGATAACCCGGAAACCCAGGTGTGGAGCATCGGGCTGGTGGGCATCCTGCTTTCGCAACTGCGGCTCAGCCTGCACGAACGCGACGACCCCACCGATACCCCCATCGGAACGCCAACCCTCACCGTGCTCGACGCCACGCCCGGCCTGGAAACGCTGGCGCTGGCCGCCGCCGATCTGCCGATCACCGCCAGCGGCTGGCTGGAATTGCGCGCCCGCCAGAGTATGCACGGCCGGGAAGGTCCGTTCAGCGTGCTGAAACTCCACAACCCGATGAGTTTCGGCGCGTTCACCGCCACGCGCGACGCCACCGAATCCAGCCTCGTTCACCTGGCCTGGACCTTCCCTCACGTCGCCGACCAATTCGCCCTGCTGGACGGCAACGGCGATACCGTGGGCGGGTTCGCCGGCGCGGATCGAACCGGCGAGGCGTACCTCAACCGCTGGACGAGCGAAGCGCGCCGCCTGGCCGCGCTCGATACCGACGGCGCTCCGCTCTGCCTGTCCGCGTCGATCACCCTCGCCGCCGCGCCGCCGACCATCGAAGCGCCCGTCGTGGTCACTGCCTATCACGGCGCGGACGGAAACGTCTCCATCGGCATCGAGTTGCCGAACGACCTGGCCGACATGCCCGAACCAGTGGGGGGAAATGAAGCGTGAGCCTGAAAATCCGCTACCAAATCGCCGACCTCACCGGCGACGACCACCGCGCCGGCGTGCTGGACTGCTGGCAAAACGACGGCGTGTTCAGCGCCGAATCGTTCACGCCGCCACTGATCGAGGGTCACGATTACACGATCCGCGTGGCCGTGGAACTGTACGGCGGAGGCCTCTCGCCCTGGTCCAGCGCCCAACGCATCAGCGCCATCGAGCAGGCCATCACCGAGTTTTGGCTCCAAAACAACGGGGCGACGGCGTACCTGGGCTGGTCACTGGCGGACCCCAGCGTTGCACCGCCCATTGACGTGCAACTGCGGGTCAACGGCGGCGACTGGATCAACGTCCCGACCCAAATCGGCGGTCAGTTCGTTCATCTCGATCCGCGCCGATTTCATGCGCTCACCGACAACGCCTGGCTGGGCCAGACGGTGACGTTGACCGCGCGGGCAAGGCTGAATGCGTCGCGTGACTGGCTGGAATCGGACCCGATCACCAGCCAGGGCGGAACCGGCATCGCGCGCCCCGTGTTCTACTGGAACACGGGCGGTCCCGGCATGGCGTTGCAATACACGCGGCCCTCCGGCACTGAAACCAGCGTATGGCTGAGCATCGACGGCGGCCCGTCCCTCTCGTTCGATCCGGCCTATCCCGCGGGCAAGACGTTCCACTACTACCCGGATTGGCGCATTCGAATTCCCGCCCCGTTCCGCGACGGCCAGGAACACACCCTGCAATTTCGCGTGCGCGAGACCGCCGACGGGGTCACGCGGGACTACTGGAGTTTGGCCGGGATCGGCCGCATCGACTCGCTGGCCACGCTGGCGCCGCCCCTCGTTCACGCCGTGGAGTGGATGACCACCCAGGGCCATCTCTTCGCGCGAGTGACGTTCAAGCCGATCCCCAGCACCCATGCCCTGACCGTGTCCCTGCAACTGGACAGCGCCCAGCCGTCAACCCAGACGCTGACCAGCGGACAAACCGTGGTGTCGTTCCCGGTCACCGACGACGAACGCGGCTGGCGGCTATTGCGGATCACCTCCAAAGTTCGAGACGTGTCCGGCGCGGAGAGTCCGGCGATTGTCCATACCGCCCTGCTCTATCGGGCCTATCCATCGCCCACGCCCATCCCCGCGTTCAACGTCCAACTCTTGCGCCAGGGCGATGACGTGACGCCGGACCGGGTTCGGTTCACCTGGACGCCGGTCCCCGGCCAACTGGCCGAACTGTTCGCGGCCTACACACCGGGCAACGACTACCGCAAAACTCAGATTTACCCGCTGGGCTACGTCGACGGCACGGAGCATGAATGTACTCTGGACAACACCCGCGAGCATTTTCCGAAGACCGGTCAACTCTTACGCATCTCCTACGGCATTCGGCCCTACCACCTCATCGCCGGTTTCGGCATCCCGATCACCGCCGACCCGATCCAGATTCGCGCCGAGCATCCCGCCGTCACCCCGCCGCCGCCCGACGCCAACACCGCTCAGCACTGGGCCGACGAGGACCTCGTCGAGGCGCTGGAATCGGCCCTAGCCGCCGCGTTTCCCGCCGTGCCACAGGCCATGCGGATGCTGCTGGCCGCGCAAACCCTGGGCGAGTTCAAGGCCCGCATCAAGGGCATCGTCGCCCAAGGTGGTCGCGTGACGCTGGCCGACTGCGGCCAGTTCGCGGCCCAGTGGAAAACCACCCGGGTAGGCAAGATCCTCCACTTCACCGAACGCGGCGTCAGCTTTAAGCCAGCGCCGGGATTCAGCGCCGGCGTGAAAGCGGGAACGGTCATGACCGACGCCGAAGCGGAGGCCGCGCCATGACCACCGAACGGATGCGGGTCAGCTACACCCCGGACGGCGACACGATCCGCTGCTGGCGCACCATCGGCGCGGAAGCCGCCGAGGTTCGGGTCAGGCTGGCCTATCTCGACGCGCCGGAAATCGGCAATCCCCAGACCACCGCCCATGCCGTCAGCGCCCGCGCCTATCTGCGGCGGTTGCTGGCGTTGAACGAGGTGGTCGCAGTGCGGATTATTGGACAAGACCTGTACGGTCGACTCCTGGCGGAAGTCATCCGCATCCGCGACGGCGCGAATTGCGGCTTGCGGCTGGTTCACGGCGGCTATGCCGCGCTGTGGCAATGTCCGCAGTCACGCGGCGAATACCACGCGGCGCAAGAGATCGCCCAGCGCCGACGCTTGGGCATCTGGCGCGTGTCCGGTCCCTGGCAAACGCCGTGGCTCTATCGGTCCTCGTCATGAGCGACCCCACCGATTTTTCCATCGGCCGCTATTTGCTGTTCGCGCTGATCGGCCTGTTGGGCGGCCTGGTCGCGCGCATGCAATATTGGGCCGGGGGTGAAAGGCCACACTGTTGGCGCTGCGCGCTGTTTCGGCTCACCGCCGACCTGATGACCAGTGGGTTTTGTGGCGTGCTAACCCTGTGGCTGGCGTCGGAATTTAATCTTTCCGGCGCGCTGACCGCGTTTCTGGCCGGCATCAGCGGCCACATGGGGTCACGCGCCTTGTTCCTGACCGAGCGCATCCTTCAGCGCCGCTTGCAACGGTTGGGCGGCCAGTGAAACCGTTTGTGCTCTTTGGATTTCCGTTCGGCGGTCCCCGAACCGCCAACGGTTTCCCCCGCGACCGCAACCACCGACTCGCGCTATCGCGGTCCGCTCGCCCAGCGTTAGCGGCCTGAATCCCTCCCCGGCAACACATCTTCACGCCTGATCGGGGGCTTTCCGCCCCCGTGCCCCCCGCGCTTCGCGCCTTCGCGCCGTCCCTGGCTTGCCGTCCCTGGCCGTGTGCTCGCTTCGCTTCGCTTTTCCCCCGTCGCGCCGGTGGGCTTCTCGCGCTTTGTGCCCTTCGCTCACGCCGGGCGCAAGGGTTCGCTTCGCCGCTTCGCGCCCTTGCCCCCGGCTTCGCTTCGGGCCGTCGCGCGTTTGCCCCCTCCGGCGCTGCCGCTGGGGGGTGGGGTTCGGGTCCCTCCCGTCCCTGTCGCCCGCTCCCGGCGCGGCACGCCGGCGGACTGGCTGATTCGGTCGAAGCACAACCGTAAAACCACCACGGGCGAGAAGCTGTGGAATCGGCTGGCCCAAAGCGAACCGCTGGGGGAGGTGGAATTCACCCTGCCGGCGGCCCCGGGCCGCCCGGCACGTCTGGTGCGCCGGACTTTGTACCGCCAAGCGGTGACGTTACCGGCCCATCACGGGCAACCGGCCGCGACGGTGACCGCATTGCTGGCGTGCGAGCGGCAGCCGCCGGCCGGACAACCGGCACTGGTCTGGCGGTTGCTGACCAACCGGCCGGCGGAAACCCTGAAGGATGTGGTTCAACTCATTGATTGGTATCGAAAACGCTGGCTGATTGAGGTTTTTTTCCGAATCTGGAAAGCGGGCTGCCGGGTCGAGGCGTTGCAACTGGGGACTCTTGAGCGCTTGGAACGGGCGCTGGTGGTTTATCTGATCATCGCCTGGCGCATCTTGCACTTGGTCACGTGGGGCCGCGACTGCCCGCAACTGCCCTGTGACGTGGTATTCGATCCTGAGGAATGGCAGGCCGCCTGGATCGTCGCGTACCGCGCCAAACCGCCGGAAACCCCGCCCCCCTTGGGCCAGGTTGTGGACGCGCGACCGGGAGACCTTGGGGGAAGATCGGCGACACTGGCCGATCGAGGCCAAGGAAAGCATGCGCGGGTTGGAAGGCTTCGAGCGCTGCGCCGAGCTGGCCGGGACCCTGCCCGACAGCCGGCTGGTCTATGTCGCCGACCGGGAATGCGACATCCACGCGTTCATGGTCCGGGCCTACCGGCAACCGGAGATCGACTGGCTGATCCGCGCGGCCCAGGATCGCCTGCTGGCCGAGGGCGATACCCTCTGGGATCGACTGGCCCAAGCGCCGGTGTGGGGCGAGGTCCGCTTTACCCTCCCGGCGCGACCGAACCGACCGAGCCGGCCGGTGGTGCTGACGGTGCGGGCCGAGCGGGTCACCGTGCAGCCCCAGGGGGGCGAACCGGTGATCGTGATCGCGCTGCGGGCGCGGGAAGAATCCCCGCCCGCCGGGGTCGAACCGCTCGACTGGCGCCTGCTGACCAACCGCGCGGCGACCACGCTCGCCCAAGCCGCCGAACTGATTCAGTGGTACGGAACACGTTGGAGTATCGAGGTGTTTTTCCGAATCTTGAAAACCGGCTGCCAGGTGGAAGCCTTGCAACTCAGCACCCTGGACCGCTTGGAACCCGCCTTGGCCTTGTACCTCATCATTGCCTGGCGGATTCTGTACTTGACCGTGCTGGAGCGGACCACCCCCGACTTGCCCTGCGACGCCGTGCTGGACCCGGCCGAATGGCGGGCCGTCCACGTCGCCATCCATCGCCAGCCCCCGCCAGTCATCCCGCCACCGCTGCCCGCCATGCTCGGTTGGATCGCCCGCCTCGGCGGCCATCTGGGCCGCAAGTGCGACGGCCCTCCCGGCCCCCAAGCCCTCTGGATCGGCTTGCAGCGCGCCCGCGACCTCGCTTGGGGAATGCAATTGGCGTCTGATCTCCATATCCAATCCACCGGTTAGAGATGTGTGTAATGGACAGGGTTTGAATTACCGGTCGGGGAAGTGGTTCTATGAAACTCTTATGTCCTTATTGCGGGGCGGTTGCGGGGAAAGTCAACGGGAGGGTCATTTACCCACACCGCCCCGACCTTTACCACAAGGCGTTTTACCAATGCCCTCCTTGCGATGCCTATGTCGAGTGTCATCCCGGCACCGATAGACCGCTGGGCCGACTCGCGAACGCGGAACTTCGCCGCGCGAAAAGCGCCGCTCACGCGGCGTTTGACCCGCTTTGGAAACAAGGCCCGTGGACTCGAAAGCAAGCCTATTCATGGCTGGCCAAGCAATTGGGCATCGCCGCTGAGGAATGCCATATCGGGCATTTTGATATCGAACAGTGCCGGCGGGTTGTAACCGTGTGTAAGACCATGACCACGAGAGACGGCGCTACTAGCCACGAGGTACACCAATCAGCCCTTTTAAGGTCGCTAGGCCCTCTTCGCGGCCCTTGCTTTCGTAGATGCTTTTATAAGTTTAGCCGTTGATACATGAGGATGTCCTCGAAATTGGGTTTTCTCCATTGGCGTCTTTTTAGGGCCCCGTGGATGTTTCTTATACTTTTTCAAATCCACATGGGTGGCAATATTGAGGAGCATATTCCCTAATTCCACCAAATTCGCTTCGGCAAACATCACCCACTCGATAGGCGGAATGGCAATTAACATTCCCCCGGTATTGGTGGCAATCTCTTGGGCCATAGAGTATTCAGAGACCGTTTCATTAATGGCCTGATGGCGATGCGTAGCCCGCAACGCCGCCATCACAATCGCGTAAATATTGAACGCGACCAAGGCGAGACAAAAGCCAAATAAGGCCGCTTGGGGATAACCCAACGTATTGAGTTCAGAATTCAGGTGGCTTTCCAATTTTTGAAAAGCCGTTTCAATTCTCCATCGGTGACGGTAGAGTTCTGCAATGATCAAAGTATCGACCTCCTTGGGGAGGTTGGTCAATAAAACAATAAAATTGTCGCCATTCCGCGTCGGTTTTTTTAATTTGACAACGACCCGACGTACCTCGATTTTTTCCCCCGAAGGCGCGGTCATTTCAACCGGCTGTTCGTCGAGATCACCGGTGGGGGGCTTGCTGATCAGTTTCAGAGGCTTCAAAGGCTTATACGGAGTATTGCCATGTTGGCGGACCACGAAAAAAGCCGATTGCCGGTGGATCCTGAATAACCACCCTAGAACACAAAAATTTCGATCCATGACCCAGAGATCCGCTACTTGAACCGTGTCCGCCACCGCCGATAATAGGGACCGTTCCTGCGCGTGACCGTCTTCACAGGGAAACACATCCAGGGCAATCCCTAAGGCGGGATCAAAGACGACGAGTGATTTGCCAGGCAAGGCCCCAGCCCGGGTTCCGCGCAGTACTTTTAAGCGATGATCGGTGGCTTCAAGGCAATTACCATCTAAAAACTTGACCCGATAGCCGGCGAGCAATGGGGGATTCATCCCGGCGATGTGAGTGATCAGGGTTTCCGCTTCGCCGGCAAGATGACGAACCAAGCCCTGTGCCGTAGTCAGTTCGAGATTTTTTAACTTGTCATATACAGCCACGACCGAGGCGGTAATCCCGGAATGGGGATAGGCGCAATGCACGCTCGGCCGAATTTTACAGACCACTTGGAGCATCAGACCGACTATCGATGAAAACAGGATTTCTTTGGTATATTGGGTTTGGCGAACGCCTTCAAACCAACGATCGAGCTGGTCAGCGTTCAGCAAATTTTCCAGCAACGCACGCACCATAACTGCGACAGGACTATCTTTGATAAATCGTTCCAAGATTTCGCTAAACATTAAAGGACACCGGATCAGCCAAAAATTGTGATATTATACAATATGTTCTGAAGGCCCTTAAAAGGGCTGGTACACCAATGAAAACCTTGCGTCAAATCACTCACGCTTCACAACTGGAATCAGGAGCGTTCGAGCTTCAGTTGGATTTCAGCACGCCCGATCCGCGATTCGCCGATTTTGCGGTTAGCCGCCATCCACCTTCCGTGCGCCAACGAACGTTTTGCGGCGGCCCGTTGTTGGACGACGACATGGGCGGCGAACTCTACGACATCACTGAATTCCCCAATGACATGGAATTCGCATTCTTCGGCTGCGACGAGTGATGAATAGTGCCATGGTCGAGGCACTGCGGCGGGAGCGGACACGATGAGCGAAAGCAAAATCGAATGGACGGAACAGACTTGGAACCCGGTGACCGGCTGCACCCGGATTTCGCCGGGCTGCAAACACTGTTACGCCGAGCGGATGGCGCTCCGGCTGCGGGCGATGCATGCGCCCGGCTACGCGCGGGGCTTCGAATTGACCTTGCACCCCGACCGCCTACGCCAGCCACTCGAACGCAAGAAACCGACCCTCTATTTCGTCTGTTCGATGGCCGACCTTTTCCATGAGAACGTACCGGATGCGTTCATCGACCAGGTGTTGGACATCGCGCGGCGGACGCCACACCACACCTACCAGGTTTTGACCAAGCGCGCCGAGCGCCTCCCCCATTTTTTCGCATCCCGCCCCGGGCCGGCCAACGTCTGGCTGGGGGTCACGGTGGAGGATCGCCGTTACGGCCCGCCGCGCATCGAGCACCTACGCCGGACGCCCGCCCGCATCCGCTTCCTGTCGGTCGAACCCCTGCTGGAGGACCTGGGGCCGCTGGACCTGAGCGGGATTCACTGGGTCATCGTCGGCGGCGAATCCGGCCCAGACGCCCGCCCGATGCGCGCGGAATGGGCTCTATCGGTGCGGGATCAGTGCCAGGCCGCCGGCGTCGCGTTCCTCTTCAAGCAATGGGGCGGTTGGGGCGCGGATGGCGTCCGCCGCGCCAAGCACGCCAACGGCCGGCTGCTGGCGGGCCGCACCTGGGATACGTACCCAGAACCGAGGGGAGACCTGTTTGATGCCCAGCGATAACCGAAACCATGCCCCTCCAGCACCGGATCGCGCGCCCGCTCTGATCATCACCAGTCAGAACGCGCCTCCCCTGCGCCGGGCGGTCGCCGCTCTGCTACCCTTATTGGCTGGTGCTGCCTCCCAAGACGAGAACCATGAAGAACGCAGCCGCGTTATATCTCCGCTCCAGCAAGGATCGGTCGGATGTCTCGATCGACGCCCAAGCCCGCGAACTGCTGGCCCTGGCCGAAATCAAGCATCTGTTGATCGTGAGTCGGTTTGAGGATGTGGTCGAGAGCGCCAAGGATGAAAATCGCCCCGGCTTTCAGGCGCTGCTCGCCGAACTCAAATCCAGCAGCCGCCAGTGGGATCACTTACTGATGGTGGACACGAGCCGCCTCAGCCGCCGCCGCTACATGGCGGAAGTCTTTGCCCACGAATGCCGCAAGCGCGGCGTCGTGATTCTGTACTCCAAGCTACCGGACGCCGATCCCATTACCAGCGCGGTCATTATTGGCGTCATGCAAGTGTTCGATGAATTACACAGCCTCATGTCCCGCGAGAAGGGACTCGCCGGCATGGCCGAAAATGTCCGCCAAGGCTACCGCGCCGGAGGCCGAGCGCCACGGGGCTACCGGCTGAAACCTGTACCCACCGGTACGATCCGCGACGGTAAGGAAGTGCTGAAATCCGTCTTGGAACTTGATGATCAAGCGCCATTAGTCGGCGAATTTCTGAAACAACGCGCCGCCGGTATGCCGCGCCGTCGCCTTCACCAGTTACTCCAATTGCCGTGGCCAGAAACCACCAGCATCGGCATGGAACACAATGCCCTGGTCTACGCGGGACACACCGTCTGGAATATGGGCAACGAACGAATCGAGGGACGCTACAAGGGCGGCGTGAAATACCGGCCCCGCGAAGAGTGGGTTATCCAGCGCCACACGCACCCCGCCCTGATCAGCGACGAGCAAGCCGAAGCATTGCTCCGACAACTGGAGAGCCTGCAAGCGCGGAAAGGCCGCGAGACCCGCCGCACCCCAGCCAAATACCTGCTGACCGGACTACTGAAGACTCCAGCGGGCGATCCGTGGCATGGCGACGGCAAACAGAAGCAGTATCGGGTGGTCGTGAACGGCAAAAAAGGCAAGGCCGTACCCCGCGAGGCACTTGAGACGGCGATCGTCCGCCACATCCTCAACGATCTACAATCACCCGAGTTCATCCGCGCTTTGTTGGTTGCCGCCCGCCAGCACCAAGAGACCCTGCCCATCGATCCCACTACTCCCCTGCGGGATCGGATTGCCGAAATTGCTCGACAGGTTGCCCGGACCATGCGTATGGCGATTGAGATGGAAACCCCTGGACCAGCCTTACGCCTTGTCGACGATTTAGAGCGGGAACGCGCCGCGCTCGTCGCGGAAGTAGCACGGTTGGAGCAGGATTACCAACGGTTTCAATCGCTAGCCATCTTGGATGAATCCAGCATCGCCCGATTCTTGTCGAGTTTAGCGGATGACATCGAGCAAGCTGGCGCCATTGACCGCGAGCGGATCAAGGATGTCCTACAAGCACTGGTCGAGCGAATCAGTCTCGATCCTGACACCCTACGCTGTGAAATCGAATACCAGATCGATATATCCACAGAGCGGGATAAGGTGGCGTCCCCAAGGGGATTCGAACCCCTGTTACTGCCGTGAAAGGGCGGTGTCCTGGGCCTCTAGACGATGGGGACAAAAGGCGGAAAAAAATAAACCGCCAAGAGCGATGACGGTTAATGGTGGAGCCAGACGGGATCGAACCGACGACCTCCTGCATGCCATGCAGGCGCTCTCCCAGCTGAGCTATGGCCCCGTAATCGGAGACGGCCAATCTAAGGGATTCGCGTGCTGCTGTCAACTTTTCCCAATCCAGGCATTCAAGCCGTCGCCAGCGCGTCCGCGGGTGGCTGGTAATCGTAGCCCAGCGTGGCCGCCACCGCCGAGTGGGTAATCCGGCCACGATGGACATTCAACCCGGCGCGCAGGCATGGGTCGTCCCGCAAGGCCGCCAGCACGCCTCGCTCGGCCAGTTGCAGCACATGGGGCAAGGTGGCGTTGGTGAGGGCGAAGGTCGAGGTCCGCGCCACCGCGCCAGGCATGTTGGCCACGCAATAGTGCACCACGCCATCCACGACATAGGTGGGATCGGCGTGGGTGGTGGGCCGCGAGGTTTCGAAGCAGCCGCCTTGATCGATGGAGACATCCACCAACGCCGATCCGGGCTTCATCGCCCTCAGCAACGGTCGGGGAATCAGCTTGGGCGCCGCCGCGCCGGGAATCAACACCGCGCCCACCGTCAAATCGGCGGCCAACACTTCTTCCTCGATCGCCTCCAAAGTGGCGAAGCGGGTAAGTAGCCGGCCCTGGAACCGATCGTCCAGTTCCCGCAACCGGGCCAGCGAGCGGTCAAGCACGGTCACCCGCGCACCCAGTCCGACCGCCATTTGCGCCGCGTTGGTTCCCACCACGCCACCGCCCAGAATCGCCACCTGGCCTGGCAACACGCCCGGCGCCCCACCCAGCAGGATGCCACCGCCACCCTGGGACTTTTCCAGACAGCGGGCGCCAGCCTGGATCGCCATCCGTCCGGCCACCTCGCTCATCGGCGTCAGCAGCGGCAACCGCCCCCGCAAATCGGTGACCGTCTCATAGGCAATGGCGGTGCAGCCAGAGGCCAACAAGCCCCTGACCTGCTCGGGATCGGGCGCCAGATGCAGATACGTGAAAATCGTCTGCCCTTCCCTCAGCCATGTGTATTCCACCAGTTGCGGTTCCTTGACCTTCACGATCAAATCCGCCTGGGCGAACACTTCGATAGCCGAGTCGGCGATGGTCGCGCCCGCCTTCGCGTAGGCTGCGTCGTCCAGGCCGATGCCCGCCCCCGCCCCGGTTTCCACCCATACCACATGACCGCGCCGCGTCGCTTCGCGCACGCCACCCGGTGTCATCCCGACCCGGTATTCGTGAATCTTGATTTCCCTGGGCACGCCGATTCGCATGGCCGTCTCCCGAAAACCTGAAAAACGCGGCTTGACCGCGCGAAAGCCAATCCATCACACAGCACAAACGCGGCGTGAGAATATCCCAACTCCCTCCACATGCGAAATTCCTTTTCTCCAACCAGGAGCAAAGGGTGCGCCACAAACCAAAACCCCTTCTCCCTGGGTGGGGAGAAGGGGTTGAGGACGCGGGGCTTTGAGTCGGCGGCGAGCGCGCCGATTCCCGCTAGCGGATTGGGGCGGCCGGATCGCCCAGCAACGCGAAGCCCCGCAGGCCGCTCGCCGCAGTGGGATTTTGATTGAGGTAGGCCCGCTGCGCCGCCTGCAACGCTTCACCCAAGGTCGTGCTCTGACCCAGTTGCTTGAAGAACGCGTTGCCCAACCCATTAAGCACACCAATATCGGTCAACGCGGTGGCGCCCAGCACCGCCGACGCGCCATGGGATTGGAACAGGAAGGCGTTGGCCATGGTGTCCTGCCTGGGGTTGGCGAAATAGGTGTTCCAGCAGCCCCATTGCGTGACCAGCAGCGGTGTTGAGTTGCTCAGTTGGCGCGCTTCAGTGGCCGAGAGCAGGATACCGCTGGCGTTCAGGCCCCAGAGCGCGTAGCTGGAATGACCGATGTAGCTGACCAGCGCGCCGCCCAGATTCAGCTCGGTTTGCAACGCGGTCTTGGCGGGAGCCAACCCCTGCTCATCGACGGCGATCAACCGATGGGTCCAGGTCGAGGGCAGTTGCGCGGCGTAGCCTTTGCTGATGGTCGCGAACTGACGGCCATCGTCCGAGGGACCAGCGCCCAGGACGGCGTATTTCAGCAACGGGGCGTCGATGATCTTGGCGACCACCTGGCTCAGTTCGGCGACGGTGCGCACCGGTAGTCGTCCCAGCGCCGCCTGCGGTTTGCCGTCGTTGTTGTAGTCGACGTACCAGCCATCGGCGGGCGCGTAAGTGACGAGCGCATCGGTTTGCGCATAGCGGGTGGGAATGAAGCTCTGGCTGGCCAGCCCCAGGTAGTTGTGGTAGTCGTTCGAATCGCCGCCGACCAGGAGGACAAAACGGGGTTTGGCCTGCTTGAGATAGCGGCCGATGGCATCGGCGGAAACCTCGAAGTCCGAAGAGGCGGCGTAAAGCGTGTCGACATTGACCACCGCCGTGCGATAGCCCCGACTCTTTTGGAGCGCGACCAGATCGTTCATGGCGGGGCTGTCGATGAACAGCGGGTGGCTGATGATCAGGTAATCGACTTCCTTGGTCTTGGGCTCGGCGGCGGGTGCAGGCGGATCAACCTGAATGGCTGGGCGGCGGATGGCGCGGCTGTCGGCGGCGACCCAAAGCCCCTGGCTATTCACGATCAGTTGCTCCGCGCCGACCCGGCGTTGGGCGTTGCGCCAAGCCACGGATTCGCCCTGAAAGCCGGTGATGAGAATCTTGGCGCCGGATGGCAGTTCACCTTGCCAGGCGCCATTATCGGCCTGGGTGTGGCGTGGATATTGAACGCTGAAGTTATCCAGCGCCTGGATATCGTAGGCGTAGCCGGTATCGCCCGGCGCGGTCAGGGTGAGCTTGTTGCCGGTGGCTTGCAAACCTAGCCCCGGCAGAACCAGGGTACGGCTGGCATCGACGCTGCCGTCGAACCGGGCTTCGTCCACCTGCTGGCCATTGATCTTGACGATCAGGTGATGATCGGGCGCGTCGCCCGGCCAGTCAGTGACGCCCCAGTGGCGCAGGGTCAGGCGGGCTTCGCCGCCAGCGTAGCCGGGCAGATCGAAGGTGCGTTCCAGACTGACCGGCGAGGTATAAGCGAACAGCCATTGGTCGTACCAGGGGTCATTGCCTGGCGCGGCGAAACTGTAGGCGCGCTGTTGTTCGACCTTGAGGGTGTGGTCGAACACGCCGGGGACGGCGTCCTTCGGATCGAGCGACTTGCTATTGGCTTCGCTGACCCCGTTGCGATCCACGCTGAGCCGATAGGCGTTGCGGGCGCTGTACAGGGTCGGGGTAACCTCGCCCAGGAATTCGAGGGTGTCGCCGCTGTCGAATCGACCGTTGTTGTTGGCGTCGATGACATAACGGGGCTGCTTCTTGCCGTCGTCGGTCAGCGCCAGGTCGGCGATGGCGACACCGCTGAAATTGGCGCCCGCCGCTTGCAACTCGTTGAAGGTGATTCGCTGCACGCCCGGCTGGGTGACCCACAACAGCGCGTCGGGCGATTTGGCGGCGCTGATGGTGCGCATGAGCGATTGGGTTTGCCGCTCGGTTTGCTCGTTTTCAGCGTGGATGGCGGCCCAGTTGATGGGCTTGGCGGCGGCCACAGCGTCGAATCCGTGTTTGCGACCGACCGCGAATGGGCCGTGGCGCTGGGTCTGGCCCTGGGTATCCCAATCCTCGATCAGCAGTTCGTCCATCGTCACGCCGGGGAAGCGGGCGCTGTAACGTTGCGGCTCCAGCGAGTCGATCACGTTGGAGGGGATCAGGGTGGCGGTCAGCGGCTGCCAATCCGACTCGTCCGCCATGCGGCCGTAGAGCCGGAAGCCGGCGTTGCGGGTCTCGGTGGCGGTGGTCCATTCCACCGTCAAGCTGGACGGACTTTGACGGGCCTCGACGCTGGCGAGGGTGATGGGCAATGTCGAGATGTTGATTAGGTAGTCCTCGACTTCACCGTTATTGGCAAGCCCCGTGGGAGCCTCGGCTTCGCTTGCGACGGAGGCGATCCTGAAGCGGGCGTAGAACGAGCCGGTTCTGTCGCGAGCGCCGGTTGGAACCGTGAATGCAAGAGGAGTGGTCCCGCTGCCCTGTTCCACTGTGGCGCAAACCCGGACAGCATCACTGTTGGTAAAATTCGCATTATTGATATTGATATTGTCAAAATTGATCCAGCCGCAAAGACGGGCGTTGGCGCCAGTATTGTTGTTGTAGGCCACGCTGACCGTGTACACCCCGGCGGAGGTGGAAGTAGTCGGGAAAGAGGCCACGCCGTCTTCGTCGTCGGCGCTACCGGTGTTGGTGGTATCGTCTTGCGTACCGTTAAATGTGCCGGCAAAGCCGTTGCCCTTGGTGGTCTCGGCGTCCCGCGTCGCCCCCAACATCGGCCCGGTCGCGACATGAGAGGCGGGTGTCGGAGAATCATAACTTGCGGGCGCATCCCCGTAGTCGTTCGTCGGTACGCACATTTGAAAGTTATTTACGCCTACTACTTGTTCTTCAGGGTTTCCTGTAATAAGCGGACCATTCGTATAAGTGACAGTTGAACTGCTAATTGGTGTAGTGTAATTGACGGCGACATTGCACGTTGCGGCTGTCACGGTGCAATTAATCGCGCTTGCCGTTGCCGTCACTTGGCTAGGCACTGTAAGATCATGATACGACGGCGTTGCGGAGGTGAATGTTGGAGATCCCGTAAAAATAAGCCGATCTTGCCAACCACCGTTACCGTTTTGTTGAGCCCTATAATCCACATCGCCAAAAACGTAGCTTAGCTTGTTGACCGGCCTGCTGAATGAAAATATATATTGAATAGACTGCGACGCACTTGTTTGATCCATTCTTGTCGTCAGCGAGTTAGCCATATTGCCTTCCGTTGCATTGGCGGGATAACCACTAACTATGTTGGAGCCACTAATAGTCGCGGTAAAATTCAAGGCGGAACCACCGCTTCCAATTGAATAGGTATTGTTTAAGCTGCCCGCCGTCCATGATCCAGTGGTAAAACTAAACGAAACTAAAGTATCACCAGCGGCGCAGGATAATAGAGGCACAATATTGTTAAAAGTGCAAGTGCTTGTCTGATTATCATTACTCAGATTTGAAATAGTTACCTGCCGATTGGCTAAGTTATAACTGAAGGTTGCAGCACCGCCACTATTGCTACAACTAATATTATTTAAACTGAAGCCACTAGGAAGGCTGGACTCCGTAAGTACTATATTCCCCGATCCATCCCACGTATAAGTGCTGCTGGATACCGCCACACCCTGCGTTACCGTCGTGAGCGTAGGAGCAGGACTACCATTCAGATTCATCGTAGTGAAATTGAAGCTGCCTACACCACCCGTGCTCAATTTTTGGATGATCACGGAATGTACTGGGACGGGCACGGGCCGCAGAGCAACGGTGGCGGTAACCCATTCTCTATTATTATCCGACAACGTGAAGTTTGCTGTACCAGTAGCTCCCACCGCCGTTTGCGGAGCATCGGATACAGCTAGTGTTGTGGTATGAGAGGAGTTATTCGCAACAAGATTCGCCACTCGGCCTGTCGATGGTGTCGCCGTTACATTCGTAGGATCGTTGTTGTTGTTAGACCCTCTAACCCCCACCGCACGTATGACCAGTGTATCAGCGACTGTGGTAGTCACGCTCGGGGCGACCGCTGGGCTATTTGAACCTGTGCCCGTGCCTGAAACATCAATTGGATTCGAAGTGTCCACGTCGCTGTAACGCAAGACAGCACCGGCTATCTGGGAGGAGTTGTTGGCGGTAAATAGATAACAGCTACTGGGATCGCTGCTGCTATAAAGTTTGTAAAAAATAGCGAGCGTCCCGCTATTTTGTGTCTGTATTTGCTGCGTCCAGCCACAGCCAGTGGGGCTGCTAATCGTGACAGCACCACCACTCCGTGCGGAAATCACGGCCAACAGCAGGTTATTGGTGACAGAACCGGATGGAGCAACTAATTGTAGCGACGTACTCGCAATCGCGGTATTAGTGGATTGGCTCTGGTACGTCGGCGGCGCCGCCTGCGCCGCTGGCCACATCATCATCCAGCCTAACATCAGAATGACTATCGGATACAGGAAAGCCCACCAGACCAGACTCTGGTCGTTACCACTAACTCGCATCATTTGCATCCGCATCATTTTTGAGTCGCCCCTACTAAAATTTTGAATCGGTCCAAAATGACCCGATCAGCACCAAAAAAAGTTCATTTTTCCACAAATTGTGCAGCAAGCTTGACCAATACATGACACGAGGAAGGTCAATCTGGTGCTTGATCTGTCACGAGATGGGAGCTTTCGGCCAATCGCCATGAATTTAGCAAGTCTCATGCCTGTCGCAAGCAACGATCAGGCGGGATCACGAGCGGAGCGCCATCCAGAAAGTTCATCAGACTGCTTCAAGCACAGGTTGGCCGTTTGGTTTAATTTACCAAGAAGATCGACATCGAAAGGTAATTTATTGTTAACGCCGGTTTTCGCCGCTGGATGCGCCTCATCGGTCGCCACCCGCGGCGCCAGGATCGCCGCGGTCTCCACGAAAGCCCCGCTCATCGGCAGCTTCCGCCCAGAAAGTCGTCGTGATCGGCGGCGACCAGATTCGTGATGTCCTCCCGATAGCCGCCCAGTAGCATCATAAGAACTCACAACCTTTTTTGATCACTCATGAACAGCCCTGTAGACTTCAGGCCCAGCTTGGCGGTACGGAGCGTGTAGCCATGAACGAACCCTATTTGACCATTCAGGAAGTCGCGGCGCGCTGGAAAATCAGCGTGCCGACCGTTCGCCGAATGATTGCGCACGGCGAGGTAGCGTCCGTCCACATCGGGCGGGCGGTTAGAATCGAACGCAGCGAGATCGAACGTTTTGAGAGCAGCCGGCGTCGCGCCGACCGCGACTTGATCCGCGCGCAGGAATCCAGCCTCGCTCAAGTGTGGAACAACGCCGATGACGAGGTTTGGAACGATGCTTGACGCCGGAAGCCTGGTGGTCTTGCCATTTCCATTTTCCGATTTGCGCGCCGCCAAGCGTCGCCCCGTGCTGCTATTGACCGCGCCGGACGGTTACGGCGATTTTCTGGCCATGGCGATAACTTCCCAGGCCGGGCATCCGGACAGCCTGGCGCTCACGCAATCCGACATGCGAACTGGAACGCTGCCCAAAGCCAGTTGGATCCGAACCGACAAGGTGGTTTCGCTAAATCGCGCCCTGGTGGCGAAAGAGATCGGCAAGGTCGACGCGGCGTTGCGCTTACAAGCCGTTCACCGGCTCTGCGCCAGCCTGAAGGCCTGAGCATGAGCCAAAAAGACATCCTCTCCAAGGACCTGCTCAAGCGCCTGCTGCTGGACATGGCGACCCACCTGCTGCGGCTGGACCTGGTGGACGCCGAATTGCTCTCGACCGAGGAACAACGGATCGAAGACCGCCGCGCCGATCTGATCGCCAGGGTCAAGCCCGCCCAGGGTGATCCCTTCATCCTGCACCTGGAAATTCAGAACACCAACGACGGTCAAATGCCGGTGCGGATGCTGCGCTATTTGACCGACATTCATCTGGCGCGGCGCGGCCACCGGGTACATCAATGCCTAATCTACATTGGCGCCGAGCGACTGACGATGAAGGCCGGGCTGGACAGTCCACAACTGCGTTACTGCTACGATATCGTGGACATGCGACAGATTGATTACCGCATCCTGTACGCCCGCGATCAGCCGGAAGCGCTGGTGCTGGCGATTCTGGGCGATTTTGGCGCGGAGGACCCGGCCACGGTGGTCAGGCGGCTCGTGGAAAAACTATGCGCCCTGACCGGACCCGACGGAAAGCGCCTGCGCGAATATCTGTCCATGCTGGAGATTCTGGCGGACAATCGCCATCTCGCCATCAACCTTCAGGAAACCTACGCCATGCTGCACATCAACCTTGAACGGCTGCCCAGCTATCAGAAGGGTCTGGAAAAGGGAATGGAAAAGGGGATGGAAAAGGGAATGGAAAAGGGAATGGAAAAGGGAATGGAAAAGGGAATGGAAAAGGGAATGGAAGAAGGCGCGCATCGCAAGGCCCTCGCGGTGGCCGAGGCGCTCCTGGCAATGAATTTCTCCCCAGAACAGGTGGCCGCCATCACCCAATTGCCCTTGGCCGATATCCCCAGAAAGTCGTAACAGGGCAGGTCGGCAATAGCACCGCGTTGCCCGATGGATCTGGAAAATCAGTCGGTCGGCATGACCGATGGCTCACGGTCCAAAGCTTGGAATGGTAGCCAAAAAGCTAAATACTACAATCTCTTCCACGGGAAGTTTGGTAATCAATCCAGGGAAGATTCCCCGATCCGATTCCCCTCCCTTTTGGAGACCCTCGTGGAAAAAGTGTGGCTGAAGCGCTATCCGCCCAACGTACCGGCGGAGATCAACCCCGACCAATACGCCTCGTTGGCCGAGGTGCTCGAGCAAAGCTGTCGCCGATTTGGCCCGCACCTGGCCTTCGCCAACATGGGCTATGGCATGACCTATGAGGAGCTAGAGGAGAAAAGCCAGGACTTCGCGGCCTGGCTGCAACAGGATTTGGGACTGGAGAAAGGCGAACGGGTGGCCATCATGCTGCCCAATCTGCTGCAATACCCGGTCGCCCTGTTTGGCGTACTGCGCGCCGGCCTGGTCGTGGTCAACGTTAATCCACTCTACACCCCGCGCGAACTGGAGCATCAACTGAAGGACTCCGGGGCCAAGGTCATTCTCATTCTCGTCAACTTCGCCCATGTCCTGGCCGAGGTGATCGACCAAACCGAGATCAAGCAGGTCATTGTCACCGAGATCGGCGACCTACTACCCTTTTGGAAGGCCAAGGTGGTCAACTTGGTGGTCAAGCACATTAAAAAGATGGTGCCCCACTACCATCTGCCCGGCGCCATCGGTTTCAACGAAGCTTTGGCGCTTGGCCGCCGCCGAACCCTGCAACCGGTCGCGCTGACTGGCGAAGACCTGGCCTTCCTGCAATACACCGGCGGCACCACCGGCCTGTCCAAGGGCGCGATGCTGACCCACCGCAACCTGCTGGCCAACATGCAGCAGATTTCCGTCTGGGTCGGCTCGAAAATCCGCGATGGTGAGGAAATCGTCGTCACCGCCTTGCCCCTGTACCACATCTTCTGCCTGACGGTGAACTGCCTGTGCTTCGTCCGGCACGGCGGACTGAACCTGCTGATCACCAATCCCCGCGACATTCCGCTGTTCGTTGAGGAACTTCGCCCATGGAAGTTCACCGTGATCACCGGCGTCAACACCCTATTCAACGCCCTGATCAACCACGATAAGTTCGCCCGGCTGGACTTCTCGGCGCTCCGGCTCGCGGTCGGCGGCGGCGCGGCGGTGCAGAAGGCGGTAGCCGAACGGTGGCAGGGGCTGACCGGCGTGCCGATCCTGGAAGGTTACGGGCTGACCGAGGCCTCGCCAGTGGTCTGCGTCAACCCGGCGGACATCACCGGCTTCACCGGCAATATCGGCCTGCCGTTGCCGTCCACCGAGGTGCAACTGCGCGACGAGGAAGGCAACGAGGTGCCGCTGGGCGAACGCGGCGAGTTGTACGCGCGCGGCCCGCAGGTGATGCGCGGCTACTGGCAACGGCCAGAGGACACCGCCCGCGCGATCCGCGATGGCTGGCTGCTGACCGGCGACGTGGCCACGGTGGACGAACAGGGTTTTTTCCGCATCGTGGACCGCAAGAAAGACCTGGTCCTGGTCTCCGGTTTCAACGTCTTCCCCAACGAGATCGAGGACGTGGTGATCGGCTGCGCGGGCGTGCTGGAAGTCGCCTGCATCGGCGTGCCGGATGACAAGAGCGGCGAGGCGGTCAAGGTCTTCGTGGTGCCCAAGTCGGGCGTTGAACTGACCGCCGAGGCGATTCTGGCCCACTGCCGAACCCAACTTACCGGCTACAAGATGCCCCGGTACGTGGAGTTTCGCGACAGCCTGCCCAAGTCGAACGTCGGCAAGATCCTGCGCCGCGAACTGCGCTGAACCGGCGCGGGGATGGTGGAAAGAGAGGCGACCACTCCCTCTTCACGGGAAGTCGGAACGCTGCCATGAGCGAAACCCTGAAAGCCCAAAATGCGGCGCGGTTGCTGGAACAGTTACGGCGCAGCCAGGCGTTTCGCGCCGACGGCGCCGTCGGGATCGAGCGAGAATTGAGTCTGCTGCGGCGCTGGCAAGCGGCGCGACTGACCCGGACCCACGCCGATCTGCTGCGTAGTCCGCTGTATCGGCCAGCGGCGGAGTTCTTTCTGGACGAACTGTACGGCGACCAGGACCTCGGCCCACTGGAGCGCGACCTGGCCCGCATCGTGCCGATGATGACCCGCATTCTGCCGGCGGCCGTGCTGCACACCGCCGGGCTGGCGCTGGAGCTTAACGCCCTGTCGCACGAACTGGATGCCTGGCTGACCCGGATTTTGAGCGCGGAGCTGGACGCGCGCGGCGCGGAACTGGAAGAGGCTGTCTATGTCGCCGCCTACCGGCGCTGCGCCAGTTACGACCGGCGTTATCACCAGATCGAATTGACCGAGCGGCTGGGCCGGGATTTACAGGCCATCGTGCCCAAGCACGTCATTTACGCGGCGCTGAAACTGGCCCGGACCCCGGCGCGGCTGGCCGGGCTGGGGGAGCTGCATCAGTTTCTGGAAGCCGGTTTTCACGCCTTCCGCCACATGGGCGCGGACGCGGGAACCTTCGTGACCACCATCGTCGGCCGGGAGCGCGCTATCCTGGAACGCATCCGCGCCGGGCATCCAAAACCGCTGGCTCTGGACGAGGCGGCGGGTAGTTAGGCCGGATTCGATTCCTGGAACATCTCGTCCAGGTGGCGGTGAATTTCCTGTTCCAGCCGCTGTTTCAGCGGCACGAGCAAAAACCCGAGCCGCGCGTTGACCCGGATCATGCCCGGTTCCAGGGTGATGTGGCCGCTGACCCCCGAACGCTCGAAATGCAGCGCGTCGCCCTGCCAGTGATAGTGGATGTCGTAATGCTCGGCTAGTTGCGCGGCGAGGGTTTCCGCCGCCTGGCGGGCCTGATCGAGAGTCAGCGAATGATCGCGGTGAACGACGATGTGGGACATGGAATGAGTGCCTCGGAAACCGCATGGGAACCCCTCGCCCGCCAGCGGGAGAGGGGCAGGGGTGAGGGCGTTTTTTCAATGAGTCAGCTTACAAGAGGCTGTGCCAAAATACCTCTTGATCTCTCAATACCTGGGTTCACGGCGGCAAATCCGCCAGTGACCGCGCCAGCCGCAGACACCAGTCGCCGACCTCGCGCAGCGTGCCGATGCCCACCAAATCCATGTGGTCCCAACCGGCCAACGTGCCCCGATGGTTCCAGACCCCGCGTTGCGGCGGGCCGTCGCCGGGCACGATCCGATCGGGCGAATCCAGGGTCGGTCCGGCCATGGAGCGGGTGTTGACCAGCCCGTCGTTTTCCCACCAGCGGGCGTCGATGCGGACATGGTCCGGTTCATCGCGGGTGTAGGCGCCGATGAAGACAGCGCTGGCCCAAAGTTGCGGCAACAAGGTCGGCAGCGGAACCTGATGGTCGAAGGGCCAGACCGGCACGGTCGCCGTCGCCCCCCAGGAGAAATAATACACCTCCGGCTGAGCCGGGAACTGCCGATTCAATTCCCGCGCGCCGTCGGGGTTGAGATCCCAGGCGCTGATGTCGCGTGATCGCCAAATCGGACTGTGCTCGACCCGTTGGAAATAGTTGGCGAGCGCTTCGCCCGGCGCGCGCCGCAAACCCCATTGATCCAGCTTGAAATCGTAAGGCAGCTCATCGGGTTGGACGCCGGCCAGCGCGGCGAGACCGAGCAACGATGTGCGAACGAAGGGTAGCAGGTGGTCGATACCGATCGCGAAGCTAGTGCCATCGTGTGGGGCGGCAAGCGTGGTGACGCTGTGGACCCAGGCATGACCGCCCGCGAACAGCGGCGACCGGTCGGCGACGGGTGTGGCGGTGATTTCCGCCGGTGCACCCTGTTCCAGCAGCGCGGTCAGCACGCGGACGGTCTGGCCACCTTGGCTGTGGCCGATCAGGTGAATCTTGCGAATGCGCCCATGCTCGTCCACTGCCCCCCACTTGGGATAGAGGCCGGAAAAGGTGCGACCGTGGCGGGCGTGGCCATGAGTGGCGGCGTGGGCCTGGCCGTAATCCACCGTGCCGCCCTTGAGATAGGCATATAGCTCGCAAGCTCGGTCCCAGTTGCTGGCGAAGGGACCGACCACGCCGGTATAAGTGCGGTGGCCGGCCCGGTTCAGCGTCTCCTGCAAATCCCCAAAGCCGCCCCAGTACTTGAAACCGAGCAACTCGTCCCGACCCCAGCCCATGAAACCGTGGACCAGGACCAGGGGATAGTCGTTGCCGGCGCGGGCCAGGGCGGTCGCCAGCGCCAGCACCAACAGAAGCACGAGACGCGGCAGGTTTGGGAAGCGCATGGCAGTGAACTGAAATGGCCAAAGTTGTTTCGAGTTTAGCGCCGCCAAGCCAGGACGCCTTGATGGAACTGGCGCTCCCACCGCACCCGCCTAACCGCGCCATTCTCGTGCCCCCCGCTCCGCCATCGTCAGTAACGGCTTGAGCAAATCCAGTGGCACTGGAAACACCACCGTGGTGTTGTTCTGGATACCGATGTCGTTGAGCGTCTGCAAATAGCGCAATTGCAGGGCCTGCGGCTGGGAGGCGATGATCTCGGCGGCCTGGCGAATCCGTTCAGCGGCCTGGAATTCGCCCTCGGCGTTGATGACCTTGGCCCGCCGCTCCCGTTCGGCCTCGGCCTGGCGGGCGATGGCGCGGACCATACTCTCGTCAAGATCGACCCGCTTGATTTCCACGTTGGAGACCTTGATCCCCCACACGTCGGTTTCGGCATCCAGGATGTTCTGAATGTCCCGATTCAGTTCGTCCCGTCCCGCCAACATCTCGTCCAGTTCGTGCTGGCCTAGCACCGACCGCAGCGTGGTTTGCGCCAACTGGCTGGTGGCCATGTAGTAGTCTTCGACCTGGATGATGGCCCGCTGCGGATCGATTACCCGGAAGTAGATCACCGCATCGACCTTGACCGAGACGTTGTCGCGGGAAATCACGTCCTGGCTGGGCACGTCCATAACGATGGTGCGCAAATCGACCCGCTTCATCTGCTGGATGACCGGGACCACGATGATCAACCCCGGTCCCATGACCGCCTGGAAGCGGCCCAGAAAAAACACCACGCCGCGTTCATATTCGTACAATACCTTGATGGAAGCGAGCACCAACGCCAGCACGATCAACAGCGCGATAAAAATCGGATTGAAAATCATGGCGATTCCTCCTCATTGAAATCCAGGGGTTGCACCAACAAGGTTAATCCTTCCCGCCCGGTCACGCGAACCGATTCGCCCGGCCGCAACGGCCGGGGCGCGCGGGCAAGCCAGGATTCGCTGTGAATCCAGATTCGTCCCGGATCGTCGGCCATGACCATACCGGTCGCGCCCAGCAGTTGTTCCGCGCCGCTGACCACCGGCCGGGCGCGCTGGCGAACCAGCAGCGTCGCCAAACCGATCAGCAGCCCGGCGCTGGCCAGGGCGAAGCCGAGAATCAGGGCGAGCGGGATTTCGTAGCCAGGGCTGGTTTCGTCCCACAGCAGCAGCGAGCCGGCGACGAAGGCGGCGATGCCGCCCAGGCCCAGCGCGCCGAAGCTGGGCGCGAACGCCTCGGCGATCATGAACGCCAGCCCCAGCAGCAACAGAGCCAGCCCGGCGGCGTTGACCGGCATGATCTGAAAGGCGAACAGCGCCAGCAGCAGGCAAATGCCGCCCAGCACGCCCGGCGCGGCCATGCCCGGATGGGCCAGTTCGAATACCAATCCGTACACCCCAACCAGCAGTAGGATGTAGGCGGTCATGGGATGGGCGATCATCCCCAGCAACTGGGTGCGCCAGTCGGGTTGGAGGGTTTCGACCGTCAAGCCCTGGGTCGCCAGTGTTAGGTTGCCGCCAACCACGGCCACTTGCCGACCATCGGCCTGGCGCAACAGATCAGGAATGTCGGCGGCGATCAGGTCGATCACGCCCCGTTGCAGGGCGTCGCGGGCACTGAGGCTGGCGGCCTCGGTCACTGCCTGTTCGGCCCACTCGGCGTTGTGCCCACGCAGTTGGGCCAGGGAACGGAGATAGGCGCGAGCGTCGTTGATCAGCTTGCGTTCCATGGCGTCGGCGGGCGCGGGCGCGGATGGAGCGGCGGAAGGTTCACCGGATTTCGGCGCGGTCGGTTCCTTCGCCGGGTCGTGGGAGGATGGGGTCGGCAGTGGCAACCCGCCAAGCTGAACCGGCGTGGCGGCACCGAGATTGGTGGTGGGAGCCATGGCGGCGAGGTGGCAGGCATGGAGGATATAGACGCCGGCGCTGGCGGCGCGGGCGCCGTCCGGGGCGACGTAGCCGATCACCGGCACGGACGAGGCCAGGATCGCCTGGATGATGTCGCGCATCGAACTATCTAGCCCGCCGGGCGTGTCCAGCTTGAGGATCGCGACGGCGGCGTTGCGCGCCCGCGCCTGCGTCAGTCCGCGCAGGATGAAATCGCGGCTGGCTGGATCGATGGCGCCATGCACTTCCAGCGTCAGCGCCAAACCGGGCGCGGGCGTGGCCGCCGTTACGCTTCCACCCAACACTGCCAGTGTTCCCGCTAAGATCAGCGCCGTCAGAATGCGCATGTCGGAATCCCCGCGAGAGTTATGAACCTACCTTGATTGTAGCCCCGTTCCGCCGTCCTGCTTGGATGGCGTGGATTATCTCAAAAAGAGATCGTGTGATTTTAAATAATTACATTTCAAGGCTTTTCAGGCGCGACAATGTGGAGAAAAAAGCTCGTCTTTCCAGGTAATTGAAACAGAAAGTAACAGTTGCACATTATTGCAATTTCTGGGTATAAATTATAAGTAGTATCAGTGCAGATGGTGAAATCGTTGTCGAAGACAAGGTATATAACCGCGCTAAGGGGAGTCTGTTTTGCCTATGTCAATAGACAACCTAAATTCTGTTCACAACAGTTAAGAGATTAGGAGATAACCTGTGACCGATGATGTACAAATCAACATCAACAAAGGAATAGCGAGCACCGCATCCAGTGTATGGCTCTTTGCTGGAGGCGCAGTAGCACATATGGCTCGCATTAAAGGTTGGGAATTCATCATATTAGCCATTGTTGCAAGCATCATTGCTTACACTATTTCTTATGTTAGTGAAAAAGCTGGCGTCTTAATTATTTTGATTGGTGTTGGTTTATTTATATTTTGTTTTTACAACAGTGGGCCATTCCATTTTGGTGAAATCATAGACTTTAAATAAATGGCCACTGTCCTAGCAGTGGTGAACGTTTAAAGCAAGGAGAGCGTTTCAGATGAAAAGCCCCAGTTTAGCTGGCTCCATAAAAACCATTGAAGAACCATTTTTAACATACATAGTTGCTTTTTCTGTAATCCTAGCCCTTAATTCCTGCTCAGTAGCACCTAATTTTGATATACAACCTGGGAGTGGAAAAACTGCACTACAATATTCAAGAGATAAAACTATCTGTTTGAAACTAGCTAATGATCGTACTAGAAATTACCAGACCAGAGATTTTTCGACTGTTCATGAAAACATCTATGCTAAGTGCATGGCGGCACAGGGGAATTATGTAGCACATAAAGGATCTGATCTATCAGATCAGAGTGTATATCCAATAGTTGCCTCTCCAAGCGTAGAGTCTCCCTCTAAAATAGAAGCTGCGGAAACCAGTCGTAAACAGGAGATTTCTGCAAGAGAAGCTGTGGAAACCAGTCGTAAACAGGAGATTTTTGCAAGAGAAGCTGCGGAAACCAGTCGTAAACACGAGGCGGCTATTCTTGCTAAATATGCTCCTCTGCTAGACAGGATCATAAGGGATGACTCAAAAAGTTGGTCCATTAATAAATATGATAGAGGAAGTGTGAAGGAACCTTCCATTGTATCCATATCTTCTGATGAATCAGAAGTTGTGATCAAAGGAAATTATACATATAACCATGGACAGAAAGGCTGGGTTGAAGCTCATTTTTCTAACGGGCAGCTTTCATGTTTAAGATTTTGGGATATAAATGCTTGTCGCCCACAAAATAATTTTGTTAAGAGAAGTTTATCCCCGAAAGAATCGTTGAACCTTCTTAGTAAATGTTATGGTAAAGAGCTACCATCCCCCCATCCTAATGAAAGCAAGGAAGTAAAACAGTGTCGTGCTTATATGGAAGCTTATAGGGGGTGTGGTGTTTTGTTTGGTTTGGATTTTTTTCTTGGTGGGCAGAAAATGACTCCAAAAATGGTTAGCGAGTGTATTAGAAAAGGTTATAATGGGCCATAAATAACTCACTCAATGACTTACCGGCTAAAGCCGGTAGGTGTTGCCAACATCCCAAGTATCCTTATCACTGCCGAAACACAGTCGCTTGCCGATGCCCCTGATAGTTCCTCCCCGTATTTGATGGGTTTCGCTACGCTCAACCCATCCTACGAAAAAACAATGGGTTGTAGGATGGGTTGAGCGTAGCGAAACCCATCGCCGTGCGGGACAAGAGGGGCCTGAACGCTTACCAGCAGTCATGCACGAAACCGAACGCATCAAGACGCTTTGCCAGTCGGCTGCCATAAACCGGCCAGTTGTCGTAGCTACTTTTGTCAGTCAAGCCGCCTGATTGAGTGTTGCTTGGGCGGCGCAAAAACGAAACCCACCCCGGGCCACGCTCAAAACACCTCGCGCTCTTCCGGCAGTGGGTCTAGCCGCGCGCTGATGTCCACACATGCAAAGCATTCAGCGAAAGTCCGGCTGGCGCGATCCGTTTGCACGGCGGGTCAATCGGCTATCCTTTCCTCGCCATCCGCCCGACCTTCAAGGAATCTGCCCATGCTGACCCAATCCCTGGCTGGCTTGCCGTCGTTCCTGTTCTATTTCGCCACCGCCATCGGCTTGCTACTGCTGTTCCTGGCGGCGTACATCCTGATCACTCCCTACCGCGAAATCGCCCTGATCCGCGAAGGCAACGCGGCGGCGGCGGCCAGCTTGAGCGGCGCCATTCTCGGCTTCGTGCTGCCGTTGGCCAGCGCCATCACCCACAGCGTCGGTCTGCTGGACATGGCGGCTTGGGGCCTGATCGCCCTGGTCATCCAACTGCTGACCTATGGCGTGGGTCGCCTGCTGCTGCCCGATCTGGCCCACGCCATCCCCGCCGGTCAGGTGGCGACCGGGGTATTCCTCGGCGCGCTGTCGCTGGCCATCGGTATCCTCAACGCCGCCTGCATGACCTATTGAGCGGCGGCGCTAACGTGGCTGAATCGGCGTCGGAAGCGGCGGCGCGTGAGCGGTGGTCGACCAATACCGCCAGGCCAGCGCCGCGCCCAGACCGATCAGCACGGCGGCCAGCAGCGCCGCGACCAGCCAGGGCGACCACCACCGCCCGAAACGGGCCGCCGTCTTGCCGGAGGCCGGGTTTTGGACCACCCGCACCAGTTCCTCGGCGGTGGCGAATCGCGCTTCCGGCGTCTTGGCCAACAACCGATTGATGATCGATTGAAACTGGCGGAGCGGTTCCGGCAAGGTCGGAATCGGCTCCTTGACGTGCATCAGCGCCGTCTCGAACGCGTCGGCGCCCTTGTACGGCCGACTGCCGGTCAGCGCCTCGTAGAACACCACGCCCAGGCTGTACAGGTCGCAGCGCGCATCCACCGGCTTGCCCAGCGCCTGCTCCGGACTCATGTAGTTGGGTGTGCCGATCCGCCAGCCGGCGGCGGTCAACTGGGTCTTGTCCTCCAGGTTCTTGGCGATGCCGAAATCCGACAGCACGGCGGTTTCGGGGTCGCGAAACAGGATGTTGGCCGGCTTGATGTCGCGATGGATGCAATTCTGGCGGTGGGCGTAGCCGAGCGCCTGGGCGATCTGCACCAGAATCCTGACCGCCTGTTCTGGACTCAACCCCTGCTTGATCCGTTCCTTCAGGGTGCCGGCTTCCAGATACTCCATCGCGATGTAGGAATAATCCTGATGCACGCCAGTATCGTAGATGGTGACGATATGCGGGTGGGCCAGCTTGGCGATGATCTTGCCCTCCTTGATGAACCGCTTGCTGAAGCTGGGATCGACGGCCAGATTGGAGGCCAGCACCTTGAGCGCCACACGCCGATCCAGCGATTCCTGGATCGCCAGATAAACGCTAGACATGACGCTTCTGCCAATGATCTTCTCAATGCGATAGCCGGGAATTTGGGGCGTTTCCACGGTGGTCATGGCGGGTCCTGAGTAAAAGGTTCCAAGTTGGAGCGTGATGATGGGCCAGACGGGCGCGAACGGCAAGGTAGCGATGGCGGCCAGCGACGAATGCGCGTCTCAACCCCATTTTCGATTTAGCGACGTTGATAATCCCGAATTCCCAACCCGCGAGGAGGACCCCTCATGAATCGATCCCTTTGGTTACCGCTGTGCGCGCTCGTCCTAGTCGCGTGGCTCGCCGGTTGCTCGCGCGGCGACGCGCCCGCCAATTCGCCCAATTCGCCCATCGCGGGCAAAACCGTCGCCACCGAGGAGGCCCAGCGTGCGAAACCAGACGCCGTCCGACCAGAATCCCTCCCGTCGCTGGCGGTGGCGCCCCAGGCGATGGCGCCCCCGCCCCCGCCCCCGCCCCTGCGTCCGGCGCCGGTCGCCGAATCCTCAGCGCGACCTGCCGCCAAGACGGCTGACCTGGCGTTAAGCCACTCGCCTCAACAGACCGCCTCACCATCGGGTGGAACGCTGGAGTCGTTGCGCCTCGCCAGCGAACCGACCGACCGCGAGCGATATGCTCATCAGGAGGAAAACCCGGTCAAGCGCGCCGTCGAACAGCCGGTTTCCACCTTCAGCATCGACGTGGACACCGGGTCCTACGCCAACGTCCGCCGCTTTCTCAACGCGGGTCGGCTACCGCCGCGCGACGCGGTGCGGGTCGAGGAGATGGTCAACTATTTCGATTATGATTATCCGCCGCCGGACAGTCGCCAGCCGCCATTTCGGGTCAGCACCGAACTGGCGCCGGCCCCGTGGAATCCGAAGACCCTGCTGCTGGCCATCGGCATCAAGGGTTACGATCGGCCTGCTCAAACCGGCGCTGAAACTGCTGGCCCGGCAGTTGCGGCCCGAGGACAAGGTCGCCATCGCGGTCTACGCCGGCGCGGCGGGCCTGGTGCTGGAGCCCACGCCGGGCAACCAGAAGGCGAAGATCGAGGCGGCGCTGGACCGGCTCAGCGCCGGTGGCTCCACCAACGGCGGGGCCGGCATTCAACTGGCCTACAACCTGGCCCGCGAAGGCTTCGTCGAGGGTGGCGTCAACCGGGTGATCCTGGCCACCGACGGCGATTTCAACGTCGGCACGGTCAATTTCGAAGCGTTGAAGAATCTGGTGGAAACCCAGCGTAAGAGCGGCGTGGCCCTGACCACGCTCGGATTCGGGACCGGCAACTACAACGACCAGTTGATGGAGCAACTGGCCGACGCCGGCAACGGTAATTACGCCTACATCGACACCCTGCGGGAGGCGAACAAGGCGCTGGTCGAACAGATGAGCGCCACCCTGCTGACCATCGCCAAGGATGTGAAGATTCAGATCGAATTCAATCCGGCCGCAGTCGAGGAATACCGGCTGATTGGCTACGAAAACCGAGTATTGCGCCGCGAGGATTTTAACAACGACGCAGTGGACGCCGGCGACATCGGTGCGGGCCATACCGTCACGGCGCTGTATGAAATCGCCCTCAAGGGTAGCGGCGGCAACCTGACCGAGCCGCTGCGCTACGGCAAACCGGTTGAAACCACCGAACCGCGCGGCGACGAAATCGCGTTCCTGCGGCTGCGCTACAAGCAGCCGGACGGCGATGTCAGCCAGTTGCTGGAATGGCCGATTCGCCGCCAGTCGGCGGTCAGGGACGCGCGGGAAACCAGCGAGCGGTTCCGTTTCGCGGCGGCGGTGGCCAGCTTCGGTCAGATATTGCGCGGCGGTCGTTATATCGGTCGGTTCGGTTACGACGACGTGCTGGCGCTGGCCCGGGCGGCGCGCGGCCCCGATCCTTACGGCTATCGCGGTGAGTTCCTGACTCTGGTGGGGCTGGCCAAGTCGCTTGATCCCGGCCAGGGTGGAGAATCGGGGCAGATGGTGCGTTGAATCGAAGGCGAAAGGCGAAAGGTTGAAGGATCGCCTTGCGCCTCGCGTCTCGCGCCTTTACCTTACGGCTTCATGCCGACCGATGACGATGCCGACGAGACTTTGATGCTGCGTTACGGCGCGGGCGATACCGACGCCTTCGCCCGGCTGTATACCCGGCACAAGGGACCGCTGTACCGCTATCTGCTGCGCCAGTGCGGCCAGCCGGCGGTGGCCGAGGAACTGTTTCAGGACGTATGGCTGAAGCTGATCGCCGCCCGGACCGGCTACACCGTACAGGCCAAATTCACCACCTGGCTCTATCGGCTGGCGCATAACCGGCTGATTGACCACTACCGCGCCAGCGCGCGCCGCTTGCCGGCTTCCTACGCCGACGACTGTCCGGAATGGGTCGAGATCCCAGCCCCGGCGGAAACCCAGCCGGAGCACCAGGAAACCCGCCGCCAGCAGGCCGAGTGCCTGCTGAATCTGCTGGCGGAACTACCGGAAGCCCAGCGCGAGGCGTTTCTACTTAAGGAAGAAGCTGGGTTGTCGCTGGAGGCCATTGCCCAGGCCACTGGAACCGGCCGGGAAACCGTCAAAAGTCGTTTACGCTATGCCCTGGCCCGGTTGCGGCGCGGTTTGGGAGGAGCGCGATGAACGATCCCCACCTCGGCAAACAGGACAAATGGGACGAGGTTCACGACGAGCGTCTATCCGAGCTTTACCGGGCGACGCGCGCCGCTGAACCGCCAGTCTGGCTGGATCGGCGCATTCTGGCGGCGGCGCGAACGGCGGTGGAACCGTGCCCGACCTCGTCGATTCCGTTGCCCCGCCGGCGGGGATTCCGATTCTGGGGGGCGCCAGTGGCGCTGGCGGCGACGGTAGTGCTGGCGGTCGGGTTATTGCGCTGGCTGCCGCCCGTCGGCGAACTGGGCGGAATGGCGACACCAATGGAAGAAAAGGCTGCTCGGTCCCTGGCCCAGCCAGCCACCGAATCGGATGGCGCGCGGGCCAAAAGCGCCGACACAGCAGCTACGCCACCCGCTGCCCCGCCCCCACCGCCGTCGTCAGTGAGGCTGGATGAACAACGCCTCACGCGACCCAGGGCGATGCCAGAGCCGGCGCGCTCGGAGTCGTTCCAAGCCGCGCCAGCGCGGCGACTGGCCGACGAGGAAGCAGCGCCCATCCAGCAACGGGCGAATCGCCGCTCGCCAGCGGCGTGGCGGGCGGAAATCGCCGAGCTGCGCCGCCAGGGCCGGCACGCCGAGGCCGAAGCTCGGCTGGCGGAGTTTCGGCGGCGCTATCCCCACGAACCGTTGAACGACGCGGAACCGCCACGATGAACGACGCCATCCCGTCGCCGGCCGCGCTGGATGACCTGGAAATGCAACTGGAGAAACTGTTGGTTGCCCATCCCCCCGGAATCAGCGAGCACGAGTTATTGAAAATCCTGCGCCGGGAACAGCCGTTGTTCGCCGCGTTCGACGCGCGCGAACCGCTCGGCCTGTTTCGGGGTCACTATCTGCTGTTTCACGTCTTGTACCGGCTGCGGCACCGGCTGGCGCGCGAGCGGCGCGGCCGCCTGATCATCGCTCCGCTGCGCATCGCGCTGGAACCGCCGACCGTCGCCGAACTCGGTGGGAAAAGCGCGGCGCTGGCGTTGGATTGGCCTGATCTGGCCGACTGGTATGCCGATTTGGGGCGATTGACGACCGTGACCGCCGCTGAGGTGAGCGAGTGGTTGCGCCAATTCCACGCGGCCCGCCGGGTGGGCGAACGACGACAGGCGGCGCTGGCGGTGCTGGAGCTACGGGATCCGGTGGATGCGGTCACCATCCGGCGACAATATCGGCGGCTGGCGATGCGCCACCATCCCGACCGGGGAGGCGACGGTCAGCGGCTGCGCGAAATCCACGCGGCGCTGGCGGCGCTGGCGGGTGGTCGCGCCCGATTTCGTGGAGGCTGAGCCGGCATGGGCTGGCGACGGCCTATTTGGCCAGAAATTTTTTGATGGTTTCCATCAGCGTCTCTTCATCCACCGGCTTGGTGACATAACCCTTGGCGCCTTGCCGCGCACCCCAGATCCGGTCGGTTTCCTGATCCTTGGTCGTGACGATGATCACCGGGATATGGCTGGTGGAGGGATTCTTGGTAATTTGCCGGGTGGCCTGAAAGCCATTGATGTTGGGCATGACCACATCCATGAGGATGAGGTCCGGCAGTTCCGCCTTGGCGACCTCAACGCCCTCGATGCCATCCTTGGCGGTCAGGATTTCATGTCCATGTTTCTTGACGATTTTGGTGAGACTCAAGGTCTGGGTCGGCGAATCGTCGACGATCAATATGCGGGCCATGTTGCCACTCCTAAAGGGGGTCTCGCGCCTACCTCGCGCGCGGGTTGAAGGCGGTCGCGGAGCCGGGGTCATCCGCGCCGCCGTCTGAATCAATCGGGCCGACCGGGTCGGCCTTCGCCAATTGCACATGATAAGGCAAATTCAGCTTTGTCGGGGATGGTTTTCTTGCCGTTGGCGCGGCGCGGGCGCATGGTAGGATAAACAATATTTATAGGCTTGATTCACTGGAGTTGGCTTGATCATGAGCGATTTACATCCAAGTTTCCTCGCCCGCCTGATCCTGGCGCTGCGCGCGTTTGGGCGGATTTTGGGCGATGCCGCGTTCGCGGCCGAGGTGTCGCGACTGGACCGGGGCGAACGGGTCGGGCCGGTCGCCCCGGCGGCCGTCGAGCCGCCTCGGCCGTCGCTGCGGGAAACAGCACCGGACTCCGCCTTGCAATTGCTGGCGCTGTTGCAGCGAGAGGGGCGGTTCGTGGACTTTCTGGAAGAGAATGTCAGCGCCTATTCCGACGCCGAGATCGGCGGCGCGGCGCGGGTGGTGCATGAAGGCTGTCAAAAGGTGTTGCGCGAGTATCTGTCCATCGAGCCGGCGCGGACCGAAGCCGAGGGCGCGCGGTTGACGCTGGCGGCCGGCTTCGACGCGGCGGCGGTGCGATTGACCGGCAATGTGGTCGGCCAACCGCCGTTCACCGGCACACTGACCCACCGAGGCTGGCGGGTGACCGAGATCCGCCTGCCCAGGCTGGCGGAGGGTCATGATGTCCGGGTGCTGGCCCCGGCGGAGGTGGAGCTATGAGCGAGGCCCGTTACGCTGTCGGCATCGATCTGGGCACCACGCATTGCGTCATGGCGGCGGTGGACCTGGCCGCCAGCGACCGCGACGACGTGGCCGAGGGAATCGAGGCCATTCCGCAGTTGACCGCGCCGGGTTCGGTCGAGGACCGGACGATGCTGCCCTCGTTCCTGTACCTGCCGCATCCCGACGAATTGAAGCCCGCCGACCGCGTCCTGCCCTGGGGCGAACCGCCGCCGTTCGTGGTCGGCGAACTGGCCCGCGCTCTGGGCGGTCGCACCCCGATCCGGCTGGTGGCCAGCGCCAAGAGCTGGCTGTGCCACCCCGGCGTGGACCGGCGCGCGGCGATCCTGCCGGTGGAAGCGCCGGAAGAGGTGGCGCGGGTCTCGCCCCTGCAAGCCACGGTCCGTTATCTGGCCCATCTGCGCGCTGCTTGGGATCACCAGCACCCCGACGCGCCGCTGACCGACCAGGAGGTGGTGCTGACCGTGCCGGCGTCCTTCGATCCGGCCGCCCGCGAACTGACCGCCGAAGCGGCGGCGACGGCGGGCCTGACCCATCTGGTGCTGCTGGAGGAACCGCAGGCGGCGCTGTATCACTGGATTTTGGCCAGCCGGGGCGAATGGCGCAAGCAGGTCCGGGTCGGCGACATCATCCTAGTGATCGACCTCGGCGGTGGCACCGCCGACTTCTCGCTGATCGCCGTGACCGAGCGCGACGGCTCGCTGGACCTGGTACGGGTGGCGGTGGGCGATCACATCCTGCTGGGCGGCGACAACATGGATCTGGCGCTGGCCCACGCGGTTCGCGCCAAGCTGGCCGCGCAGGGAACCAACCTCGATTCCTGGCAGGTGCAGGCGCTCACCCACGGTTGCCGCGCCGCCAAGGAAACCCTGCTGGGCGACGCCAAGGTCGAGGCGGTGCCGGTGGTGGTGCCGAGCCGAGGTTCCAAGCTAATCGGTGGCACCCTGCGCACCGAACTGACCCGCGCGGAAGTGACCCAAAATCTGGTCGAGGGTTTCTTCCCGGTGGTGGAAGCAGCGGCGCGGCCCACCAGTCGAGCGCGGGCGGCCTTGACCAAGATCGGCCTGCCCTACGCCCAGGACGCGGCGATGCCTCGCCATCTGGCGGCGTTTCTGGCTCGACAAGTAAACGCGACTCGCGATCTAGCCGGTTTCAGGGACCGCTTGCCGGACGACACAACCTTCCTGCATCCCACCGCCGTACTGTTCAACGGGGGCGTGTTCAAGGCCCAGCCGCTGCTGGCGCGCACGCTGGAAGTTTTGAACGGCTGGCTGGATGCCGAGGGCGCTCCGCCAGCCCGGTTGCTGGAAGGCGCCGATCTCGATCTGGCGGTGGCGCGCGGCGCGGCCTATTACGGCTACGTGCGGCGCGGGCGCGGGGTGCGGATTCGCGGCGGCACGGCCAAGTCGTTCTATGTCGGGGTCGAAAGCGCCATGCCGGCGGTGCCGGGCATGGAACCGCCGATCGAGGCGCTGTGCATCGCCCCGTTCGGGATGGAGGAAGGAACGCAGGCCGAATTGCCGCCGCAGGAAGTGGGGTTGGTGGTCGGCGAGCCGGTGCGATTCCGCTTCTTCAGCTCCTCGGTGCGCCGAACCGATCATGTCGGCGCGGTGCTGGAACAGTGGGGAGCGGGCGAGGTCGAGGAACTGGAGGAAATCGAGGCGACCCTGCCCGCCGAGGATCGCCAACCGGGCGAGGTGGTGCCGGTGCGCCTGCGCGCGGCGGTCACCGAGGTCGGCACCCTGCGGCTGGAAGCCGTGCCGCGCACCGGCGCGGAAAGCTGGAAGGTCGAATTCGACGTGCGCGGGGAGGGGTGAGTCGAAGCCACTGAAAGGCAGGCAGCTGTCGCCGGGAGTGATGAGCAGGTGACCGATTCGCAGACCCAACACCGAGATGCCCGCCAGCTTTTGCGCCGGGCGCTCGACAACCGACTGGCCGATTTTCACCCCGGCCAGTGGGAGGCGATTGACGCCCTGGTCAATCGTCGGGAAAAGCTGCTGGTGGTGCAGCGCACCGGCTGGGGCAAGAGCATGGTGTATTTCATCGCCACGCGTCTCCTGCGCGACCGGGGTTTGGGACCGACCTTGATCGTCTCGCCGTTGCTGGCCCTGATGCGCAATCAGATCGAAGCGGCCGAACGCTTGGGCATCCGGGCGCTGACCATCAACTCGGCCAACCGTGACGACTGGCCGCCGCTCACTCGCGCCATTCTGCACGATGAGGCCGATGCGGTGCTGATTTCCCCCGAGCGGTTGGCCAATGATGAATTCGTGCGGAACGTGCTGTTGCCCATCGCCCAGCGTCTCGGCCTGCTGGTGGTGGACGAGGCCCACTGCATTTCCGACTGGGGCCACGACTTTCGCCCGGATTATCGCCGCCTGGTCAACGTGTTGCGGCGAATGCCGCCGAATATGCCGGTGCTGGGAACCACCGCGACCGCCAACAACCGGGTGTTGCGGGATATCGGCCAACAGTTGGGCGACATCCAAATCCAGCGCGGGTCGCTCATGCGCGAAACCCTGGCCCTGCAAACCCTGCGCCTGCCCGATCAGGCGGCGCGGCTGGCCTGGCTGGCGGAGCATCTGCCCAAACTGTCAGGGACCGGCATCGTGTACACCTTGACGCGCCGCGATGCCGAACAGGTGGCCGACTGGCTGAACCGGAATGGCATCTCGGCCCGCGCCTATCACAGCGACAGCGCGGCGGATGGTTTTGCCGACGCCAACGCCTACCGGCAGCATTTGGAAACCCTGCTGCTGACCAACCAGATCAAGGCGCTGGTAGCAACCACGGCGCTGGGCATGGGTTACGACAAGCCGGATTTGGGCTTCGTCGTTCACTATCAGGCGCCCGGTTCCATCATCGCCTACTACCAGCAGGTGGGCCGCGCCGGTCGCGCCATCGCTTACGCGGTCGGGATCTTGCTGGCGGGACGGGAAGATGCCGAGATTCACGACTTTTTCCGCGACAGCGCCTTTCCCGACGAGACCCAGGTCAACGCGATTCTCCACGCGCTGGAGCAGTCCGATGGCTTGACGGTGATCGAGTTGGAAGCGGTGGTCAACCTCAGACGCAGCAAGCAGATCGAGCACGTTCTGAAATTCCTCAGCGTCGAAAATCCCGCGCCGGTGCTCAAGGATGGCTCGCGCTGGTTGAGAACCCCGGTGCCCTATCGCCTGGATCG
>JAVMKH010000012.1:0-7140 GCA_031732935.1 Candidatus Contendibacter sp.
GTGGTCGGCATCGGCGGTCAGGGCGTGATGACCGCCGCCGAAATGCTGGCCCGCACCGCCCTGAGTCAGGGCTACGATGTCAAGAAGACCGAGGTGGCCGGCATGGCCCAGCGCGGCGGCGTGGTCTCCTCGCATGTGCGCTTTGGCTCCAAGGTCTACTCCCCACAGATCGACGCCGGCGAAGCTGACCTGTTGATCGGCTTCGAAGCCGCCGAGGCCCTGCGCTGGCTGCCGCATTTACGACCGACTGGCGTAGCCATGGTCAACACCTTGCGTCTTCCTCCTCCGGTCGTGTCCGCTGGCCTGTACGACTACCCCGCCGATCCCATCGCCGATCTGGCGGCGTCGGGCATCGAAGTTCACGCCTTCGACGCGGGCGCCATCGCCGAGGAACTGGGGAATCCCAAGCTGGTGAACACCATCATGCTGGGGGCGATCAGCGACCACCTGCCTTTCCCCGCCGAGGTACTCAAGGCGTCCATCGTGGAGGGCTTCCGCGCCTACAAGCCCAAGCTGGCGGACATCAACGCCCAGGCTTTTGACGCCGGCAGGGAGGCTGGCCACGCCAAGGCGACCACGCATCGTTCGGCGGCATGATCGTTCATAATCCATAATGAACCAGTGGGGACATGCCTTGTGCCTGTCCCTGCTCAACATAAAACATCACCCCGAGGGAGAAGATCACTATGAAAAGCCTGTGGCAAACCGCCCTGGTGGCACTGTTGCTGTGCGCCGGCCTCAACCCGGCCAGAGGTGCCGAACCGATCAGGGTCGGTTCCTTCCTAGCCGTGACCGGCCCAGCCTCGTTCCTGGGCGATCCCGAACTGAAAACGCTGCAAATGTACGTCGAGGACCTCAACGCCAAGGGCGGCGTAAAGGGCCGCAAGCTTGAACTGATCCACTACGACACCGGCGGCAACGCCAAGGATGCGGTCAGCTTTGTCAAGCGACTGATCAAAAACGACAATGTCGATCTCATCATCGGCGGCACCACCACCGGCGATACCCTGGCGGTCATCCCCGACGTGGAAAAGGAAGGCGTCCCGTTCATCTCGTTGGCGGGCGCGGTGGAAATCATCGAACCGGTCAAGAAATGGGTGTTCAAGGTGCCCCACACCGACCGCATGGCCGTCGCCAAGATCTACGAGGACCTGCGCAAGCGCGGCCTGACCAAGGTGGCGATCATCACCGGCGACGGCGGCTTCGACAAATCCGGCCGCGAGCAATTGCTCAAGCTGGCGCCCCAATACGGCATCACCCTCGTCGCCGACGAGTCCTATGGCAACAAGGACACCGACATGACCGCCCAGTTGACCAAGATTCGCGCCACGGACGCCCAGGCGATCATCAACTTCGGTTTGGGTCAGGCGCCGGCCATCGTCACCAAGAACATCAAGCAACTCGGTATCACCCTGCCGCTCTACCAGTCCCACGGCGTGGCTTCCAAGACCTTCATCGATCTGGCCGGCGACGCGGCGGAAGGCGCGCGCCTGCCAGCGGCGGCCCTGGTAGTCGCCGAGCAACTGCCCGACGCCGATCCCCAGAAGCCGGTGCTGATGGCTTACAAGAACAAATACGAAGCCAAGCACGGCCCGGTGTCCACCTTTGGTGGCCACGCCTACGACGGCCTGATGATTGCTGTGGCGGCCATCCAGCGGGCCGGTGGCACCGACAAAGCCAAGGTGCGCGACGAAATCGAGAAAACCCAGGGCTTCATCGGCACCGCCGGTGTGTTCAACATGACCCCTCAGGATCACATGGGTCTGACCGTGGATGCCTTCAAGCTGGTGGAAGTCCGTAACGGTTCCTGGAAAATTGTCCAGTAGCGCCAGTTCTCCCTTCTGCTCCCGCGCTTCCCTCGCCGCTGGCGGCGAGGGAAGAAAACCGCCGAATCATTGCCACCCATGCTTGAACAGTTTTTCCAGTTCCTGGTTACCGGCGTCACCGTCGGCTCCCTGTACGCCCTGGTGGGTCTGGGGTTCGCCCTAATCTACAACGCCTCCGATGTGGTGAACTTCGCCCAGGGCGAATTCGTGATGCTGGGCGCCATGACCGCCATTGCCCTGCTGAACGCGGGGCTGCCGCTGCCCCTGGCCGCCATCGCCGCCACGCTGGCCGCGATCCTGGTCGGCCTGTTGCTGGAACGATTCGCCATCGAGCCGGCCCAGGGCGCGTCGGTGGTGACGACCATCATCATCACCATCGGCGCCGCCATCTTTCTACGCGGCGTCGCGCTGCTGCTGTGGGGCAAGGGTTTCCATGCCCTCCCCCCCTTCTCCGGCGATGCGCCCATCCGTCTGGGCGGAGCCACGGTGCTGCCGCAAAGTCTGTGGGTGCTCGGCGTCACGGTTCTGCTAGTGAGTCTGGTTCGCGCCTTCTTCAACCGTACTCTGCTGGGCAAGGCGCTGTTGGCCTGTTCCTTCAACCGCGCCGCCGCGCAACTGGTCGGCATCAATGTCCGGGTCATGCTGCGGCTAGCCTACGGCCTGTCCGCCGGACTGGGAGCGATGGCCGGCATCCTGATCGCGCCCATTACCTTCAGTTCCTACGAAGCTGGCGTCATGCTCGGCCTCAAGGGCTTCTCGGCCGCTATCGTCGGCGGCATCGGCAATCCGATGGGCGCGGTCGCGGGCGGTGTACTGCTGGGCCTGCTGGAAGCCCTGGGCGCGGGACTGATCTCGTCCGGCTATAAGGACGCCATCGCCTTTCTGTTCGTGCTGATGGTGTTGTTTTTCCAACCGACCGGGTTGTTCGGCCACAAGGTCGCGGAACGGGTCTGAATCATGCGACTGGTTGGTTTCTACGTGTTTGCGGCCGTCGTCGCCCTGCTCCCCGTGTTGTTTCCGACCAATTATTTCGTGACCGTGGTGGGCGCGTCCGCTGGCCTGCACGTCATTCTGGCGGTCGGCCTCAACCTGCTGATGGGCTACGCCGGCCAGATTTCCCTGGGTCACGCCGCGTTCTTCGGCATGGGCGCCTACGCCTCGGCCATCCTGACGACCCGTTTTGGCTGGTACTCGCTGCCGGCGCTCGCCACTGGCCTGCTGATCGCGGGGACGGTCGCCTGGCTGCTGGCGCGGCCGATCCTGCGCCTGCGCGGCCATTATCTAGCGATGGCGACCCTGGGCTTCGGCATCATCGTTCACGTCATCATGGTGCAGGCGACGCGATGGACGGGGGGGCCGGACGGCTTGGCGGGCGTTCCGCCGCTGAATCTACTGGGCTGGGCTGTCGAGGGCGACTTGCAGTGGTACGGCGTGATCATGGCGGCCATGCTGCTGACCGTCTGGCTGTCGCTCAATCTGGTGGATTCCCAGGTGGGTCGCGCCTTGCGGGCGGTGCACGGCTCCGAGTTTGCCGCTCAGATGATGGGCATCGACATCGGCCGCGCCAAGACCCAGGTGTTCGTGGTCTCCGCGCTGTTCGCCGCCTTCGCCGGCAGTCTGTTCGCCCACCAGCAAGCCTTCGTCAGCCCGGACTCCTTCAATCTAATCGTTTCGGTGGAATTGGTGACCATGGTGGTCCTGGGCGGCATGGCCTCGACCTTCGGCGCGGCCTGTGGCGCCATCGCCCTGACCCTGCTGCATCAGGGGCTGGTGGTGTTCGAGGATTACGAGATGGTGATTCACGGCGCCCTGCTCATGGCCGTGATGATTTTTCTACCGCAGGGGCTGTTCGTGGGTTTGAGCCAGGGTACGCGGCGGTTGTGGGCCATGCGCCCAAAATCCTGAGCTTGCCTCAACCGCGCCCTACTCAAAGCCGACGGTGACCAGCAGACTTCTGCCGAAATGGCGCGGGCGGATGTTTCTGCCTAAAAATAAAAATCCGTATTAAAATACAGTTTTATTGAGCCTGTTCGGCATCCCAGCGGAAGCCGTAATCCTCCGGGCAGTGATGGAGGCACCGCTATCGCGGCAGGCGATCACACCGTATCGCTTAAGAGCAACGGTATCGTCTGGTTTTGGCATGGCCTGCGGTGCCATCGACCTAACCTTATGAGCCTACATCAATAGTTACGTTCAAGTGAAATTCGCTGAAAAGGTTTTCAACCTATGTCAAATCTCCTCTATTTCAAGCTATATGTCCAATTGATATTGGGTTTTTTGCTGGCTTTTTCGTTAAACCTCTCCCAAGCAGCAAGTAACCTCACACCATACAGGATGTCCAGTTGGTCGGACAAAGTTGTGATAAGTAACACATCAGGAGGGACGACGGATAGTAGTCCTTTGTATACGTCGGATGTTCTTTCGATATCTTGGGCTGTGGTCAATAACGGTGATACTAAAGTTGTTGGCCAATTTTTTATGGATTTATATGTTGACGGAGTGAAAATAAAAAGTTCTTCTATTGATTCTTTAGATCCTGGATGGTATTTCTGGTGGAAAGGTTATGCTGAAGTTGTTTTAGCAGAGCCTGGAGAACACATAATACGTCTTGTCGCTGATAGCACAAACTTGGTATCTGAACTTAATGAAAACGACAATGTTTATGATAAAAAAATCAATGTATTGGCCAGAAATTCCACGACTAGTAGTTTCGTTTGGAACGGCAATGGTCATTCGTATCAACGGATTGAAATTCCGCTAAATTGGCCGGAAGCAAAAAACTACTGCGAATCGCAAGGTGGTTATCTAGCAACTATCACATCAAGGGAAGAAAATGAATTTATCTTTTCGAAGTTAGGTGGTTCATATACGCTATGGATTGGTGGAACAGATGCTGGTCATGAAGAAACTTGGTCTTGGGTTAATAATGAACCCTGGAGCTATTCAAACTGGGATACGGGAGAACCAAATAATGCATATGGCAATGAAAATTATTTAGAAATGTACTTAACGACTGGAAAATGGAATGACAATAATTTAGATGCAAAATTCTGGTTTTTGTGTGAAACGCCACCGTCCGGTTCTCGCGCGACGAACATCACCATCAGCCAATCGAATCCCGGCCGCTACCGGCTGCTCGGCACCCTGGTGGACGCCAACGGCCAGCCGGCGTGCGGGCTGGCGCTGGCCAGCGGCCGCTGCGTGTTCAGTTGCGGGCCGGGGTCGCTGCGCTGCGAGGGTGGCGTGGACAGCCTGCCCCTGGGCCAATTCGACCTGATCGACCTGCCGACCGAGGCGGACGGCACCCTCACCCTGCAAACCTTCGTCTTCGGCAGCCCACCCGGCCGCCAGGTGGTTCGTTCGGACGGCACAGATCAACTGGTCGGCGGCGCCACCAGCGCGGCCAACTCCCGAGCGCTCAACCCCAGCGTCAGCGCGGTCGGTCCGGGCCGCTACCGGCTGACCGGCACCCTGGTGGACGCCAACGGCCAGCCGGCGTGTGGGCTGGCGCTGGCCAGCGGTCGCTGCGTGTTCAGTTGCGGGCCGGGGTCGCTGCGCTGCGAGGGCGGCGCTAGCAATCTGCCCATCGGTCAATTCGAGCTGACCGACTTGCCGACCGAGGCGGACGGCACCCTCACCCTACAAACCTTCGTGTTCGGCAGCCTCCCCGGTCGCCAAAGCCAGGCGGCCACCGGTGGCGGTGGCTGTAGCTATACCATCGATCCCCCCAACCAGGCGTTTGAGTACCTCGGCGGATCGGGAACGGTGACCGTCTCCACCCCGGACGGCTGTGCCTGGACCGCCCAAAGTCATGATGACTGGATCACGCTCACCGCCGGCGCGAGTGTAACCGGATCTGGGGCGGTCACCTATTCGGTGGCGGCCAATTCCTCCAGCGCCAAGCGCACCGGAACCTTGACCATTGCTGGAAAAACCCACACCGTGACCCAAAACCCCAAGGGTCCTGACCCCATTGACTAATTTCTTGGTGTTCATCAACCAGTCCCTTCTCTTCCCCGCTTGGGCGCGGGAAGGATGGGGACGAGGAGCCGGACCTTGAGTTTCAAAGGCTCACACTCCAACCCCTTCCCTGAAGGGGGCCAAGGAAACGAAAACCCGCGCCAGGGAACGTCGGTGCAAATCGCGGGCTATCAAATAGACTGCCAGATCGGACGTGGCGGAATGGCCACTGTTTATCGCGCCATGCAACAGTCCCTTGGCCGTCAGGTGGCGATAAAGATTCTGGCGCAGAGTCCCGAGGAAGACGATGAATTTGCGCAACGCTTTAAAAAAGAGGGACGTATTCTCGCCCGGTTACTGCATCCCAACATCATTACGATTCATGACGTTGGGATTTCCGAAAATAATCAGCTATTTCTGTCCATCGAATATCTCCCCGGCGGCACGCTCGGCGACCGAATCAAGCAGGGTTTATCCTTTGAATCCGCCATCCAGATCACGAAAGCCATCGCGAAGGCATTGGGTTATGCGCACGAGAGAGGCATCATCCATCGAGATGTCAAGCCTTCCAATATCCTGTTTCGACAAGATGGAACTCCAGTCTTGACCGACTTTGGAGTCGCTCGAATCCTTGAGTCAAAGACCATTCATACCTTGTCGGGGCTAGCGGTCGGTAGTCCAGGCTACATGAGCCCAGAACAAGCCATGGGCGAGAATGCCACGATTCAATCTGACCTATATAGCCTCGGCGTCGTCCTTTATGAAATGCTTGCCGGGCAACGGCTTTATGAAGCTAGTAATCTGATTGCCATTACGTTAAAGCATCTGCACGACCCAATCCCCTATCTTCCCAGGCAGTACGCCCATTTACAACCAGTCTTGAATAAATTACTTGCAAAAAAAAATACGGATCGTTATAGGAATACCAATGAATTCTTACAAGAACTCGATGCAGTGACTAATGATAGTACAATAACCCAATCTGTTGATAGAGATATTAGTCACATTAGTGTAATGGAGTTCACGACTGGAAAAATTCAGGCTCTTTTTCGAAAGAAATTACGGCGGCCTGTTTTTATTTTGATGACTGGTTTTATAGTTATAATTATATCTATCTCGATATTTTATATTTTTGGATCATGGCAGAAAAGCCACAAAGAAAACCAATATCAACTTCGGCTCCAAGCTGAGGAATTTTTTTCGCAGGCACAAATTCACTTTCAAGAGGGTTTATTGGAGACCGGCCTATATTATACCCAACAAGGTTTATTGGCGATGCCTGATCATCAAGATTTACTAGCATTGCGCGATCAGATACAGATTCGGATGGCAGAGGAAGATAGGAAGCGCCAAG
>JAVMKH010000012.1:7240-21012 GCA_031732935.1 Candidatus Contendibacter sp.
TGGAGGAGGATAGGAAGCGCCAAGTGGAGGAGGATAGGAAGCGCCAAGTGGAGGAGGATAGGAAGCGCCAAGTGGAGGAAGATAGGAAGCGCCAAGTGGAGGAAGATAGGAAGCGCCAAGTGGAGGAAGATAGGAAGCGCCAAGTGGAAGCCAGCCAATATCTGGCGCGAGCATCGGATGATCGGCGAAATGGCAAATATTCGGCCAGCTTGCAGCAAATCGAGCGGGGATTGGCGCTGGTTCCAAACCACGAGGGTCTGTTACAACTGCGCGAGCAGGTACGCGCTGAGCTAGAAAAGAAAAACAAGCCCCACCCTAAACCACCTAAACCTCTAGTTGAACCACCGAAGGAGAGCAACCCGTCGATAGAAGAAATTAAGAAAGCCGTCCGTGAACTTGGTAGCTCTTTGGACAGGTAGCTATTTTCTAAATTGAATCCGAAGGAATAAAGCTGTGAATGATATCTATAGTAAAAAATGTTTTATTATTATCCTGTTAATGGGACTACTGGTGACTCTATTAATCATTGGAGGTTTAATTCGGCCTGTACACGCTCAAACTAACTTGCAGGAGTTAAATAATCGAGTAGTTGAATTGGAAAAAAGACTGGCTGATGCCAGGGCACGACAGGAAAAAGCGTACAGTATCCAGATGAAATTGGATGAGCAGGAGCGAAAGCTTTCAGATTTAACTAATTCATCCAATTCAGAAGAGTATAAAATACAAATCATAGAGATTCGGGCGAACATTAAAAATATTCGTACCAAGATCGAAGCGATTACCAAGGAAAAAAATGACTTGGAGGAAAATTTACGACTTGCCAGGAATCTACAGGCTATCTTGATCGAAGGGCAAACAATAGCAAAACCGGACACTAAAACTCAAGCGCCTCCAGTTCAGGAAAGCAAATTCAACCAGACTGAATCAAGGGCGATCCCTTCCGCCAAGCCGATCACTATCGACACCGGATCCAAGGGAGGCTGGCGTATGGAAAGTATTAGGATCAGCAATCATTTCAATGATGATGAGCGTAATGAAATCATGAAAAATTTTAATAGTGGAACCCTGTTTAGCCAAGATGACCTGTTAAACAGCGCTTATCAGACTTATAGCCTTGCGGGAGTCAGTTTGCGTCTCATAGTACACCCAAGAAATGGAAACACCGCCGACTTGGAAATTACCTTGGGTCAAAGAGACAATAGAAATCGAAATAGTGGTGGAACCAGCTTTGTGCCAATGACCCTTGACCAATTTAAAAATGAGCTATTCAAAATTACAGTAGACAAATGACTCACGATTTGCTCACCGTCGAAGGACTGGAACAAAGCTTCGGCGGCGTCATGGCCCTGGCCGGGGTCAGTTTCCAGACGTCAGCCGGTTTGATCTACGCCGTCATCGGACCGAACGGCGCTGGCAAAACCACCCTTTTCAACGACCTGTGCGGGTTTTACCAACCCTCCTCGGGTTCGATCCGCTTCGACGGGCACGAATTGCGTGGCCTGCCGCCGCACCGCATCGCCGCCTTGGGCATGGCGCGAACCTTCCAGAACCTGCAACTGTTCTTCAACATGACCGTAATCGAGAACGTCATGGTCGGTTGCCACCTGCGCGCCCGGACCGGTCTGCTGGCCGCTGCGTTGCGCCTGCCCCAAGTGCGGCGCGAGGAACGGCGCTTACGGGCATGGGCCAGCGAGGCGCTGGAACTGTGCGATCTAGCGGATCGGGCTGAACAACCGGCCGGCGCCCTGCCCTACGGCCTGATGAAACGGGTCGAAATCGCCCGCGCCTTGGCCACCAAGCCGCGTCTCCTGCTGCTCGACGAACCCGCCGCCGGTCTCAACGACACCGAAACCCTGGCCTTGCGCGAACTGATCGCCCGCATCCGCGCCAGCGGCGTCACCGTGCTGCTGGTCGAGCATCACATGCCGCTGGTGATGAGCGTTTCCGACCGGCTACTGGTGCTAGATTACGGCAGCGTGCTGGCCGAGGGTTCCCCGGCGGAAATCCAGGCTAATCCCCGAGTCATCGCCGCCTATCTGGGAGGAGCGGTGCAATATGCCGTCTGAATCAATGGTCGGCGACCCGCGGTCGATGGTTGGCCAGCGGAATTCCGTGACCGATGAACCCTTGCTGCAAGTCACGGGCCTGGGCAGCGACTACGGCCCGGTGCGCGCCATTCACGCGGCGGACCTGATCATTCATGCCGGCGAACTGGTCGCGCTGGTGGGCGGCAACGGCGCGGGGAAAACCACCCTGCTGCACACCCTGTCCGGCTTGCACCCCGCCAGCGGCGGCTGTATCCGCTTTGCTGGCCAGGACATCACCCGCTGGCCACCGCATCGCATCGTTGCCGCCGGCGTTTGCCAGGTTCCCGAGGGCCGCCAGGTCTTCGCGCCGCTCAGCGTTGAGGACAACTTGCGGCTGGGCGCTTACCGCCAACACCGCGATCTCCAGTGGGTGCGGGGAGAAATGGAACATGTCTATACCCTGTTTCCGATCCTCGCTGAACGCCGTCAGCAACTGGCTGGCACCCTGTCCGGCGGTCAGCAGCAAATGCTGGCCATCGGTCGCGCCCTGCTCGGCCGCCCGCGCCTGTTGCTGCTGGACGAACCTTCGATGGGACTGGCGCCGCTGCTGGTCGAGGAAATCTTCCGGGTGATCGTCGAACTCAACCACCGGGGTGTGACCATCCTGCTGGTGGAGCAAAATGCTCGTGCCGCCTTGGCCATTGCTCGACGCGGCTATATTCTTGAAACCGGCCGCATCGCCAAAACCGCCCCTGCGGCCGAACTGCTGGCCGACGACGACGTGCGCCGGGCGTATCTGGGCTATTAGGGGGTGAATCATGTACGTGGACCGAATCATGACGCGCGCGGTGGTGCAGGTCGCCGAGGACGCCCGCGTGACCCAATTGGCGGCGCTGATGCGGGATCGTCACATCCGCCATTTGCCCGTGGTCCGCGACGGCCATTTGGTGGGGCTGGTGACGTCCCACGACCTTGAGCGAGTCTCGCCCTCCCCGATCACGACCCTGTCGGTCGGCGAGGCGAATTACCTGCTCGGCAAGCTCACCGCCGCCAGGATCATGCGTGCCCAAGTCATCACCTGCGCCCCCGATACCCTGGTCGAGGAAGCCGCTCGCCTGCTGCGGCAGGAAAAGATCGGCTGCTTGCCCGTCGTCGAATCGGGGAGCAAGCTGGTGGGCATCGTGACTCACGAGGATGTGCTGGATTTCTTTCTCGACATTACCGGCTGCCTGATGGCGGATACCACTCGCGTCGCGGTGCACCTGCCCGACACTATCGGGCAACTGGGCCGACTGCTGACTGCCATCAATGAAGCTGGCGGTTACATCGCCACTGTGGTGTCACCGCTGCACTCCGATCAGACCGGCCTTCGGATCGCCGTCGTGCGCTACCGGGCCGACGATCCACGCGCCCTGAATCAACGGTTGCGTAGCCTCGGCTATGATTTGTTGACCGAAACCCTGCCGTCCCCGGCTTCCAATCCCTGATTGTCATTCCCACCACCGAGAACGACTCCATGATTCTGGACATCGACCAGGAAACCCTGCCCCGCGAAGAATTGCAGACCCTGCAACTCAACCGGCTGCGCGCCACCGTCGAGCGTTGTTACCAAACGGTCAAGTATTACCGCGATGCCATGGACGAACTGGGTGTCAAGCCGCGTCACATTCAATCGGTGGCCGACGTGCGCTTGTTGCCGTTCACCAAGAAGGAAAACCTACGCGAAAACTATCCTTTCGGCATGTTCGCCGTGCCCACGGACCAGGTGGTGCGCATCCACGCCTCGTCCGGCACCACCGGTAAGCCCACCGTGGTCGGTTACACTCGGCGCGATATCCGCACCTGGGCGCGAGTGATGGCGCGCAGCCTGGCCGCCGCCGGCATGCGCCCTGGTGACCGTCTGCATAACGCCTACGGCTATGGCCTGTTCACCGGCGGGTTGGGCCTGCACTACGGCGCCGAGGAACTGGGCGTGATGGTGACCCCGATCTCCGGTGGCCAGACCCAACGGCAAATCATGCTGATTCAGGATTTCGAGCCGACCGGTCTGTCCTGCACGCCGTCCTACGCGCTCAATCTGGCCGAGGCCGCCGAGACCATGAACGTGGATCTGCGCAAACTGCCGCTCAAGGTTGGCATTTTCGGCGCCGAACCATGGACCGAGGAGATGCGCTACGAATTGGAATCGCGCCTGGGCATCAATGCGGTGGATATCTATGGATTGTCGGAAGTTATCGGTCCCGGCGTCGCCATCGAGTGCATCGAGGCCAAGAATGGCCTTCATGTGTTCGAGGACCACTTCCTGATCGAGGCGGTGGATGTGAACACCGGCCAGCCGATTCCTTACGGCGAGGCCGGCGAGATCGTGATCACCTCCTTGACCAAGGAAGCCTTCCCGGTCATTCGCTACCGCACCCGCGACGTGTCGGTGCTCAACCCCGCACCCTGCCGCTGTGGCCGCACCCATGTCCGCATGAAGCGCGTCACCGGCCGCACCGATGACATGCTGATCATTCGCGGCGTCAACGTGTTTCCCTCGCAGGTCGAAGCCATCCTGATGCAGACCGAAACCCTGTCGCCCTTCTATCAACTGGAGATTGCCCGCGAAGGCAATCTCGATCTGTTGACGGTCAACGTCGAGGGCAGTCCCCCACTGGTCGCTCAGGGACAGGAAGCGATGGATCGAGTCGCGCAAAAAGCCCAAAAGGACATCAAGGATTTCATCGGCGTTACCGCCCGCGTCGTGGTCAAGCGCACCGGCGACCTGCCCCGTTCCGAGGGCAAGGCGGTGCGAGTGATCGACCATCGCAAACACAAGGAAAGATAAAGCGGTCTCACATTCTGCGCTCTGAGCCTTGCGCTTTCGGAGGTATGCAGTCATGTCAAACGTCAACGAATCCGCTCCAACCCCTCCCGCCTCGGCGGTTCCGGTCAACCCATCCGCTCCAACCGAACCCACTCCAACCACCCCCGCCTCGGCGGCGGCAACCGGCCAGTCGGCGGTTGCCAAACCCGCGACTCCCAAGCCCGCGCTTCCGGCCTGGGACGGTCCCTCCGGTCAATCATCCTCGGCGCATCGCGCCTATGGCATCGAACGCTCGTTTCTCGGCACGCACATCCCCGAGACCATCGACCGGATGGTCCATGCCAACTTGGCGCGCGGCACCAGCGGCATCTCGCCCGCCGTGATCGCGATGGCTTATCTCGACTGGCTGATGCATCTTGGCCTGGCGCCGGGCAAACAGGCGTTGTTGAACGAGAAAGCCGTCCGCAAGATGGTGCGCATGATGCTTTACGCCTTCAAGTCCGGCCAGGATCCCAACACGCCGCCCTGCATCGAACCGCTGTCGCAAGATCACCGATTCGACGACCCAGGCTGGCGCCAATGGCCGTACAACCTGATTTATCAATCCTTTTTATTGACTCAACAGTGGTGGTACAACGCCACTACCCACAACCGGGGCGTCAACAAGCAGAACGAAGCCATCGTTTCCTTTATGACCCGGCAGATTCTCGACATGTTCTCCCCATCGAACGCGCCGCTCACCAACCCCGAGATTCTTAGAGCCACCATGGAGGAAGGTGGTCAGAATCTGGTGCGCGGCTGGAACAATTTCATGGCCGACATGGAGAAAGTCATTGCGGGCAAGTCGTTGAGCGCCGAGACGGAACAACAGTTCGTGGTGGGTCGGGACGTGGCGATTACGCCGGGTAAGGTCGTCTTCCGCAACCATCTGATCGAACTGATTCAATATCAACCGGCCACATCACAGGTTTACGCCGAACCGATCCTGATCGTGCCCGCCTGGATCATGAAGTACTACATCCTCGATCTGTCGCCCAACAACTCGATGGTTCGATATCTGGTCCAGCAGGGGCATACCGTTTTCATCATCTCCTGGAAGAACCCCACCGCCGAGGATCGCGACCTGGGCATGGAGGACTATCGTCAACATGGGGTCATGGCAGCGTTCGATGCCATTTCCACGATTTTACCGGGACGCAAGGTTCATACGGTCGGTTATTGCCTGGGCGGCACCCTGCTGACCATTGCCGCCGCCGCCATGGCCCGCGACGGCGACAATCGCGTCAAGACCATAACTCTATTCGCCGCCCAGACCGATTTCACCGAAGCCGGCGAATTACTGTTGTTCATCAACGAAAGCCAGGTCGCCTTCCTGGAAGACATGATGTGGGATCAGGGCTATCTGGATGCCGATCAAATGGTGGGCGCGTTCCAGTTGTTGCGTTCCAACGATCTGATCTGGTCGCGGCTGGTTCACGATTATCTGCTGGGCAAACGCCAGACGCTCAATGACCTGATGGCCTGGAATGCCGACCAGACCCGGATGCCCTTCCGCATGCATTCCGAGTACCTGCGGCATATCTTCCTTGGCAACGAGCTTGCCACGGGCCATTACAAGGTCAATGGGCGCTCCATCGCCATCACCGACATTCGCGCTCCGATCTTCACTGTCGCCACCGAGCAGGATCACGTCGCGCCATGGCGTTCAGTGTACAAGATCAACCTGCTCGCGGATGCCGACGAGGTTACCTTCCTGCTGACCAGCGGTGGTCATAACGCCGGCATCGTTAGCGAGCCGGGGCATGGTCGGCGCACCTATCAGATGGCGTCCCGCACCGATCAGGATCGCTACATCGATCCCGACACCTGGCATGCCACCATGCCCAAGCAAAAAGGCTCCTGGTGGCCAGCCTGGCAAGCCTGGCTGGTCCAACATTCGGCCGAGAATCAGGTCTCGCTGCACGGGATGGGAGCGCCGGAACGAGGGCTTTACCCAATCTGCGATGCGCCAGGCACTTACGTGTTGCGGAAGTGACGAATCGGACTCCCAGGTTGTGCAATGCAACTTGGGAGTTTTAATTGTAGGAATCTTGAGCTAGTCTTAGTGGGAAACCCTCCCAACCGGCAAAGGAATCCGCAATGCCAGCCACGTCCTCCAACACCATACAGGACGAAACCACGCACTGCATTATTGAAGAAACAAAGGTGTTATGGAAAAAGCGCCAAGTCGGTGTCGACGCTCCCTACTTTTCCCTGCGTGACCTGGCCAGCTTGGATAGCCAGATCAATAAACAACTGGATGCCCTGTTCCAGAACAGCAATCAATCCTGGTCCCTACTTGAACAGCGATTTAACGGCCCCCAATACTCACTGGACGACCTTTTTCCCGCTACCGTACTCGCCTTTAGCGAAAACGCGCCCCCACATTGGCACAGCTTCCTCATCGAACTGGTTGGAACCGACGAGCGGCTCATCACCGCCGTTATTGAAACCTTGGGCTGGCTGCCCCTGGACCGCATCAAGGAACCCCTGCTCCAGTTCCTGGCGGCGGTAAACCCACTTCACCAACACATCGCGCTCGCCGTTTGCGCTCGACACCGCGCCGACGCTGGCGACTACCTGACCACCGCCCTGCAAAGCGATGTCCCTGAACTCCGTACCTGTGCTCTCAAAGCCACTGGAGAACTTGGCCGCCTCGACCTGCTGCCTGCCCTGCGTCAACACCTGACCGTCGAGCTAATGGACCAACGGTTCTGGGCCGCGTGGTCCGCCGTCCGCATGGGCGAACGTGGGCAAGCCACCGAAGTCCTTAGCGAACTCGCCCTGATCCACTCTCCGCTGCGCCAGTATGCCCTGGCCCTTCTCCCCCGCGTTCTCAATGACTCTCAGCAGAGGCAACACTGGCTGGAGACGGTCAAGAACCAAGCTGTGCATTCCCGCGACGCCATTACCAGCGTCGGCGCGGCGGGTGACCCCTGGCAGATTCCCTGGCTGATCGCGCAGATGCAACATCCCGAATTGGCGCGGGTGGCGGGTGAAGCCTTCACCCTGATTACCGGCCTTGACCTGATCGAGCATCGACTCGCCCAGCCAACAGCCACTAACTCCCCCAATCCCAAGGACCCGATGCGCGGTCTGCCTTGGCCCAACCCGGAAGCGATTACCGCTTGGTGGCAGATCAACGAAACCCGCTTCCAACCGGGAAAGCGCTACTTGCTGGGCTGCCTCATCGCTCCCGACCACTGCCTGCACATCCTGGTCAACGGCTACCAGCGCCAGCGCGCCGCCGCCACACTGGAACTGGCACTGATTCAAACCAGAATGCCTCTGTTCGCCGTTCACGCCCCCGCCACCGAACAGCAGGACTTGCTCAACGTCCGGGATACGCTGCAAACCTGTGTCGAAACCGCCGCCCAACTCTGGTTGGAACGCGACCAGGCAGCCCGTGCCCCCATGACCACCCTCCCTGCCTTGACCGAACTTGATAGCCGACTGGAACAACAACTGACCCTACTGCGTGAGGCGGGAGACTTGGGCTGGAAGTGCTGTTGGGATAGCTTGGCTGCTAACCTCAAGCCAGGTGCTGTCTTCGCCGCCGCCGCTACCGCCGTCAGCCATCCCGATGAAGCGCCCTTCAAGCAAATAGTCGATTATGTCAGCGCCACGCCTGATGTCGTTCATGAACTCATCGCTGCCTTGGGCTGGATCGCTCCTGACCACCTGGGGAGTCGGGTCCGCGATTTACTGGCTTCGACTTCACCCCTACTGCGCTATGTCGGTATCACCGCCTGCGGTCTCCAGCATGTGGACCCAGGTCGTTATCTGGATGCGGCGCTCAAGGACTCTGGCCTCCGCCTGCGCGCCCGCGCCCTGCGTCTGGTCGGCGAATTGCGACTGCAACGTTACCTGCCCGTCTTGCGGCAACATCTAACTCACGCTAATGAAACTTGGCGGTTTTGGGCCGCCTGGTCGGCTGGGCTGCTCGCCGATGGCAATGGCCTGGAAGTCTTGCAACAGATTGTCGAACACCATGCCAATCCGGTCTTCCAGCAACGTGCGGTGGATTTGCTGGCGCGCGCCATGAACCTTGAACCGGCTCGGCTCTGGATTCGGCAACTACTTTTGGATGACCGTTTAACCGCGCTTGTTATTCGTGGTTTGGGCATTCTTGGTGACTCTTCCGCCATTCCCTGGCTGATTCGTTGCATGGACGGCACGGCCGCGCCGGTGGCCGGTGCGGCGTTCAGTCTCATCACTGGCGTCGATTTGATCGAGGAAAAACTGGTGGCCGATGTGTTGGAACCGGCCGAAGATAAAGAATTCACGAATTCCTCATCCCTGCCCTATCCAGACTCAAAAGCTGTGAATCAGTGGTGGAACCAGCAACGGCGCCGCTATAAGAAAAATCGTTCCTATCTGATGGGATTCCCGATCGGTCTGGAAGTATGCTGGCAGGTGCTGGTTCACGGTCAACAATTCCAGCGGGCCGCCGCCGCCACTGAATTGGCGCTGCTTGAACCACAAACCGCGTTTTTTCCCATCGCGGCCCCTAGTTTTCGGCAGTGGGAATGGTTGAGCGGGATTGGAGCCGCCACTCCAGTGAAAGGCGACGCGCGCAGCACGGTACCCCGTCCCTTCTTGCCGAAGAAGGCGCGTTCCAAAATTCAGTGGGCTTCCCGGTTCCCAGAAGCTGGGATGCTGGATCCCAGCATGGAGCGCTCCACCCTGCCAAGACCACGACGCTTGTCGAAGCCGGTGCGCGAAACGGATCAATCTCTAGCGTCCGCGATGAATGCGCTGGTGGAATTGACTCAACCTGTTAGCCGGGGTTGGCTGTTCCGCAGAAGAGAGTTGTTGCATGCCCAGGTAGGTAAGGCGACTCTGAAAATTGCGGTTGTTCCGCTGTCCGAGTCGGTTCAAGATAAATCTAGGGCAATCTTTGGGGAGTGTGAGGAGGTGGTTCGACTTCCTGAGCCAACCTCGGCGGCGATTCTGACCGCGCGCAATATCCTTTCGGCCCAGGGGATACAATCCGATCTTGACCACCAAGATCAGCGCAACTGCTCCGGTGCGCTTCTGAAGCGAAGAAAACCGCAACCAGTTGCGTTGTCGGAAATAGGGACCCATCGCTCCCTGATTGTTTTGTCACCTGTTACCTTTGAGTGGTATTTCGAGAGAATCGCTGAAATCTGGCAAATGCGCCATGCCATGGCCACTGCTCGCTATTCTTTGTTTCATAATCTTTGCGAGATGGATGGTTACCTGAAACCATATCTTGAATATCTTCCTGAGGTCCCCGAGCATTTTTGGAGAAGAATAGAAAACTCGCCAGTGGAAAAATGGAAAGCGGGTCATCTATTCGCGGCGTCTTTCGTTGCGTTGAAGAACAATCGGATGCAGCAATTGCGTAGAGTAATCGATGTCGCTCTTGCTAGGCCAAGGATAGATCAGGGTTTCATATCGGCATTTGGTTGGATAGCGTTATCGTTGGCTAAAGATAAAGTGCAGTCGCTGCTTAATTCTAGATTTGTCAAGTGGCGCCGTCTGGGAATGATGGTTGCCATGGCAAATCATATTGACTGTAAAAATTTTCTGGAAAGGTTGGCTAATGATACGGATATTGATCTTAATGTCATTGCTATCAAGGTTATTGGTAAATTGGGTTATGTGAATCTAATGCCTATCCTGCTGCGCGGCTTGCGTTCAAGGCATGAAAATCAGCGTTTTTGGGCGGCGTGGTCGGCTGTTCTACTCGGTAATCGTCAGACGGCGTTGGAGATCGTAAAGGGTTTTGCCTTGTGTCCGATGCCGCTCCGGCAACAGCAAGCTCTGCAATTGATACTACGAGTGACGGATCGTCAGGAGGTTGACCGCTGGGTCGCGGTGGTGGCAAAGCATAATCATCGCCTTCATACCGCAATGGCTAATGCTGGCGCTTGTAATAACATTGCGTGGGTTCCATGGCTGCTTGAATCAATGTGTTCTCCGGAGCGGGCGGGCTTTGCTGGAGAAGCTTTTACCCTCCTTACCGGGGTTGATTTGATTGGCCAGGGGTTGATGCGTCCAAGGGTTGTCCATCCTTCTGAAAGCCAGTTGTTGGGTTCCATGGAATTGGCGCAATCTTTCTTGCCCGATGCAAAGGCGATTCAAGCTTGGTGGGCTATTAATCGAGATCATTACCGGCAGGATAAGCGTTATTTTATGGGTCAGGAAGTTACGCTAGAAAAGTGTTTCCATGTGCTGGATACCGGTCGGCAGTATCAAAGGGTAATAGCTGCTTTGGAACTTAGCCTGCTGAAGGCAGACTTTCCTTTGCTTGAAACTCAAGCTTCGAGCTTTCAGCAACGGATATGGATTGACCATCTAAAGGATGAATAAAGTCCGCTTTTTAGCTCTGTGTGGTTGCTTGTTGGTTTAGTATTAAGATGATGGTATAAGAACATTGGCAAGACTTGCTGTCTATCCCACTAGCGTCTTAGCCGGTACCGGATGGCAATCCATCAGGACTGGCCACAGCCGCAACGTTCTGCACGGTTGTATGCATCAGATCAAGAATGCCATCCGGCACCCGTTCCCGGGGACCGACTGAGTGCGATGGATCCACGTGGACCTGCATCCGAGTCAGTCGCTTGACCACCGGCATCGGTGTGTTGGAATCTAGAATGACAACCATGGAACCACTCCATGGTTTTTGCCGTGGACGCTGCGGACTGAAGCTTAGCGCCCGTCCGGGACGATGAATTCCATTCCACCCACGTAGGGCCTGAGGGCTTCTGGAATATGGATGTGACCGCGCTCGTCCTGGTGGTTTTCTAGAACCGCCACCAGGGTACGCCCCACCGCCAGGCCTGAACCATTGAGGGTATGGACCAACTCTGGCTTGCCGGTGGCGGGATTACGCCAACGCGCTTGCAGGCGACGGGCCTGGAAGTCTTCGAAGTTGCTGCACGAGGAGATTTCCCGGTATTTCCCTTGGCCGGGGAGCCAAACCTCTAAGTCGTAGGTCTTGGCCGAGGCAAAGCCGATGTCGCCGGTGCAGAGCGCCATGGTTCGGTAGGGAAGCTTCAGCCGTTGCAGGACGATTTCGGCGTGACGAGTCAATTCCTCTAAGGCAGTGTAGGAATCCTCGGGGCGGACGATCTGGACCAACTCCACCTTTTCGAATTGATGCTGGCGAATCATGCCGCGCACATCCTTGCCATAGGAACCGGCCTCGCTGCGAAAGCAGGGCGTGTGACAGACGTAGCGCAGGGGCAAGCGGGTGGCATCTAGGATGCGGTCGCGCGCTAGGTTGGTGACGGGAACCTCGGCGGTGGGGATCAGATAGTAACCAAGTTCACCGCTTAGTTTGAACAGGTCCGCTTCGAATTTCGGCAACTGACCGGTGCCGCGCAGGCTGTCGGCATTGACCAGATAGGGTACGTAGACTTCCTGGTAGCCGTGTTCCTGGGTGTGCAGGTCGAGCATGAATTGAATCAACGCCCGATGCAGCCGCGCCAACTGGCCTTGGATCACGGTGAAACGAGCCCCGGTCAGCTTCGCGCCGGCTTCAAAGTCCAGCCCTCCCCCTTCGCCGAGGTCGATGTGATCGCGGGGGTTGAAGGTGAATTGACGTGGCTCGCCCCAGCGCCGAATTTCCACGTTGTCCATCGCGTCGTCGCCGGTGGGCGTGGTGGTGTGCGGAATGTTGGGGATGCCAAGCTGGATGTCAAGCAGTTGGCTCTGGACGGCGTCGAGTTCGATTTCGGTCTGCTTGAGTGTGTCGCCCAAACCGGCAATTTCATCCAGTAGCGATTGAATGTCCTGTCCGCTGGCCTTGGCGCGGCCGATGGCCTTGGAGCGGGCATTGCGTTCGTTTTGAAGCTCCTGGGTGCGAATTTGCAAAGCTTTGCGTTGAGTTTCCAGACCGCTGAGGCGTGCTATATCCAGGCTATATCCGCGCCGGGCAAGTTTGGTGGCGGTGGATTCCAACTCGTTTCTGAGTAGTTTTGGATCTAGCATGGAGGGAAGGATTCCTGGTGGGTTGGGGGGAGATTATAGTGATTTTTGCGGATTGGTTTTTTAGATGATGATATAAATACTACTTATTATTAATGGCGGCCCGCAGATCGAGCCGCCTTGGTCAAATCATGCAACCAGCTTAGATATCACGGGTCCATAGCGAAGCCATGGCCGGACCCGTGCCGACGCACAGCGAGGCGCCACCCGAGGCTTTACCCTGCCGCTCCAGTTCGTAGTACAAGCTAACCACGATACGCAGACCCGTGGAACCCACCGGGTGCCCCAAGGCGATGCCAGACCCGTTGAAGTTGCAGTTATCCGGGGTCAGGCTCATACCCTGCTCCTTCAGCATCCGACCGACGCCCAGCCACTGCGCGGCGAACGCCTCGTTGACTTCCCAGTAGTCGATATCGGTGAACTTTTTGCCGGCCTGTTGGAGCGCCTTGGGAATAGCCACCGCCGGACCCAGGCCCATGACCACCGGATCGATACCAGCGTTGCAGATGCTGACCAGTTTCATCAGCGGCTTGATGCCCATGGCTTTGGCCTTGTCCAGCGACATGATCACCACCGCGCTGGCGCCGTCGTTGATGCTGGAGGCATTGGCGGCGGTCACCACGCCGTCTTTCTTGAACGCGGTGGGCAGCTTGGCCATCTTTTCCATGCTGGCGTCGGGGATGAAGTTTTCATCGGTGTCAAAGAAGGTCGAACCTTTTTTGGACTTGAGTTCGACCGGCACGATCTCACGCTTGAAAATACCTTCCTTGGTGGCCTTGGTGCAGCGGGTGTGGCTGATCAGCGCCAACTCGTCGCACTCCTGACGACTGATGCCGTACTTGACCGCGACGTTTTCCGCCGTCATGGCCATGTGGCCGGGCACCAGCTCGTCGAACAGGCCATCGTGGATCATGCTGTCCTCGATGTTGCCCTGCCCCATC
>JAVMKH010000012.1:21079-42197 GCA_031732935.1 Candidatus Contendibacter sp.
GGTCTGGCCCAGCATGATGTTGTGGCAGGCGATTTCCAGCGCGCGCATGCCGGAGGTGCAGTTCTGGTTGACCGAAACGGCGCTGCTGCGATGCGGCAAACCGACCCGCATGCTCACTTGGCGGGCTGGCAGGGAGCCTTGCATGCCGCCGTACAGTTGGCCCATGCAAATCTCGTCGATCTGGTCAGCCGGCACGCCGGACCGCTCGATGGCGCCCTTGGCGGCGGTAATCGCCAGTTCGCGAGCCGGCACATCCTTGAGGGTGCCCATGAATCTGCCGATCGCCGTCCGGGCGGCGCTAACAATCACGACTTCTTTGAGAGCCATCGGATACTCCTCGACTTGCGTGGTTATTGAGTGGATGCGTTAAGCGTGGCCGATCCCGGGCCTTGTTACCTAAGGTTCCTCCCGCCGGTATCCGCGGGCTCGCCCAGCGAGCAGCGTGTGGCGAGTGGACATGGGAAATTAAAGCTTATCGCTGGTGTATGTCAATTTTCCCCAGAGTGATTTCCTCGGATTCATCGTTTTTAGATGATGGTATAAAAAACCGGATCGTGAGCAAATCTTGGCGGCCACGCTTAAAATATGGCCTTATCATCTAAATAAGGCGACGAAGAGACCGACAGGATGAGCCGCACGATGGAAGCGCCCGCATGACTTTTGATGTGGACGAACACCCGGCCCAACCGCTGGGATGGTCGACGATTGGCGAACGCGAATTCACCGACCTGGTTGCCGGACGCACCCACAGGCTACTGGCTCTTGCTCGTCACCTGGTGGCGCATCGACCCCATTCCCCGCCACTCACCCGCCCTCTAGTGGCGGACCTGCTGTCCCAGGCCGCCCAGGTCGAGGAACTTCTGGATGCCTACGGCGCGCGCACCAACCGACAATGGTCACGGTTCCGATCACTCACCGCCACGATCAAGCTGTTCACCAGCGTCGGCTATGAGATCCTGCATATCCAGCATTCCCTGCCTTGCTACCGTTTGTTACCGAGCGGACGGGACTTCGGCGCGGCGACCGCCCAGTCGTTGGCATTGACTCACGCCATTCTGACGCGAGCGGCGAAATGGATCCTGACGCAAGCCTTGCGTCTGGGTTTGCCGCCACTCGGTCGTCCGCTTAATCCGTTGCTGGATTACGCCGAACCGTTGCCACCAGGCCGCCTGCCCAGCGACCGTCCCGTGCGTCGGGTCAAGAGCACGTCGGAAACCGTCACTCACCTGGCGACCGCCTATCTGAATCTGGCCACCGAAGGCGAACTGCTCGATGTCGTCAACCGCATCGAACCGGCGGACTACACCCGTTGTTTTCCAGACCCCATCAGCGAGGATGGCTTGCGCCATCTCAAGGTCGGATTTCACCGCCTGCAATCCCTGTACGATACCCACGTCTCCGAGACCGAAATCGAATACCTGGATGCTAACCTGCCCACCCTGCGCGGCCATGTCAGCGTCATCTTCCACCTGCTCGAAATCGCCACCTACCTCGTTCACTACTACGAACGCCATCTCAATGTTCGCACCGGCGATTCGTCGCTGCGCCGCAAGCCGGTTATCGCCGCCGACGCCCTGCTGGACATGTTGATGAGCTATTCGATCACCTACGCGGGGCTGTACCTTGACCTCGGTCGACGCCTGTGTCACGCCATGCTCAAGCACTACGCCGAGATCGGCGTGATCGAGGTTTCGGCGCCGAACTATCGCGGCTTCCATGTCCGCCCGGCCACCCTGGTGGCAAAGATCGTTCAGCACTACGGCAGCGAGGTTCGCATGGAGCTGGACGGTCAATCCTACGACGCCAGTTCGCCACTGGATCTGTTCCGGGCCAACGAGAAAATCAACGCGCGAAAAAGACGTTGGCTGGTGGCGAAAATTGGCCGCATGCCCCTGCCCGAAGGGGAGTTGTCGGCCTTCCAAGTCCGCGCCGTGATCATGAACACGCTGTTTCGGCTGGCCGAACAGGGTACGCTGGTGATCTACCAGCAGCCGCTGCAACTGTCGGAGGAATTCGGCGGCGAGGGTATCCTGTTGGAGAAGGTCACCACGGAAATTGCCCGCTTGCAGGCCACCGGGCAAATCGACATCCGAACCGATCTCGGCATCACCTTCACAGGTGACAAACGGGTCTTGGGCGATCTCAAGCTGCTGGCCGAATCGGGTTATGGGGAAGATTGCTTTGGCAACAACATCACGCTGCCCCGAGAAATCGCGTATTTGCGCCGGTAGAAAGCGCGCCCTGGCGAATTTTCGCGTTGTTCCATGGCGGATTTCCTCCTACCATTGAAGCCTAATCACCCTTCATTCCGTTGTTTTCCTTTAAGTTAACGAGGTTAATGTCCACCATGAACAAACCCAGGAAAGTTGCGATTCTCACGGCGGGCGGTTTGGCTCCCTGTCTCAGCTCGGCCATCGGCGGTCTTATCGAGCGCTACACCGAGATCGATCCCACCATCGAGATCATCTGTTATCGCAGCGGCTACAAAGGATTGCTGCTCGGCGACTCCTACAAGGTCACGCCGGAAGTCCGCGAAAAAGCCGGGCTGCTGCATCGCTTCGGCGGCTCCCCGGTCGGCAATAGCCGGGTCAAGCTCACCAACGTCAAGGACTGCGTGAAGCGCGGTCTGGTCAAGGAAGGCGAGGACCCGCAGAAAGTCGCCGCCGATCAATTGATCAAGGACGGCGTGGACGTCCTCCACACCATCGGCGGCGACGACACCAACACCGCCGCCGCCGATCTCGCCGCCTTCCTGGCGAAACACGACTACGGCCTTACCGTCATCGGCCTGCCCAAGACCGTCGACAACGACGTGTACCCGATCCGGCAGTCGCTGGGCGCCTGGACCGCCGCCGAACAGGGTGCTCGCTACTTCCAAAACGTGGTCGCCGAGAATAACGCCAACCCGCGCATGTTGATCGTCCACGAAGTCATGGGTCGCAACTGTGGCTGGCTCACCGCCGCCACCGCGCTGGAATACCGCAAGCTGCTGGACCGCGCCGAATGGCTGCCCGCCATTGGACTGGACCGCTCCGCGTTCGAGGTTCACGCTGTGTTCGTGCCCGAGATGGAAATCGACATCGCCGCCGAGGCCAAGCGCCTGCGCGCCGCGATGGACAAGGTCGACTGCATCAACCTCTTCGTTTCGGAAGGCGCGGGCGTCGAAGCCATCGTGGCCGAGCTACAGGCCAAGGGCCAGGAAGTCCCGCGCGACGCCTTCGGTCACATCAAGCTTGACGCTGTCAACCCCGGCAAGTGGTTCGGCGAGCAGTTCGCCCAGATGATCGGCTCCGAAAAAACCCTGATCCAAAAATCTGGCTATTTCTCGCGTGCGTCCGCCGCCAACATCGAAGACCTTCGCCTGATCAAGTCCTGCGTCGATCTCGCCGTCGAATGCGCCATGCGCCGCGAATCGGGCGTGATCGGCCACGATGAGGATCGCGGGGGCGTGCTGCGCGCCATCGAATTTCCGCGGATCAAGGGCGGCAAACCCTTCGACATCGATACCCCCTGGTTCACCGAAATGCTGGCGGCCATCGGGCAGCCGAAGGGTAAGAAGGTCACGGTCAGCCATTAGCAAAACAGCGTGAACACGCCGGGATCGGACCGCGCCGGCTCGCGGTCGATCCCGGCGCGTCTTGCTCCTCCGCGAATTGGTCTCTCACCGATACCGTCGTCGCGGACTTTGCCGGTCAAGTTCCCGCAGTCGTTCCAGCTTTTCGCCGATTTGTCTTTCCAGACCGTTGACAGTCGGCTGGTAGTAGCGGGCATCCTTCAACGGCTCGGGGAAATAGCACTCCCCCGCCGCGTAAGCATGGAGTTCATCGTGCGCATAGCGGTAGCCCTCGCCGTGGCCCAGTTCCCGCGCCAGCGCGGTGGGCGCGTTGCGCAAATGCGGCGGCACCTCCAGCGTGCCGTGCTGCTCGACATCGCGCCGGGCCGCCGCGAAGGCGGTATAAACCGCATTGCTCTTGGCCGCCACCGCTAGATAAACCATCGCCTGGGCGATGGCCAGTTCGCCTTCCGGGCTACCCAAGCGTTCCTGCGCCTCCCAGGCGTCGAGAGCCAAGCGCAAGGCGCGCGGATCGGCGTTGCCGATATCCTCGCTGGCCATGCGCACCACCCGCCGAGCGATGTACAGAGGGTCGCAGCCACCGTCGAGCATCCGGGCCAGCCAGTACAGCGCCGCGTCGGGACTGCTGCCACGCACCGCCTTGTGCAGGGCGGAAATCTGGTCGTAAAACAGATCGCCGCCCCGGTCGAAGCGCCGCCCCGCCCCGTCGCTCATCACGGCTTCCAGCGCCGCCTCCAGCGCGATGCCTTGCGCCTCGGCCAATTCGGCCGCCAGTTCCAGCCAAATCAGGACCCGGCGGGCATCGCCGTCGGCGGCCCGAGCCAACCGGTTTCGCGCCTCCTCCGACAGCGGCCAGCGTCTACCCAACCCACGCTCCGAATCAGTCAACGCGCGGTCGACCACCTGGCCGATGGCGGCGAGGTCCAGGCTGTTCAGCACGTAGACCCGCACCCGCGACAACAGGGCGTTATTGAGGGCAAAGCCGGGGTTTTCGGTGGTGGCGCCCACGAAGATCAGCGTGCCGTCCTCGACGTAGGGCAAAAAGGCGTCCTGCTGGGCCTTGTTGAAACGGTGAACCTCGTCCACGAACAACACAGTACGGCGTTCCTGCTCGCGCCACAACGCTTGGGCCCGCTCCACCGCCGCCCGCACCTCGCGCACGCCGGCCATGGTCGCCGACAGCCGGATAAATTCCGCCTGACAGGCCCCAGCCAGCAATTCCGCCAGCGTGGTCTTGCCCGTGCCGGGCGGTCCCCACAGCACCATGGAATGCGGTTGACCCCGTTCGATGGCGGTCCGCAGCGGCTGGCCCGAACTTAGCAGATGACACTGACCTACGAAGTCGGCCAATTGACGTGGCCGCAACCGGTCGGCCAGGGGGCGACGGGGATCCGCAACGGGCATCGGATCAGCTCGCGTCGCCGACCACATCCACGCCAGCCGGCGGAACGAACTGCAACAGCGCGGGATCAAGCGACGGATTGCGCTCTAGCTTCTGAAAATCCAGCCGGGTGCGTTGACCGAAACCATCCTCCAATTCCAGGGTAACCAGCGTGTCGTTCTTGAAAGCGACTCGCAACAACCGGAATTCGGGCTGCGGTTGCTTGGGCGTCAGGTCGTACCAATCCAGCCCATCCCGGTTGCGAACCCCACTGACGGTGAACGTGTCCTCAATGGGGGCCGCGCCGCTCAGCAACGCCAGCGGCGTGGAACCAAGTGCCTGATCCAACTTGCGCACCGTGACCTGGGCCAAATCGACATCATAGGCCCATAGCCGTTCGCCGTCGGCGACGATGACCTGTTCGGCAGGGGTTCGATAATTCCAGCGAAACTTGCCAGGCTTGCGCATCAACATTTGACCGCTGGAGGTCTGCGTCACCTGCCCCCGGTCGTTGAATACGCGCTGGACGAAATCCGCCCGCAGCGATTGCAAGCTTTGAAAATAGCGTTGCACCGGCGAGGACGTCGCGGCCAGCGAAAGCGCGGCCAGCATCAGCCCCAGCATCAAAATGATTGGTTTTAATAGGCGTATCACGTTGCGCTCTCCAATAAGACGTTCATCATGGACCACGTTTCGCGGATTTGTTCCCTCGGCGCTTTCGGCCGGCGGCGGTCGCTTTACCAGGAGTCGGGCCTCAATCCGGGTCGCGGGTACACGAACGATCATGCCAGCGAATATATCGACCCGTTCACGAGTTCCCTGCAATTGCAGTTCGTCGATCTGGTGTTGCCGGGGAATGGCGGGTTCGACCTGAGGGTCCAGCGCTCTTACAGCAGCAATTCGATCAACGGGTCGAACCCTTTTTACCGGACTTCGCTGATGGGGCTGGGCTGGACTTTCCACTTCGGCCGGTCACCACGGTCACGCAAGACGGGCTCACCCGGACTTACGGGTATAACGCCCACTATTATCTGACCTCGGTGAACCATCCGGAAACCGGCACGACTTTGTACGACCGCGACGAGGCCGGCAACCTGCTTTCCAGCAAGGTTGGCTTGGAGGAGAGGACCGACTATACCTACGACGATCAAAATCGGCTGGATCACGTCGATTATCCGGGGAACACACCCGACGTCACCCACACGTACTCCAAGACCGGCAAACTGAAGTCGGTGTCCTCCTCGGTGGCGACGCGCGACTTCGATTACGATCCGAACGACAACTTGATGGTGGAATCCCTGGTGGTCGACGGCACCGTTTTGCAAGCCCAGTACGCTTACGACGGCAACGACCGGCTGGCATCGATCACGTACCCGCATTCGCTTAGAGTGGTCGACTATGCGCCGGACGCTCTGGGTCGCCCCACCCGAGTCGCGGATTACGTCACCGCCGTTGCGTACTGGCCGTCGGGCCAAATCGGGGGGATCGCCTACGGCAATGGGGCCGTCACGGAGTACGGGCAGAACGTGCGCCTGTGGCCGAGCTCGTTCCAGACGTTCGCGCCCGGTCAGGGGGATATCCACACCACCCAATACGGCTACGACGGCGCGGGCAACCTGACGTGGATCGACGACGCCACCGACGCCAACCACCGGCGCGAGTTGGGCTACGACGCGCTCGATCGGCTAACCACCGTGGCGGGGCCGTGGGGTAGTGGCGGCATCGAATACACGGGGAGCGGCAACATCACCCGCCAAACCTTTGGCGCGCAACGCACCGACTACACCTACGACCCCCAGAACCGGCTGAGCCGGCTCGGCGGCGCGCAAACGGCCGTGTTCGGCTACGACGGGCGCGGCAACATCGTCGCCGACTCGCGCCGCGTTTACGAATACGACGGCGTTCCCAACCTGCGCTGCGCCAGCGCCAGCGCCCCCTGCGGCGGCGCGGCAAGCAAGGTCGAATACGCCTACGATGGCCTGAATCATCGGGTGTGGGTGAATCGGCGGGGCGTCAAGACCTACGAGTTTCACGCCGCCGGCGGCAACCTGCTGGCGGAATTCACGCCCGGCCAAGGTCATCGCTGGGTCGAATATTACTACCTCGGCGGCAAACGAGTGGCGCAGCGGGTTTCTTCCGACTCACCGCTGCTGACGGTGCTCAAGGCCGGCGCGGGCACGGGCGCGGTGACCAGCGCTCCGGCCGGCATCGACTGCGGCATCGACTGCGACGAGAGCTACCCCATCGGCACGGTCGTCACCCTCACCGCCACGGCGGACGCGGGCTCGACCTTCGCCGGCTGGAGCGGCGCCTGCACCGGCACCGTCGTCACCTGCGCCGTCGCGATGGACGCCGCCCAAACGGTGACCGCCACGTTCGTGCCCCGCCACGCCCTGACCGTGCTCAAGGCCGGCGTGGGGGCGGGCACGGTGACCAGCGCTCCGGCCGGCATCGACTGCGGCGCCGACTGCGACGAGAGCTACCCCGCCGGCACCGTCGTCACCCTCAGCGCCACGGCGGCGCCCGGATCGGCGTTCGCCGGCTGGAGCGGCGCCTGCGCCGGCATCGCCACCCCCTGCGCCGTGACGATGGACGCCGCTCAAACGGTGACCGCCACGTTCGCGCCCGCCTACACCCTGAAGGTAACCCAGACCGGTGGCGGAGACGGCACGGTGACCAGCAGTCCGGCCGGCATCGACTGCGGCGCGACCTGTTCAGCCCTCTTCCCCGCCGGCGGCGTCGTCACCCTCACCGCCACGGCGGACGCGAACTCGACCTTCGCCGGCTGGAACAAGGACTGCTCGGGCGTCGCCGCCACCTGCACCGTCACGATGAGCGACCCCAAAATGGCGGTGATCGCCAAATTCAACAAACGCCGATAGCGCCCGCGCGCCGAGAACCAAGATGACCCAAGACCTTCGCCCCGTGCTTCGAATCGTCGGCCTGCTGCTCATATTGCTGGCGGGTGTACTGACCGGCGCGGCCCGCGCCGACATGATCACCTACTTCCACAACGATATCTCCGGCTCGCCGGTGGCGGCGACCGACGAGAGCGGCCGGCTGCTGTGGAAGGAGACCTACCGGCCCTACGGCGAGCGGCTGCTGAACGGGGCCGGTCCGGACGCCAACCAGCTGTGGTTCACCGGCAAGCCGCAAGACCCCGACACCGGATTGAGCTACCTGGGGGCGCGCTACTACAGCCCGCCATTGGGCCGGTTCATGGGGATCGACCCGAAAGAGGTGGACCCCGAAGACCTCCACGGCTTCAACCGCTACGCCTACGCCAACAACAATCCCTACAAATTCGTCGATCCGGACGGATCACATCCGATTTTAGTCGCATTAGCGTACTTTGCGCTGCGCTACGCGGTTGTCTATTCCGAAGAATTACTCGTCGCAGCAATTATCACCGCCGAGGTGGCCGGCGGCGCGCCCACTCCTCTATCGGCAGGAACATCCGCTGTCGCCTCTGAGGTGAGGGCGATTAAGGGGGCGGAGAGTGCCGCAAATAATGCAAACCTTGCGAGGCAAGTCGCTGATGCGGCTGAGCGATACCCGATGCAGTGGAAACGAACTGTTTCAGTGGTGGATACCGTTGAAGGTCCCAAAGTAGTCGGTGGTGGTGCTACTGATCTTGATATAGCCCAAGTAGCTAAGGCCGAAAGTCTCGGCCTTACTGTCGCACCCCCAATGCCCGGAGTTCATGCTGAGCCCACTGTCATTCAAGGTGCGAGATCCCTTGGATTAACGCCAACCAAAGGTGTGACGACCAACAATATTTGCCTACAATGTGTGCAGAATGATATTCCATCGCTTGGCGGGAATGTAACAGGCAAAAAAACCTTCGAAATTAACGAATGACTCCTCAAGATATCTCAGTAATACGATTCAGGGCGTTGAACCCAGAGACACGGACAGATTTCTCCCGACTGGGGTGCCCTGATTTAGCCTCTCCCGCCTCGTGCGACCTCGTGATCTCCTCAGAGCAAAAGGTTGGATTTCCACTTTGGAGTGATCATCGCCAAATACTTATGGAATTGGCTAATGGAGGATTTGGTCCAGGTTATGGATTACTGGGTATTGATGGAGGTAGCGTTGACGATGATGGAAGATCTTTAATCGAGCTTCGGGATATGATTCTAAGCCCAGAAGAATTAAGTCTTCCCATTATACCCCTATGCGATTGGGGAGGAGGCGTTTGGTCATGCCTTGATTGCCAAACTGGGGAAATTCTTACATGCTCTGAACTAGGATTGAAAGGGCTAGGGGTTTATTTTAACTCTTGGTTATTGCAATGGGCTGGTGGCAAGAATTGGTGGCCTGAGATGTTTCATTTCGACAGTATTGAAGTAATTGACCCGAAAACCGGGATTCGCTCCCAGATTTCTAAGCTTAAAGAATTTGAGTAGGAGTCAGCCCGGTAGCTCGTAGGGCGGATTAGCGGGTAGTCCTGCAGAAAGTAGTGGCCAGATGGTGAGGCGCCTAACCAGGTAGGCCAGGCGCAGGACGTGCCCGACATTCGCCCCCAATCCCCTAAGCCTGGCGGGCAACACTCCGCTTTTGCCCAACCTACTGTGGCTGCGATGGAACATGTTTAGCCCCTTCCCCGCCGGTGGTGTCGTCACCCTCACCGCCACGGCGGACGCGAACTCGACCTTCGCCGGCTGGAACAAGGACTGCTCGGGCGTCGCCGCCACCTGCACCGTCACGATGAGCGACCCCAAAATGGCGGTGATCGCCAAATTCAACAAACGCCGATAGCGCCCGCGCGCCGAGAACCAAGATGACCCAAGACCTTCGCCCCGTGCTTCGAATCGTCGGCCTGCTGCTCATATTGCTGGCGGGTGTACTGACCGGCGCGGCCCGCGCCGACATGATCACCTACTTCCACAACGATATCTCCGGCTCGCCGGTGGCGGCGACCGACGAGAGCGGCCGGCTGCTGTGGAAGGAGACCTACCGGCCCTACGGCGAGCGGCTACTGAACGGGGCCGGTCCGGACGCCAACCGGCTGTGGTTCACGGGCAAGCCGCAAGACCCCGACACCGGATTGAGCTACCTGGGGGCACGATACTACAACCCGCAACTGGGCCGGTTCATGGGGATCGACCCCAAGGCGGGGGACCCCGGCGATCCACACAGCTTCAACCGCTACGCCTACGCCAACAACAATCCCTACAAGTTCGTCGATCCGGACGGGCGCGCGGCGGAGACGCTCTGGGACGCATTCAATATAGGGCTTGGCGTATCCTCGTTGATCGACAACGTGAGAGAGGGCCGCTACGGCTCGGCCATCGTGGATGCGGCGGGCGTAGTGGTCGACAGCGTTGCCGCGGTCATCCCTCTCGTCCCCGGCGGGGCGGGATCCATCATCAAAGTCAGCAGAGAAGGGGCGGAGGAGGTAGCGGAGGTTCTTGCAAAGGAGGTGCCTGACTTTGATACCGCACGAAGGGCTGCCTTTGAGCAGGCCGGGATGACCGATCCCAGCAAGGTTCAATTCTCGAAGATTGACTCAGAGACAGGCACAGTGGTTGAGTTCAAGGGTGAAGGTGGGGCCAAAGTCGGCTATGACGGCCCACATGAATCGCCCGGACCCCATCACGACACGCAGCACATTTCCTGGCAAAGCGCGGGAAAGCGGGATAGCGGTGGGGCGCAACGAGGCAATGAGCCTTACTCCGGACCCCAGCATCCATCACGACCGAATCGGAAGGAACAATAGGAGCACGCGATGGTTGATAGCAACCTTGTCAGCGAACTGGACGCCACATCTCTTCAGATTGGAGGCATCGCTAAACTACCATCAGATGTTGCTGGTGCATATGTTCAAAGACTTGCAAAAGCCTATGTAGCCGACCCATCGAGTCTGCGATGGTGGGAATCCCTAAAGGTGCGTGCAGAATATGTTACCTACAGGAATACTGATGGCCTATCTCAGTTGACTAAACTAGTCGGATCTCGGAACGATGCGATGTTGGTCGTGACTGACGACGAAGAACCACCCTGGCCTGTCTACTCCGGTGACATACGGAAGATCATTACAATGCTTAGGGAGAGTCGATTTTTCGAGTATATCCTTGCTGCCCAGGATATAAGTTGGGTCGTCTTTGATACTCATATGAATGAGTTAGTGAGTGCTAAACTTGAGCTGTGATTCCTTGTGTAAGCGCGTAGATACTGTTATCGCGGTCAAGCACCATAAAGTGGACCCCTCAGCCGGGTAGGGTACGCAGACGTACCTTTGTCGGGGTGTGGACGCTGGCGGGTACGTGGTGCGTACCCTACGGCTCTACGCTCTACGGCGCGGCCTGTTCGGCCCTCTTCCCCGCCGACGGCATCGTCACCCTCACCGCCACGGCGGACGCGAACTCGACCTTCGCCGGCTGGAACAAGGACTGCTCGGGCAGCGGCCCCTGCACCGTCACGATGAGTGACGCCAAGATGGCGGTGATCGCCAAATTCAACAAACGCCGATAGCGCCCCGCCCACCGAGAACCGAGATGACCAACAATCTTCGCCCTGTGCTCCGCATCGTCGGCCTGTTGTTGCTGGTACTGGCGGGCGTGTTGACCGGATCGGCCCGCGCCGACACGATCACCTACTTCCACAACGACCCCTCCGGCTCACCGGTGGCGGCGACCGACCAGAACGGCCGGCTGCTGTGGAAGGAGACCTACCGACCCTACGGCGAGCGGTTGCTGAACGGAGCCAGCGCGGACGCCAACCGGCTGTGGTTCACCGGCAAGCCGCAAGACCCGGACACCGGGCTGAGCTACCTGGGGGCGCGCTACTACAGCCCGCCACTGGGCCGGTTCATGGGGATCGATCCGAAGGCGGTGGACCCCGGCGATCCGCACAGCTTCAACCGCTACACCTACGCCAACAACAACCCCTACAAGTTCGTCGATCCGGATGGATCACATCCGATTTTAGTCGCATTAACGTACTTTGCGCTGCGCTACGCCGTTGTCTATTCCGAGGAATTACTCGTCGCGGCAATTGTCGCCGCCGAGGTGGCCGGCGGCGCGCCCACTCCTCTATCGGCAGGAACATCCGCTGTCGCCTCTGAGGTGAGGGCGATTAAGGGGGCGGAGGCGGGGGCAGAGGTCGTTGCAAAGAGAGCACCCCACGAGATTGCAGACGAGATTCGCAATGCCGGTCACGCAATTGCAGCCAATCGTCGCACCATTGCTGTTGGTGAAGATGCTGCGGGTAACTTGCATGTAGGGTCGAGCAACGGACTTGATAGAGGAATGCGAGAAGCGGCAGAGCAACTCGGTGTCAAACAGGTTCCATCACAGCCGGGATTGCATGCTGAAGAAGAACTTATGGATGCAATATCTGATCTTCGGCGCGTTGGAACATCAAGACGGAGCCCTTGCGGGCCGGGTGAGCACAACTGTGCTCAGCAGCTTCTTGATCGTGGGATCGAAGTAACTAACCCCTAGCGAGAGGTAGCGGCATGAGGATCCCGGAAAACATTTACCAGAAATGGACTTTGAATCGTATTCACATGGATTGGGCAGTTATGGCTGCTCAGGATTATCGGATCGAGGACCCGTCAGTGTGGAGCGAAGCCTTGAGTTTCTCACGGCAGATGATGCGGAGGGCAGGATCTGAGTTGGAGCAGATTATTGACCGGTTGGTGCGAGATGGATATAGATTCGCTGCTACCGAAACTGTTCTTGTACGTCCAGAATCTAATGTTGAAGAGTGGGTTAAGCATTACCGCCAGAAAGGAGTGTATATTCCGGTAGTGTTGGAGGCTTGGCTAATGGAGGTAGGTTCAGTCAATCTAATAGGATCCCATCCCGATTGGTCGAGGCCGGGATACATCTTTGAAGATGGAGGCATGGTGGACCCGCTTCGGACTGACGCTTTTGTATGCGAGGTTAATTCCAGTTATGTTGATTATCTATACGATGAGTGGGAATCGCTCGATGATATAAAAAAACCTCCTTTTCGAATCGATATTAGCCCGGATTACCTTCATAAAGCGAATATTAGTGGTGGTCCGCCATATCAGATCGACACTCGTCGCTCTGCGGTTGATGCGCTCGTTTTAAATGAGCGCCATTGCACGAGCTTTGTTGGATTGTTGCGGCTTGCTCTTCGCTGGAATGGTTTTCCAGGATTTGAGGAAATCACTGGTGAAGGTGAGTGGTGCAATATTCGCAACAATGTGATTTGATGATGTGGTCCGTGTAGCGCGTAGGGCGGATTAGCGAAGCGTAATCCGCCGAATCTGGCACATCCCCGAAAGGTGGGTTACGGCCCCATCCCACGCTTATGGCGCTGGGCGTGCTGGCCGGATCGGCCCGCGCCGACGTGATCACCGACTTCCGCAACGATATCTCCGGCCCGCCGGTGGCGGCGACCGACGCGAGCGGCAACCTGCTGTGAAGATTGCCCACCCAGGTTCCGATAACCTCTCCATCAGGCTGGTCACGCCGTAAATCCGACTCCGTAGGGCGACCTCTGGCACCAATGACGGTTTTTATGAAATATTCGGGCTAATGCCGCGAACCCGGCGGCAGCGGTGACTCCCGGAAATCGGGAAACCGTTCTTCGTCCCGCCCCGCGTGGCCCGCGCCGCCCATGATTTCCTCGGCCAGACGGGCGAAATCGGCCGGCTCGTCGGACAGGAGATGCTCGTACAACACCGCGTCCCAGCACTCGATGCGGCTGGCGTAGGCCAGCAGGATGACGGTATCGCGGATGCCGGCGTAATCCAGCAGCCGCCGGGGCAGCAGCAATCGACCGCTGCCATCCAGTTCCAGTTCGGTGGCACCCCGGTGGAAGTAGCGGACGAACTCGCGATTTTTTTTGACGAATAGGTTCAACCGGTTCAGTTCGGCGGTGACGCGCCGCCACTCATGCAGCGGATACAACACCAGATGCTGTTCGAAGCCGCGATTGACCACGAACCGGCCTTCCGCCTCGACCGGAAGCTGTTTCCTCAGCGCGGCCGGCAATGCGATCCGCCCTTTGGAATCGAGACTGCATTCAAATTCGCCGAGCAAGCTGGTCATGAAAGCAGCCTAGCATATCCAGGTCCGAATAGTGCCTTCCGGTTTGCACGACGACCGAACCGAACACGAGCTTCGCGTCCACCCTTCTTGGAACCCCACCTTGATGAGCAATCCTACCCTTCCCATCCCCGCCCGCTGGCAATTCTGGATCGACCGGGGCGGCACATTTACCGACATCGTCGCTCGCTGTCCCGACGGTCGGCTACTGACCCACAAGCTGTTGTCGGACAACCCCGAGCATTACCCCGACGCCGCCCTGCACGGGATTCGTGAGCTACTCGGCGTCTCAGCGGACCAGCCGATTCCCGCCGACCGCATCGCGGTGGTGAAGATGGGAACCACTGTCGCCACCAACGCCTTGTTGGAACGCAAGGGTGACCGGACCCTGCTGCTGATTACCCAAGGCTTTCGCGACGCCCTGCGCATCGGCTACCAGAATCGGCCCCAATTGTTCGCCCGCCAAATCGTGTTACCGGAACTGCTGTACGAACGAGTGGCGGAAGTGATCGAGCGGGTCTCGGCCCAAGGCGAAGTTCTCATTCCCCTTGATCCCGCCAGCGCCCGCGCGCCGTTACAAGATGCTTATAACGCCGGTATTCGCGCGGTGGCCATCGTGTTTCTGCACGGCTATCGCTATCCGGAGCACGAACGACAGACGGCGAAACTCGCTCGCAAGATCGGCTTCACCCAAATCTCGGTCTCGCATCAGGTCAGTCCACTGATGAAACTGGTCGGGCGCGGCGACACCACGGTGGTGGACGCCTATCTGTCACCGATCCTGCGTCGCTACGTGGATCGGGTGGCCGGTGAATTGGGCGACGCGCGGCTGCTGTTCATGCAGTCCAACGGCGGGCTGGCCGACGCCCGCCACTTCCAGGGCAAGGACAGCATTCTATCCGGTCCGACCGGCGGCATCGTCGGCGCGGCGCGCACCGCCACCAGCGCCGGCTTCGACCGGATCATCACCTTCGACATGGGCGGCACCTCGACGGATGTCGCCCATTACGCCGGCGAATACGAACGCGCGTTTGAAACCCTGGTCGCCGGCGTGCGGTTGCGCGCGCCGATGCTGCATATTCACACCGTGGCGGCTGGCGGTGGCTCGATCTGTCGCTTCGATGGCAACCGACTGCGGGTGGGACCGGAGTCGGCCGGGGCCAATCCGGGACCGGCCTGCTACCGGCGCGGTGGACCGCTGACCGTGACCGATTGCAACGTCCTGCTAGGGCGCATTCAGTCCGATTTCTTTCCCCAGGTGTTCGGTCCCGAGCAGGATCAACCGCTAGATCGGGACATCGTGATCCAGCGGTTCGCGGCGCTCGCCGCCGAGGTTCGCGCCAGCACGGGCAAGGCTTACACCCCGGCCGAACTGGCCGAGGGTTTTCTCAAGATCGCCGTCGAGAACATGGCCAACGCGATCAAACAGATTTCCACCCAGCGCGGCTACGACATCACCAAATACACCCTGTGTTGCTTTGGCGGCGCCGGCGGCCAGCACGCCTGCGCGGTGGCCGACGCGCTGGCGATGCCCGCCATCTTCATTCATCCCCTCGCTGGGGTGCTGTCAGCCTACGGCATGGGACTGGCCGACGCCCGGCTATTGAAGGAATGCACGGTGGAAGCACCGCTGGCGGTGGAACTACCGCCACGATTGGAGCAAATCTTCGCCGAACTGGAACAGGCCGGGCGGATGGAGATGCGGGCGCAGGACATCCCCGCCGATGGCATCCGAACTGTTCGCACCGTTCGCCTGCGCTACGCCGGCAGCGACAGCGCCCTGAGCGTCGCCGCTGACAACCTGGCCGAACTGCAAGCTCGCTTCGAGGCTACCCATCGTCAACGCTATGGTTTCGTCATGCTTGACAAGGCGTTGATCGTGGAGGCGGCGGTGGTTGAGGTGATCGGCGGCAACTCCCCTCTCCCACCGGTGGAAGAGGAGTTGAGGGTGAGGGTCAACGAAGAAGATGCGTGCGTTGTCTCTCCCCAACCGACCGCAACTATCTCGTTGCACGTCGCCGGCATCGACGCCACCGCCCCACTCCACCGGCGTGAAGAGTTGCGGCTTGGCGACCGTATCGTCGGCCCGGCTATCATCAGCGAAGCCGGCGCGACCACGTTGATCGAACCCGGCTGGCAAGCCCAGGTCACGGTGCGCAACGATCTAGTATTGACTCGCCACCAGCCGCGCCCGCAACGAGTCGCGGTCGGCACGGCCGTCGATCCCATCCTGCTGGAAGTCTTCAATAACCTGTTCATGGCTATCGCCGAACAGATGGGCGTGACCCTGGCCAACACGGCGCACTCGGTTAACATCAAGGAACGGCTGGATTTTTCCTGCGCGCTGTTCGACCGGGACGGTCAACTCATCGCCAACGCCCCGCATATTCCGGTACATCTTGGTTCGATGGGCGAAGCGGTGCGGGCGCTCATTCAAGCCCAGGGCGGCCGATTCCAGCCCGGCGACGTGTACGCCAGCAATGCCCCGTACAGTGGCGGGACGCATCTCCCCGACATCACGGTCATCACCCCGGTCTTCGATGAAGGGGGAAAACAGGTCTTGTTCCACGTCGCCTCGCGCGGCCATCACGCCGACATCGGCGGCATTTCGCCCGGCTCGATGCCGCCGGACAGCGTGACCATCGACCAGGAAGGGGTGTTGCTGGACAACTTCCCGCTGGTGACGGGTGGTCGGTTTCGCGAGCGCGAGTTGCTGGAGCGGCTTACCACCGGTCCCTGGCCGGTCCGCAACCCTCGCCAGAATCTAGCTGACTTGCAGGCTCAAATCGCCGCCAATGAGAAAGGCGCGTACGAACTGCGGCGAATGGTGGACCACTTCGGCTTAGAGGTTGTTCACGCCTACATGGGCCATGTGCAGGACAACGCCGCCGAACAGGTCCGCCGGGCGTTGGACCGGCTGCGAGACGGTCGGTTTGCCTACGAAATGGATAATGGCGCGGTGGTCCGAGTTGCCATCACGCTCAATCGGGCGCGGCGCGCGGCCCGGATCGATTTCACCGGCACCTCGCCGCAACAGACCAGCAATTTCAACGCGCCCCGCGCGGTGACGCTAGCGGCGGTGCTGTACGTGTTCCGCACCCTGGTGGACGACGATATCCCTCTGAATGCCGGTTGTCTGCGCCCGCTGGAGATCATCATCCCGGACGGCTCCCTGCTCGCTCCCCGTCCCCCAGCGGCGGTGGTGGCGGGCAACGTGGAAACCTCGCAATGCGTGGTCGATGCCCTGTACGGCGCGCTCGGCGTCATGGCCGCCGCCCAGGGGACGATGAATAACTTCACCTTCGGCAACGAACGCCATCAATATTACGAGACCCTCTGCGGCGGCGCGGGCGCGGGACCAGGCTTCGACGGCGCCTCGGCGGTGCATACCCACATGACCAACTCACGGTTGACCGATCCAGAGGTGCTGGAATGGCGGTTTCCGGTGCGGGTGGAGGAATTTCGCATCCGCGCGGCCAGCGGCGGTGCGGGTCGCTGGCGCGGCGGCGACGGAGTCACTCGGCGGATTCGATTTTTGGAGCCGATGACCGCAGCGATTCTCTCCAGCCACCGTCGCATTCCACCCTACGGCCTGCATGACGGCGAACCTGGCCAGGTCGGACGCAACGCGGTGGAACGGGTCGATGGTCAGGTGGAGGAGCTACCGAGCACGGCGCAAGCAACGATGAATACGGGCGATGTGTTCGTGATCGAAACGCCGGGCGGCGGGGGATATGGGCGCGCCGCGCCCGAAGCCGCTGTCAGCGCGCCGAAACTCACCTTGCGTCATCCTGACCAGCCAGCGCGCCAGCCATGGAAAAAGAATGACCAGTAACAGGGAACCCAGCAGAGCGGGAGACAGAATATCCCACACCGTGTTCAGTTGGGCGAGCTGGGTCCCGGCGTTCACGTAAATGATCGTCAGCGGCAACATGCCGAGTTGGCTGATCCAGTAGAACGTTCGGGCTGGAATCGGGGTCATCCCCATCCATAGGTTCACCAGGAAATAGGGAATCACCGGCACGAGCCGCACCCCGAACAGATAGAACGAGCCGGATGCTTCCATGCTGGCATCGATCATTCGCAACCGGCTGCCCAAGCGACGCCGCACCACATCGCGCAAGGTATAACGGGCGGCCAGGAAAGCCAAAGTCGAGCCGATGGCCGAGGCGAAAGACACCAGCACCGTACCCCAGACCAGTCCAAAAACCGCTCCACCCGCCAAGCTCATGACGATCATGCCCGGCAGTGATAGACCGGTAATCAGCACATGCAGCGTGAAATACAATGCCATGGCGACCAGCGGATGCCCGAGACGATAGGCCATCAGCGCCCCGTACTGCGATTGCAGATAACCGAGGGTCAAGTAATGGCCAGGATCGAGGGCAATAATGGCAGTGAGCAGGACTGCCAGTGACAGAATCACGATCAGCGGCTTCCAGATCACCAGCGCTATCCTCCAGCGCGAATCGTCGATTTGGAGAATCCGGCGCAGTTTCCCCCAAACACCCTAAAGTTTGATGACAGGCCATCGCTCCACCCGGGAACAGCCTTGTGCCGGGGGCCGGTGATGCGTTCCCGTCATATTTCGCCCGGATAATTGGCGTATCTCACGTTCGGCCGGCAACCCGATCCCCCTCGCCAGCCATCCCGCCTGACCTGCCGAAAGACGCGGCTGAACCAAATACTTTAAACGGGGGTAAGTTCCGTGATCTTTACCCTTCGACCGTTGCGGGACACGGACCTGACCGACGCCACCGCCATCACGGTGGCAAATTTCACCATCGACGGAAACACGCTGGGTCAGTACGCCGCTCCACGGGTGCGCGAGCGCCTGGCGAGCAGTTTTCGCCACCACGAGCATGCCCCCCGATTCATCGTGGCCGTCAAGGAGGATGGAGCAATCATTGGGGTGGCCGGGTGGGGAAAGTTGGAGTTCGCCTCCCGAACCTGGGGACTTTTTCTGTCCAGCGTCAGTCGGGACTATCGGAGCCAGGGCGTGGGAACCGCGCTGGTTCGGGAACGCCTGCGTCAGATTGAACAAGAAACTCAAAAAGGTCGGATTCTCGTGTCCACCAGGCACCGGAAACGGTTTGAAAAACTGGGGTTTCGGTCGGTGGATTACGACGAGGAGCTATCACTGCATCTGATGTTGAAAAATCTGGACCCGTCACGGTCGCGCCGAGCCAGCTGAATCGGTAAGGCGCCCAGTGGGGAACGAGTCGTAAAAATGACCATCGCATTGTCATCCAATTGCAATGAATGAAAAGCATAATATTTTTCAATTAGTTATTTTTAAATAAAAATTCACTCAACAGGAGTCCATCGTGAAAACCTTCCTACCTACCGCGATCTTCGCGCTGTCGACCAGCCTCGCCAGCATCGCTCCCGCTTCCGCTCAGGATTTGCGCTTGACCGGTTCCGGCGCCAGCTTTCCATTCCCGCTTTACTCGGCGTGGTTCAAGGACTTCAGCAAGCAGTCGCAAGGGATCACCGTGGACTACCAGGCCAAGGGCAGCGGCGCTGGGATTCAGGACTTTATCAACAACACCGTCGATTTCGCCGCCAGCGACGCAGCCATGACCGACGAGGAAATCGCCAAGGTGAAGCAGGGCGTCGTGCTGCTGCCGATGACCGCCGGTGAGATCGTGCTGTCCTACAATCTTGAAGGGATCAAGGATCTGAAGCTGCCGCGCGAGGTCTACCCCGAAATTTTCGCGGGCAAGATCGCCAAGTGGACCGACCCGAAGATTGCCGCCGCCAATCCCGGCGTCAAGCTCCCCGACCAGAACATCACGGTCGTCGCCCGCTCCGATTCCAGCGGCACCACCTACGTGTTTACCGGCCATCTGAGCGCGGTCAGCGAAGAGTTCAAGAAAACCATCGGGCATGGCACCACCGCGCAGTGGCCGACCAGCTTCGTGAAAGCGCCGAAAAACGACGGCGTCACCGCAACCATCAAGCAGACGCCCGGCGCCATCGGCTATATCGAGTACACCTATGCGATGGCCACCAAGCAGCCGATGGCCGTTCTGCAAAACAAGGCCGGCAAATTCGTCGCGCCCAGTGACGAGGCCGGCAAGGCCGCGCTGGCCAGCGCCGAGTTTCCCGCCAAAACCCTGCCCGGATCCAGTGCTCCCGACCTGCGCGTCTGGCTGTTCGATCCTGCCGGGGCGCAGTCCTACCCCATCACCACCTTCACCTGGATGCTGTTCTACCAGGATCAGGATGACGCCAAAGCCAAGGTCCTACACGACCTGGTCGAGTACGGCCTGACCAAGGGCCAGGCGATGGCGCCGAAGATGGGCTATATCCCGCTACCCGACAACGTCGTTGCGCACGTCAAGAAAGCCACCGCGTTGATCAAGTAGCGCCGACGCGAACCGCGGTCCTTTGTCGTTCACGCCCACCCTCACCCCTACCCCTCTCCCCGGAGGGCGAGGGGATTTTTCATGCGGGCTCTTAACCCAAACCTCGCCTGGTGACTCATGGCATCGCATTCATTCGACAATGTCAGCCGACCCAGCTCCGTGTCCGGCCCCCCTTCCGGGGGCGATTACGCCCTTGACCGGAGCTTTCGCGGCATCGCCTGGTTCAGCGCCGTACTCATTCTCGCGCTGGTGATTTACATTGTCCTTGAAATCGGCGGCAAAGCGCTGCCGGCCATCTCCGAATACGGTTTCGGCTTCCTGACTTCGACCACCTGGAACGTCCAGACCAAGGAATTCGGCATCCTCCCACAGATCTGGGGAACGCTCTACAGTTCGCTGCTGGCCTTGCTGCTCGGCGGCGTCTTCGGCATCGCCATCGCCATTTTTCTGACCCAGGATTTTCTGCCCAGCCGGCTGGCGGCGGTCTTTCGCACCATCATCGAGTTGCTGGCCGCGATTCCCTCGGTCGTTTTCGGCCTCTGGGGCATCTACGTGCTGATCCCGTTGTTGCGGCCGGTGGCGAACTGGCTGCACGCGAATCTCGGCGGCGTGCCCTTTTTCGGCACCTCTCTGAGCGGTCCAGGGCTCGCGCCCGCCGCGCTGGTGTTGGCGATCATGATCCTGCCCACGGTGGCGTCCATCTCCGTCGACGCGCTGCGCCAGATTCCCTACAAGGTCAAGGAAGCCGCCTACGGCATGGGCA
>JAVMKH010000013.1:0-41896 GCA_031732935.1 Candidatus Contendibacter sp.
TTTGGAAAAGTAGGTTGGTATTTAGAAATTCCACAACCGGTATAGGACTGCTATATTATTTCTCTTTGTACGAATTGAATTGATCCAGGATGGCTAATTCTACTTTGTCAAATTATGGGCAAGCGTTTGATTTATAAAGTTTTATCGATTTCACCAATTTTATGCCTATTTCAGTAAAATCAATAGGTTGTGTTTTAATCTGGCAAAGTAGAACTAAGCTCGTAGCCCGTAGAGCGGATTCGCGCAGCGTCCTCCGCCGGAACCGGAATTGCCCCAATCAAGAAAAGCCGCTGTGGGCGGCTTTTTTGTTGCGGCGGCCGTTCGCGATCACCCGACGCACAGCCAGATAGGTTTTGGCCCATCCAACCGGCTGTGGGGCTGAGTCCATGAAAATTTTTCTGAAAAATCACATGGTGGGTTTCCGACAGATTCTGATAGACGATAAGCCTCGCGGCTAACGGCCCGGCATCCCAGTCAGCTTGATCAACCGATTGAACCCGATAGAGTTTCACTAATCAAATTCATTCAGATTCCACCGAGGAGCCGACCATGAACCACTTGCGGCTACCCTTTGCGACCCTCGCCCTGTTGTGCCTGGCCAGCGCCGGCATCGCCCAGGCCCAGGTTTACAAATGGACCGACGCTAGCGGCCAAGTCCACTACGGCCAAAGGAAACCGGACGAAGCGACCTCGGTGCAAACCCTCGACATCGCTCCCCCCCCACCGGTCACGCCAGCCGCCACCGACTCGGCCGCTGAAGTCGCCCGCATCAACGCGCTGTCCGAGCAAATGGCCCGCGAGCGGGAAGCGGCCGAAAAAGCGCGACAGGAACAAGCGGCCCGCGATCTGGAACAGGCGAACCGGCAATTACAGAACGACCTACTGAACCGGCAACTGGAGCAGCAACGGCAGCAGCAACAGGATAAAGACGAGAGCGACCGCGTCATCTTCGGCTATCCCTATCCCTATCCTTATCCTTATCCTTATCCCTCCCCCTATCCGGACCCGTATCCTGGCCCGCGTCCTGGCCCGTATCCTGGCCCGCGTCCACCCTATCCACCCAACCCCTATCCACCCAACGCCCATCCACCTGGCCACCGGCCGTGCGAACCGTGGCCGGCGTGCCGCCAGTCTCAGCCTCCCGCGCCGTCGCGGCCAGGGTCGCTGACCCAATCCAACCCCACCTTCCAACCCGCCCCGATTCGCGTCGACCCGGTCCCCAAAGGCAAGGACGCCTTCACCGGCCGGTAAGGAACCCGTCAGCGGGAGGTTTGGGGGATAACACAGTTACGAGACGGCGGCCGGCTGGAACCAGGACAATTGCGGATGCAATTTCACCACCTCGCCGACGATCAGCAGCGCTGGGGAACGGACGCCGGCGCCGGCGATCACCGCCGGCAGCGTGGCCAGCGTGGCGCAATACAGCCGCTGTTGGGGCATGGTGCCCTGCTCCACCAGCGCCACGGGCATCTCATCGGCCACGCCATGCGCGCGCAATTGGTTGCAAATATGACGGACGCTCTTCAGCCCCATGTAGAACACCACCGTCTGGCGCGGTTGCGCCAGCATCGGCCAGTTCAGATCCAGTTCCCCGTCCTTGAGATGGCCGGTCACGAACACGCAGGACTGGGCGTAATCGCGATGGGTCAACGGGATGCCGGCGTAGGCGGCGCAACCGGCGGCGGCGGTCACGCCCGGCACCACCTGGAAGGGAATGCCCGCCGCCATCAGCGTTTCGATCTCCTCGCCGCCGCGCCCGAAAATGAACGGGTCGCCGCCCTTGAGCCGCAACACCCGCTTGCCTTGCAAGGCCAGTTCCACCAGCAACCGGTTGATGTCGTTCTGGGGCAAGATGTGATGTTCCGGCTCCTTGCCGACGAAAATACGCTCGACCCGTGGCTCCAACAGCTCCAGAATCGCCGCGCCAACCAACCGGTCGTACACCGCAACGTCGGCCTGTCGCATCAGCCGCAGCGCCTTCAGCGTCAACAATTCGGGATCGCCGGGACCGGCCCCGACCAAATACACCTCGCCAACCTTGTGTGCCGGCTCTGAATTCGCCACCATGTTGGATTCCGTTATCTTAAGGATTAGGTTGGAATGGATTGGATTGGGAAAGCGCGCGGATCATCGCAACCGCTCGGCGCGCACTCCGGCCAGCGCCAGTTCCAACCGCCGCCAGGCCGGCTCCCCGTCGGGCAACCCGAACCGCAACCCCGGCGGATCGACGAAGCGTCGAACCAGAATACCGCGTCGCGCCAGGGCGTCCCGCCAGAATTCCGCGTCCGGCAACGGCGCCCATTGAAACAGCCCGGTACCGCCAGTCACCGGCAAACCCTGCCGTTTGAGCAAATCCCCCAGCCTCTTGCTGGATCGAGCGAGCCCGAGCCGCATTTCTTCCTGCCAAGCACGATCAGCCAAAGCTTGCATCGCCACCCATCGGCTGGGCCCGGTCACCGTCCACGGCCCCAGTTGCTCCCGCAAACCTTCCAGCATCGCCGGTTCCGCCAGCACGAAGCCGACCCGCGCCCCGGCCAAGCCAAAGAACTTGCCCAGCGACCGCAACACCACCAGCCCCGGCAAACTCGCGTGACCGGCCACACTCTCCGCTGGTGTGGCGTCGATGAACGCTTCGTCCACCACCAGCCAGCCACCGCGCGCCGCCAGTCGCGCCCGCCAGTCCAGCAGCGCTTTTAGGGGAAACCGAACGCCCGTGGGATTGTTAGGGTGAACCAGAACCAGCGTATCCAGTCGGTCCACCGCTGCATCCAGACGTTCGGCGGGCAACTCCTCGACCCGATGCCCAGCCCGCCGCCAGGCATGAGCATGTTCGGCGTAGGTCGGATTCAACACGCCGACTCGACCGGGCTTCCTCAACAGCGGCAATGCCTGGATCGCCGCCTGCGAACCGGCCACCGGCAGCAATGATTCCACCCCATAATAGGCCGACGCCGCCGCTTCCAACCCATCGTCCGGTTCCGGTAGCCGCCGCCAGACCGGCGCGGGGATCGGCGGCGGCGGCCAGCCGTTGGGATTGATGCCGGTGGACAAATCCAGCCAGTCACTCGGCGGAATGCCGTAGCGTTCGGCCGCCGCCCGCAGACCGCCGCCGTGCTCAAGCAAGGATCAGTCCCCCCAACGCGATCACCGCCAGCCACAGCCCCAACGCCCGCCGCACCAATGCCACCGCCCGGCCGATGTCCTCGGCGCGCGGGGCCAAACCCTCGCCCAGCGCCGGGCGCTGTCGCCATTCGCCGTGATAGCGGGCCGGCCCGCCCAGCGCCAGGCCGAGCGCGCCGGCACCCGCCGCCATCACCGGTCCGGCATTGGGGCTTTTCCAAAACGGCGCCTGTTCCCGCCAACAACGCCAAGCCAGGGCCGGTTTCGTTCCCATCGCCATGTAGCTCAGCGCGGTCAACCGCGCTGGAATCCAATTCAATACATCGTCCAGTCGCGCCGCCGCCCAGCCGAAATCCTGGTAACGCGGGGTGCGATAGCCCCACATCGCATCCAGGGTATTGGCCAGCCGGTACAGCACCACACCCGCCGCGCCCGCCAGCACGAACCAGAACAGCGCGCCGAAAATCGCGTCGCAACCGTTTTCCAGCACCGACTCCACCGTGGCCCGGCTGATCTGCTCCTCGTCGAGATCGCCGGTATCGCGGCTGACGATCAGACCGACCCGCTCACGCGCCAGTGGTAAATCGCCCGCTTGCAGCGCCGCCACCACCACTTCGGCGTGCTCGGCCAGGCTACGCGCGCCGATGGCGAGATAAAGCGACCCCAGCGCCACCGCCAAACCGAGTAACGGAATCGCGCTCAGCAGCCACGCGGCGACCGTGAACGGAATCAGCAGCGCGATCACCGCGCCAACACCACGGACGCGACGTAAATCAGCATTCATCTCGGGTGGTCCGTAAACGAACATCTCCACCCGTCGCGCCAGCCCGCCGAACCCCGCCAGCGGATGCCAGCGACGCGGCTCGCCCAACCGCCAGTCGAGCAGCACCGCGCCGACGCATAGCAGCGCGGTCAACATGCAGCTCCCCTCGCCTTCTGGAAGGAGGATGGGTGGTGAAAATTCTTTTTCAATGGCCTTGAGATATCCGGGATCACGGAGGGCGCTAGTGTAGCCAAAAACCGAGGGATTCAGTCAAAATCCTGCCATGAACACCAAGACTCTCATGATCCAGGGCACCACCTCCGACGCCGGCAAAAGCGTCATGGTCGCCGGGCTGTGTCGGTTGCTGGCGCGGCGCGGCGTGCGGGTGGTTCCCTTCAAGCCCCAGAACATGGCCCTCAACAGCGCGGTCACGGTGGACGGCGGCGAAATCGGCCGCGCCCAGGCGGTGCAGGCCCAAGCCGCGTTTCTGGAACCGCGCATCGACATGAACCCGGTGCTGCTCAAGCCGAACACTGACATCGGCGCGCAGGTCATCATCCACGGCAAGGCGCTGACCAACATGGACGCTCGGGCCTATCACGATTACAAGCCGGTGGCAATGCGGGCGGTGCTGGAATCCTACGAACGGTTGCGCACGGCCTACGACTTCGTGCTAGTGGAAGGCGCGGGTAGCCCGGCGGAAATCAACCTGCGCGACAAGGACATCGCCAACATGGGCTTCGCCGAAGCGGTGGATTGTCTGGTGTGGCTGGTCGGCGACATCGACCGGGGCGGCGTGTTCGCCCATCTGTACGGCACGCTGACCTTGCTGGCGCCCAGTGAACAGGCGCGCATCACCGGCTTGATCATCAACCGCTTTCGGGGCGATGTCAGCCTGTTGACACCGGGACTGGACTGGCTGACCCAGGAAACCGGCAAGCCGGTATTGGGCGTGTTGCCCTACCTGCAAGGTTTGCATCTCGAAGCCGAGGACGCCCTGCCCCGCGAACCCGGCGTCGCCAAGGATACGGAACGGCTGCGGGTCGCGGTACCGGTGCTAGCGCGGATCAGCAATCACACCGACCTCGATCCCTTGCGGCTGCATCCGCAGGTCGAGGTGTGCTGGGTGCGAGCGGGCGAGGCGATGCCACCCGCCGATCTCATTATCCTGCCCGGCAGCAAAAGCACGCGCGGCGACTTGAACAGGTTGCGCGAGCAAGGCTGGGATACGGCGATTCACCGCCATCTACGCTACGGCGGCAAAGTCATCGGCATTTGCGGCGGCTTTCAAATGCTGGGGCGCTGGGTTCACGATCCCGCTGGTCTGGAAGGCGGGCCGGGCAGCAGTCCGGGCCTCGGCTTCCTGGACTTTGAAACCACGCTGGAACCGGAAAAACAACTGCATCGGGTCGAAGGTCGCCTGTCGCTCAACGACGCCTTCGTGGCCGGCTACGAAATCCATGCTGGCGTCAGCACTGGCCCGGCGTTGAACCATCCCGCCGTTCGGCTAAACGAGGGTCGCCCGGACGGTGCGCGGTCGGATGACGGGCAACTGCTCGGCACGTATTTGCACGGGCTGTTCGACGCCGCGCCGGCTCGCGATGCGCTGTTGCGCTGGGCGGGTCTAGCGGTGCGGGAAACGCCGGATTACCGGCGGTTGCGCGAAGAGGGCATCAACCGGCTGGCGGATGCGATTGAAGCGCATCTGGATTTGCGCTGGCTGGGAATCAGCTAGCCAAAATCCGAAGCTCCGAAGGCAGCGCTATGATGACGTAACCATCGGATTTCGAACAGGCTGACTGGACGTTCCCATGCATCGCGTCACGCACTGCCCGAACCTCTTCCAGGAGCCGGCTCCGGCGGATCGCTGCCGGCACTGTGGCTTCGACGCCGCGAGCTACCTGGAAACCAAGGACTTCCAAATACCCAGTTCTGTTTGGGCTGGATGCAGGCGAACTCATCGGAAACCGCGAGCGACGAAGAGACGGCGCGCTGGTTTCGTACGGCCGCCAACCAGGGGAATGCACGCGCCCAAACCAGCCTGGGCTGGATGTATGCGAAGGACCGTGGGGCGGAGCAGAGCGACCGGGAAGCCGTCAGTTGGTATCGCAAGGCCGTCGAACAGGGGGATGCAGACGCCAAGGCAGCATTGAAGCGATTGAAAAGAAAATAGTGCGAATCGTGGGCGATGGATTCGTCTACGGTTGTCCGCGCCGGTTCGGCAAAAGCCGGAAGCTTCCTGTCCCTGGCCTTGTTCGCCATGGCCTGGCTGTTCCTGGCCCACTGGACCATCGCCTGGAGCAACACACTCGGCCTGCTACCCGTGATGGGCCAGCCCATGACGTTCATTTCCCTGGCGAACAGCCATCATCTATTCTTTGCCTTGCCGGGGTTGATCCTGGGTCTGGCTACCGGATGGATGATCACACCCAGTCGTGACGCGCCGGAATCCACGTAAAGAGCACTTTCGTTTCGATGGGTAACGGAATTGGCCATGAAATCTCGAATTATTTCCGTCCTTGTCCTGGTACTGACGGTTATCGGCGGCGGCATTGCGATTTATCGATGGCAACCGCCGCCACCGCCCGCCCAAACCGAACCGCCACCCGTCAAAACCGCCACCGATTCAAAACTCGCCGAGAAAACCATGCCTGAGCCACCCAAGACGGCGGAAACACTGGAAACAGCGGAAACAGCGGAAACCCCGCCATCGCCCGGTAATGCCCCTGATCAGGTTGCCCTGCTAGAGCCCCCCGCGCCGCCGGTCGCCAAAATTCCGCTTCCGACTCCACCCGCCCACGGCATCGTCAACCGGATACTGGTGGAGAAAAAGGCGCGTCGGCTGACGCTGTTCCGCGACAACAAGCCGGTCAAGACCTACGCAATCGCCCTGGGTCGCCAGCCGGAAGGTCCCAAACAGTTCGAGGGCGACAACAAAACCCCCGAGGGTCGCTACGTGATCGACTCGCGCAAGGTGAACAGCAGCTTTCACCGCGCCTTGCACATCTCCTATCCCAGCCCCAAGGATGTCGCGTTCGCCGCCAAACAAAAAAAATCCGCCGGGGGCAGCATCATGATCCACGGTCTTCCCAACGGCATGGGCGCGCTGGGATCGCTGCATCGGCTGCGGGACTGGACAGCAGGTTGCATCGCGGTCACCAACACCGAGATCGAGGAAATCTGGCGCATTGTCGCCGACGGCACGCCGATTGAGATTCGGCCGTAGTTTGGCGGCCTTGCCCACGCCCATCCTGGACCGGAACAGCCTTATTCCACCCGTCGTCCCCGGCGGCGCTTGAGATGAATCAGTAACAAGGAGACAGCGGCGGGGGTCATGCCCGGAATGCGGCCCGCCTGACCCAGGGTGTGGGGACGATGCCGGATCAGCTTTTCCCGCGCCTCGCGCGACAGACCCCGTACCTCGGCGTAATCCAAATCCGGCGGCAGCGTCCATTGTTCGTGGCGGCGCTGGTGTTCGATTTCCTCGCGCTGGCGTTCGATGTAGCCGGCATACTTGGCCTGAATCTCGACCTGCTCGGCCACTCGCGGATCAGCCGCGCTGGGACCAACGCCCGGCAGGCTCATCAACCCGTCATAGCTCACTTCTGGCCGACGCAACAACTCCGCCGCCCGGCTTTCCCGCGCCAGCGGCCCTTGCAACACCCGCTGGAAGTCGGCTTCGCTCGCCTGACCCGGACGCACCCAGGTCTCGCGCAGCCGCTGGCTTTCCCGCTCGATGGCCTCGCGCTTGGTCTCGAACGCCGCCCAGCGTTCATCGTCCACCAACCCCAGCCGGCGGCCGATTTCGGTCAGCCGCAAGTCGGCGTTATCCTCGCGCAGCAACAGGCGATGTTCGGCTCGGCTAGTGAACATCCGGTAGGGTTCGCTGGTACCCCGGGTGATGAGATCGTCGACCAGCACGCCGAGATAGGCTTCGTCGCGGTTCGGCCACCACGGCTCCTCGCCCCGGACGAAGCGCCCGGCGTTGAGACCGGCCAGCAGACCTTGCGCCGCCGCTTCCTCGTAGCCGGTGGTGCCGTTGATTTGGCCGGCGAAGAACAGGCCCCGGATCGGCCGGGTTTGCAGCGAGTAATCCAGATCGCGTGGATCGAAGAAATCATATTCGATGGCGTAGCCGGGCCGGGTGATGTGCGCGTTTTCCAAACCTGGAATCGAGCGCACCAGCGCGTATTGCACATCGAAGGGTAGGCTGGTGGAGATACCGTTGGGGTAAAACTCGTGCGTCTCCAACCCTTCCGGTTCCAGAAAAATCTGGTGCGAGTTCTTGTCGGCGAAGCGGTGAATCTTGTCCTCGATGGAGGGGCAATAGCGCGGCCCGACACCCTGAATGACCCCGGCGAACAATGGCGAACGGTCCAGGCCGCCGCGAATCAGAGCGTGGGTCCGCTCGTTGGTGTGGGTGATCCAGCACGAGATCTGCCGGGGATGTTCCGCCGTCGAACCCAGATAGGAAAACACCGGACATGGTTCGTCGCCGGGTTGTTCGGTCAACTGAGCAAAGTCGATGCTCCGCCCATCCAGGCGCGGCGGCGTGCCGGTCTTCAGTCGCCCGACCCGCAGCGGCAACTCCCGCAGCCGCGTCGCCAGCGCGTTGGCCGGGGGATCGCCGGCCCGCCCGCCTTCATAGTTGACCATCCCCACGTGAATCCGTCCGGCCAGGAAGGTGCCAGCGGTCAGCACCACCGCGCCGGCGGAGAAACGGACACCGCTTTGCGTCACCACCCCGGTCACCCGGTCGCCCTCGACCAGCACGTCGTCAGCGGCCTGCTGGAACACTTGCAGATTCGGCTGGTTTTCGATCAACGCGCGCATCGCCGCCTTGTACAGCGCCCGGTCGGCCTGACAGCGGGTAGCTCGCACCGCCGGCCCCTTGCGGTTGTTGAGAATGCGGAACTGGATGCCGGCCCGGTCAGCGGCCCGTGCCATGACCCCGCCAAGCGCGTCGATCTCCTTGACCAGATGCCCCTTGCCGATGCCGCCGATGGCCGGGTTGCAACTCATCGCCCCCACGGTTTCGATGGTGTGGGTCAGCAACAGGGTGCGCAGCCCCATGCGCGCGGCGGCCATGCAGGCTTCAGCGCCGGCGTGGCCGCCGCCGATCACGATCACATCGAAGGGTTCGGGATAACGCATATCATTCAGACGACGGCAGTTGCACCGCGTAGTTGGACACCGGCAAGGCCACGGTGATCACGCCCTGCTTGACGAGAAACTGGGCGAAACGCTTGTAGCGGGCCTCGTCCAGCGCCGCTGGCCGACGAGCCAGGCGCGGCAGGGTGTCGCGCCAGGCGCGGCGGTTCAATTCGTCGTCCAGATCCTTATGCTTGACCACAAACGCCTTCCACGCCTCGTCGGGATGGTTGAGGAGGTACAACGTCGCCTGTTCCAGTGCAATCACGAACCGTCCCAGTCGGGGATCGTTCAGTTGATCGCGGTTCGCCACCAACACCAGTTCGTCGTAGGGCAATACCCCCTCTTCCTCCGGATAGAACGCCTGTCCCGGCTTCTTGGCCAGATCGAGCTGATTCAGCTCGAAATTGCGAAAAGCGCCGATGACCGCGTCCACCTGTTTCGACAGCAGGGATGGAGCGAGCGAGAAGTTGACGTTCACCAGGGTCACGTCCTCCGGCTTGAGGTCGGCCTTCGCCAACATCGCCTTGAGCAACGCTTCCTCGAACCCGCCCACCGAATAGCCGATCTTGCGGCCCTTGAGGTCGGCCAGGGTCTTCACCGGTCCACCTTTGAGCACGACCAGCGAATTCAACGGGGTCGCGACCAGGGTGCCGATGCGCTTGATCGGTAGCCCGGCATTGACGTGAATATGCAATTGGGGCTGGTAAGTGATCGCCAGATCCACCTTGCCGGCGGCGACCAGCTTGGGCGGATCGTTGGGGTCGGCGGGTGTTTGCAGGTCGACCTCCAGGTTCTGGGCGGCAAAAAAGCCCTTCTCCTGGGCCACGATCAGGGCGGCGTGATCGGGATTCACAAACCAGTCGAGCATGACGGTCAATTTCTTATCGTTGACCGGCGAGTCAGCGGCCCAGGCGCCTGGCGCCAGCACGGCCAGGCTCAGCAACAACAAGGCGGCGCGGAACAGGTTCGACATGATTCTTCCATCCATTCAATCGGTTTCAACGGTTTCGGGATTGGGGGGATGCCAGGGCAGCCAGCGTTTGAGTCCGGCATCCACGGCAAAGTACAGCCCGACCGCCAGCGCGGCCAGGACCAGCAGGGCGGCGAACAGCAAATCCACCTGCATCCGGCTGTTGGCATGCAGCATCAGGTAACCCAGCCCGGCGCTGGAACCCACCCACTCGCCCAGCACCGCGCCGATGGGCGCGACGGCGGCGGCAACTCGCAACCCGGAACCCAGCGCCGGCAGCGCGGCGGGCAACGCGATATGACGCAACACCGCCCAGCGCCGGGGCTCGGGCAGCATCACCCGCGCCAGATCCAGCCAGCCGCGCGGGGTATGGCGCAGGCCGTCGTAAAAATTCGCCGTCACGGGGAAATAGATGATCAGCATCGCCATCGCGATCTTGGAACCCAGCCCGTAGCCCAGCCACAGCACCAGCAAGGGCGCGATGGCGAACACCGGGATGGCCTGGGAGGCGATCAGCACTGGCAGCAACCAGCGCCGCGCCCGGCGCGAATAGCCCAGCGCCAGCGCGGTCGCGCCACCCAGCAGCGTGCCCAGCGTCATCCCGAGCACGATTTCCAGCGCGGTGACACTTGCATGGCCAAGCAACGAGTTGGCATTCCGCCACAGGCTGGCCGCGACCGCCGACGGATCGGGCAGAATGTACGGCGGCAACTCGCCCAGCGTCACCACCCCCTGCCAGACCAGCAACAGACCCGCCAGCGTCAGCAGACCCCGCCCCAACCCCTTCATGTCGCTCCCAACAGACGCAGAATCGCGCGGTAGGCGGCCTGGACCGCCGGATCGCCCGGATCGCGGGGTGGAACGCCGGGCAGATCGGGCAGCGGAGACAGGATCGCCGGTCGTCCGTTCATCACCAGGACATGATCGCCCAGTCGCAAGGCTTCCAGCGGATCGTGGGTGACCAGCAGCACGGTTCGCCCGGCCAGCAACTCGGCGGCCAACGCCTGCAACCGCAACCGCGTCAGTGCGTCCAGCCCGGAGAACGGCTCGTCCATCAGCACCACCGGCCGGTCTTCCATCAGGGTCCGCGCCAACGCCGCCCGTTGGCGCATCCCGCCGGACAACGTATCCGGCCGCGCCAGCGCGCAATCGGTCAGACCGACCCGCGCCAACAAACGCAACGCCCGCTCGCGGTCCGGCCGTTCGCCGCGCAGCCGGCTGCCCAGGGTGACGTTGTCCAGCACGGTCAGCCAGGGCAGCAATAAATCCTGTTGCGCCATGTAGGCCACCCGTCCAGTCAACGGCAACCCGTCGTCGCCGCGCAACTCGCCGCTGACGCCAACGGCGGTCAACCCCGCCAGCAGGCGCAACAGGCTGGTCTTGCCAATGCCGCTGGGACCGAGCAGGCAGGTAAAGCAACCGCCGGACAGTTCCAAATCCAGGCCGTCGAACAGGGTCAGGCCGCCGTAAACTAGCCGCGCGGCGCGCAAACTAACCCCTAGAGGCGCGGGAGCCATGGCGCAAGGGCAAGCGATGAACGGGGAGGACATGACGAGAGCAGCGTGGCGGCGATTGGGCCGGCATCCAACACGGCCCGGCGGGAGAAGGGATTGTAACGACCCGTGTGGGCCGCGCCTAGCTCAATCGACGGCCCACAAGCATAATTAAACGAAATAAATATATAGATACTAATTCCTTTTAGATTTATCAATTCGCCGATAAAGTTTAAATGTGTGATTTCCAAATTCTTACCCAAGATGCCCAATCATAGCTGGCCAGCACACCGAGGGAGATCCATCATGACTCAAGCGAACGCACCAGCGGATGCTCATTTTCAGGGAACCGCCGCCCAGCCATGGTTCGATCTGGCGGAGATGAACCGCGAGATGGACAAGCTGAGCGCCGAGCAACGGGTCGCGTGGGCGCTGGGAAATTTCCCCGGCCGCGTCGTGCTGACCTCCAGTTTCGGGGCGCAGTCGGCCGTTTGCCTGCACCTGGTCACCGTCCAGCAACCCGATATTCCAGTGGTTCTGGTGGATACCGGCTATCTGTTTCCGGAGACCTATCAGTTCATCGACGAGCTGTCCGAGCGGCTGTCCCTGAACCTCCACATCTACCGGGCCGAGCACAGTCCGGCTTGGCAGGAAGCCCGCTACGGCAAGCTTTGGGAACAGGGGTTGGAAGGCATCGAGCGCTACAACTGGCTCAACAAGGTTGAGCCGATGCAGCGAGCGCTGCGGGACTTGGGCGCGGCGGCCTGGATTTCCGGGCTGCGGCGGCAACAGGCGCAAAGCCGCCAGAATCTCGACGTGTTGCTGTGGCGCAATGGCCGCTGCAAGGTCCACCCGCTGATCGACTGGACCGACCGTGACGTGTTCCGCTATCTGACCCGTCACAACTTGCCCTATCACCCGCTGTGGGAACAGGGTTACGTTTCCATCGGTGACGTGCACACCACCCGTCGGCTGGCCGATGGCATCACCGAGGAAGAGACCCGGTTCTTCGGCCTCAAGCGCGAGTGCGGCCTGCACGAGCACGTTTGATCCACGTCCAACTTCGTCGCTAAAACCGTTTGGCTTAGCACCAGCGGGTTTTCCCGCGCCTGGGAAGCCCGGCTTTGACCGGGCTTGTTCTTGAACGGTGGGTGGGCCGCCCATCGACTTCAGAAACACGAAAGGCTTATCAATTCAACGTGGTCGGCCGGAACAGGACGCCATCGAGACCAGTTGCTTGCTGTTGCAGGGCAATGCTCTTCCAATGTTGAAGTAACTTGCGATGAATTTTTCTCCGTTCCGGCAGACAAGCCACGTCGGGGTCAGCCAACAACATTTGCAAGTGATGCATGATAGTGAAGATTAATCCGGAGTAGGGACGTAAGGTATAACGTGTCATCAGATAACACAGCGCTGTCTGGATCAGCGCCGCGTCAGGCAGTACATCGCCGCAAGGGGTATCGAGATCAGTGGATTTCATGGCGGTGGCTTCGCTCCAATCAAACCAATAGGTTGGCAGCAAGAGAAAGCAGCACCTGGAGTTACATTTCCCTCGGATTCCGAATCGACGGCGAGCCAGGCCAGTCGCCGCCAGTGCCCAGCCAAGCGTCGGAGGATGCAGCGCTCCTCCGGAGACCGACGATCATCCGGATGGGTGCAGAGCGCCTCGATGTGGCGCACGATTTCAATGGCCATGGCAGTGGAGCGTCCATTTAGGCTGGTTTGAATCAGTCGTCCAATCCGAATCTCGATTTCCCGTGGAGTGAGCTTGACCATCGCCAAGTTTCGAGTCACCTTCCGCCGGTCGAAAAATCGCGGATAGCCCTCAATATCCACGCTGGGCGGATTTCCAACCACGGTGGCTTGGACACAGGATCGAGTCCGCGGGAGTGGCGCATCGGTTTGGGGCACGGTGGTTAAATTGAATACGCTCGGCCATCGCCGGGCTGAAACAGAATGCCTTGACATGGGAAAGGCCTCCATGGATTAGGGAAGGTTGCTCATGCAGGCTGGCTGCCATCGCCCGGAGGCCGAAGGTGGCTGGCGCGGCGTTCTTGAAAGACGCCGTGAGTGTTGATTATTTAGTCAGAATCAGTTTTCCCTGGCGCGTGATACGCAACCGATATTCCTGTCCAGCATGCTCAATCAGAATTTCCTGGTCGCCATCGAACAGATCGTTGCTGGACAATCGTTTCTGGGACATTTCGCTGCCCGGATTGGGTCGAGCGAATCGCGGATCGCGGCAAGGCGGGTTCACGACGGACGCTCCATCGTACACCGCCGCGCGGTCCCGGCGGCGCCACCCCGATTCAAGCGATGCGCGCAAGCACGCAGGCACAAGGTTCGCACGCGACATTTTGAAGCGTGGTCAAGGCAGCGAAAATCGGTCACGCTCACCGCCCCGCAAACCAGAAGCTGATAGAGCTTCCCAGCGTCGATGGCCAACTCAATTCCGTCCTCCTCCGCCTCGCGACCGGCGGCGATTCCGACGTCGCGCAACACGATGGGGTTTCGGTTCGGACCGAGAACTGCTTCGTTGTCGAGCATGGCGGCGGACCTCACGATGCCACCACGTTCAAGCCGCGATTGAAGGCCGCCAGGCTGGCGCGCGGCAACAGCACCAGCGGTTTGGTGTTGCGCTCGCAAAAGCGCTTGATCCGATGCACCGCGTCGTGGCTCACGCAATCCAGCGGGCAGAGCACGGCGTCCGCCTGCCGCACCACGTCCCAAAGCTGAGCGCGGGCGTCCTCACGCCCGCCGTCGTGATAGATGAAACGACCGTTGCGGCGCTCCACCAGTTCGCGGAAATGCGCGCACAGACTTTGGCGACCGCCGACGTACAGCACGCAACGGCCCACCAGGTCGGAGTTGGTGGCATCGACCGTCGCGTCCGCGTCGTCGCCGCCCACGCACGGGGGTGGCGCTAGCAGTCGTTCCAGAGTGATTTCCAGCATGTCCCGCTCCTGGCGCGATTCGGCCAACTGTTGCGCGAGCCACTGGTTTTGGTCGATGGAGCGGGTCGCCTGCTGCTTCCAGTGGTCGGCGGTGGCTTCGGCGCGATCGGCGCGGTCGCGATCGGCGTCGAGCCGCTCGCTCAACTCCTCGACTTGGGTCCGCAAGCGCGCGACCAACGGCTGTCCTTCCAGCACCGCCAAACGGGCTTCGGCGGTCTGGAGCCTGTTTTCCGCCTCCAGCGCTCGCGCCAGCCTTTTGTTCAGGACGGCGATCGCGTCTTCTTGCTCGGCCAACCGGCGGCGCGTTGCGGTCTTGGCGTCGGCCAGTTGTGTTTCCAGCTCCGGGCAACGCCGCCTCAGCCAGTTCAACGCCTGCAAATCGACCCTAATCGACGCGCCGGATAAATGCGACAACATGTGAACCTCGCCGTAAACGCGGTCGAGGACAGAGTTAGGCACGGTAGACTGAGTGATCAAGGCCCAGTAAGCGCCCGCAACTTCGCCCAAGTTCAACGCCGCATCCCAACAGGTAACGAATTCCTCCGCCGATCGCGCTTTGCCGACCTGCTGGATGGCCAGCCTGTACTTGCGATCCAGATGCTTGTGGAGCAGACGGCTCGCGGGCGTGGCGTCACGGGCCGCGACGACGAATACGCGATGCAAATCGTAATCGCTGGTCGGGACTTGAGCGGCGCCGCCCAACCGCCGCTGGAGCTGGCGCAGTTCGGTCAAGGTCAAGCAAGTACCGACTACGCTACAGTGATAGTATGGATCGAGTTCCCAAAGCTTTTTGCGGAGCGGCGTTGGCGATTTTCGGGCCGTCGTTGGGGGACATGGCAAAAATGTAGACCCGAAAGGCTTGTCGCTACCTGAAGCGTTGCCTAAACAAAACTTCTTGCGCGACGTCGCGGAGAGGGCATCGGGGACGTTGCGAACGTCTTGTAAGGATTTCGGCATGGTGTGATGCAGCTTGCACATCGGGTGATTCCATATACAGCAGCTTTTTGCTAATGATAATCATTCTCATTTGGATGTCAACAAATCGGTGACGTGCACACCACCCGTCGGCTGGCCGATGGCATCACCAAGGAAGAGACCCGGTTCTTCGGCCTCAAGCGCGAGTGCGGCCTGCACGAGCACGTTTGATCCACGCGCAATTCTTCTCGCGCTTTCAACCTCCAAGTCCACCCTACCCCACTCAGTGTAAAAAGCAGCTTCGTCCCAAAAATATCGGCTAGAGTGCCCCAAACATTGCCGCTGCTTCCTGCTGGCCAAGCTCGAAGTAACGCTTCTGGGCCGTGCTGTCCTTGAGCGAAATCGTCATGCTCTCCAAATCCTTGGGCCGCAGGATGTGCAACGGCTTGGCGTAATAGCGCTTGCCGGCGATTTCCGCCGTCCGTTTGCCCATTGTTTTAAGCATCTCGTTGATCACGGTCGCCTGCGCGAACACCCGCGCGTTGGGCAAGGTCAGTTGAAGGTCGCTGACCAGGAGGTGCGTGTCGATGCTGTTGAGCGGCAAGGCCAACAGGTTCGAGCGATACAGCTTGTCCAGTTCGCGGTGATAGTCGTAATCGGTGAAATCGACGGCGATGATTTCGTCGACCTCATCGTCCTCGAACAAGGTGCGCAGCGGCGTGTTGTCGAGGTAACCACCCTCGATGTAATAGTCGCCGTCGATCATGATCGCCTTGAAGTAAGGGATGGTGGTAATTCCAGCGAGAAAGGCATCCATGAAAGCGTCGAGGCTGGCATCGTCGATGGTCGCCAGAATCTCGTTGACCTTGAAGAATCGCCCTGCTCGCTTGGTGACGTTGGTGGCCCGAATATCCCAGCGCAGAGTCTTGAGATGCTCCGCCAACAACGCGCGCCGCTTGGCGTCATCGAGTTGAAGCGACTTGCGGCAGCTATCCTTGTCGACGGTAAAAAGATGCGTGCCGCTCGGCAGCAAGGGCGGTCGCAAACCCAGGAAGTTGGAAAAAACGTGGAAAATGTCGGTGACGCTGAGCCGGACCGTGCGCGTCAAGACCGGCGGCAATTCCTCCGCCTGCCAGTCCCACAGCAGGTAATCGACGACGATGTTGTTGCCGGAGCTGGTCGAGGTGATGTGCACGACCGGCAGGCCGTTTTTCTTCATCCAAACCAACACGCCTTCGGTATAGAAACTCCGATAACCGCCACCCGATGCGACGAAGCCATATTTGGTCATCGCTGTCTCCTCCTCGTTGCTTGCCGGCAGGATAAAACGACGAGTGCCGACGCCCCAAGCCAGTTTGGCACACTCCCGGTGAAGTAGAAAGAACGGCCGACGGAGGCGCTTCGGCAACCGGCTTGCAGCAACTCGTCACCATTAAAATCGCCACCCATCGGAGGAACCTGCGTCAGCCGATGCGATCCGGTTCGCCGGCTCCACCAGACCCCGGCGACGGCAAGGCGTCGGGGATCATACAGCCTTCCGCGCAGCAGCGGCCTGGCTGCCGCTGGCGGCTGAGCCGGCGCGTTCCATCGGCCAGTATCCCGCGTTCTAGCAGTCGTTCCACCAGTTCCACCTTGTCGCCGATCGGGTAATGCCGCCAGATTTCCTTCTTCATCGCTTCGGGCGAACCGCCGCCGTGCAGCGAGATCACCGAATACCAGCCGGCCTGGTGCGAGGCGGTGAGATCCTCGATGAAGCGCGCCACCTCGATGCGTTTTTCGTAGGGGATGTCCGAACGCCCGGCGAGCAGTTCGGAAAGCCGACCTGCGGTAACTGGATTGTGGTCCTCGTCCGGCCCCGGCAGGGTCACGATCAGCCCACCCGAAACCTCGTGGGCGACCCGGTGCATGTCGTAAATCTGGGTGGCCAGTAACAGCTTGCCGATATTGGCGAACACCGGTTCGGGAACCATGACGCCAGCGGGGTCCGGGATGCCGTAGACCGAGGCCGCCACGCCACAGGCGTAGAAACCCTCGACGATCTGGATCAATTCCACCATCGGCTCGCGCAAGCTGGCGGCGCGATTGAGGTCGAGCCCATTCGCCTCGGTCATCAGCGCGCCCGCGCCGATCAGCAGATCGCCGAAGCCGGCCCGCGCGCCGATGCAGGTATGACGGTGATGGGTCGCGTATTCGTGGGTGAGAAAGCTGGAATGCGCCCACTCACCGGCCAGGAACACCCGATCCCAGGGCACGAACACCCGGTCGAACACCGCCACCGCCGTGGACTGGCCATAGCGGGCGCTGAACTTGGCCGCCGCCTCGCCCGGCCGACCAGCGGGCCGGGCGATGAGGGTGAGATTTTCGGCGTCGACCGGCACGGCGCAGCACACCGTGTAAGCGGCGTCCGCCTCGGTCATGTTCCGTCCCGGCATCACCAGCAACTCGTGCAGGTAGGGAGCACCGGTGATGATCGCCTTGACGCCGGACAAAACGATACCATCCGGGCGACGCTCGACGATGCGGACGTAGGCATCGGGATTGGCCTGTTGGCTGGGCCGATGGCTACGGTCGCCCTTGCCGTCGGTCATCGCCACCCCGAGCGCCAAGTCTTCGGCATACACTCGTTCCAGATAGGCGTGAAAGCGCTCGCCGTAAGTCGTGCCGAGCTCGGCGTCCACCCGCGCGGTGGTCTGCCGGATCGCGGCCAGCGCGTCGCCGCCCAGATACCGTTGCGCGCAGCCGGTTTCCTGGCATACCAGCCGCACTGCCTCCAGCTTGTCGAGCAAATCCTCGGTCGACGCGGGAATGGCGATCATCCGGTTCACCGGCTGGCCACCGGCCAAATCCGGGCGGGTCGCGCGCATCAGCGCCGCCATGTCCTCGCGCAGGGCGAAGTCATAGGTCAGCGCCACGCCGTTCACGCCCGGCGCCAGCAACGGCTCGTCGGTCACCGACTCGATCCGGCGACCGTTGACATAGACCCGTGGCTGGTAGCGTCGCAATGAATCGCGGTAATCCTGGCCGGACATCAACATGAGGCAACTCCTTGGTGGTGGGGACATCAAACAGACGTTGTTCTCTCGTTCAGTCGTCGCCGGTTGAGCAACAGCCATGCAATTCGTTATAACGGCGGGGTTTCCAACCTGCCTTCGTCAATTCTTAAGGAGATGACATGAAAAAGCTGGCCGGATTGCTCGCCGCGCTGCTGTTTTCGATCCTGGCGCTGGCTGAACCCAGCAGCCTAGCCGTTCCCGGCCAGCCGTTGATCATCGACGTGCGCACCACCGAGGAATATCGCGCTGGACATGTGCGGGAGGCGATTAACATCCCCTACGATGAAATCGCCGCCCGCATCGCCGCTGTCGCGCCGGATCGCAACAGCGGTATCGTCCTCTACTGCCGCAGCGGCCGCCGCTCCGGTATCGCCGAACAGGCGCTGCGGCAGATGGGCTACCGCCAAGTGGAAAACAAAGGCGGGTTGAACGATATGTTGCAAAGCGGCTATCAAACCGACCGAGGAACGGTCGTTTGTCAAGCTGGCTCCACGACTCCCTGCCCATGACCGACGTTGACGCCGAACTCGACACCTCGGGGCTGAACTGTCCCCTGCCGATCCTCAAGGCCAAGAAGGCGCTGGCCAGTCTACGCGGCGACCAAGTATTGCGGATCATCGCCACCGATCCTGAATCGGTACGGGACTTCGAGGTTTTCAGCCAGCAGATGGGCCACGCCCTGCTGGAAACGCGTGAGGATAGCGGACGGTTTTATTTCCTGCTGCGCAAGCGGCGGGATTGATCGTCATTTTTACTTGTGTTCGGTATCGGTCTGGCGTCAGGTTAAAGTCGCGATAGGCATATTGATTCGCCCCCCTCAACCACCTGTCATACCCCCATTAATTCCAGCGTCCGTTTCAGCGCCGCGCGGGTAGTTTCGTTGTTCTCCGGCGCGGTCAGGGCCTGCCGCATGAACTCCAGGGTCTTGGGCGGGTTCTGGGAAAAGCGGTATGCCGCGACAAACGCCCCGGTCGCCTTTTCGACCTCGTTCATCGCGCCATACACTTGGCCGAGGTTGTACCACGACGACGACCGTCCCGGCGCTAGGGAAATCGCGTAGACCAATTGATGTTCCGCGCGCTTGAACTGACCGAGCTTCAGGTTGGCATAGCCCAGATTGCCAGCCACTTCGACATCGGCGGGATCCGCTTCCTGCGCCTTTTGAAAGGCGGTCGCGGCGGCCTGATAATCGTTCCGTTTCAGCGCGTCCAGCCCCTGCTGATTCAGGACGCGGGCTTCCTTGGCGTTGCGGTGGGGCGGTTTGGGTTCGCCTTCCAGCCGTTGCCGGAGCGTGTTCAAGCCTGCTTCGTCGTTTCGCGCCGCCTGGCCCAGCATCCGCTGGACATCGCCGAACACAACGTCGTATTGACCCGCCCAAACCGGCGCGGCCATGCCCAGCGCCGCCGTCAACGCCAGAACTTTCGGTATTCCGATCATCGTCATCCCGCCTCGTCTCGTTATTTTTGCCGTTGCAAAAACCGCGTCACTTCCAGCGCGAACGATTTCGCCCGCCACGTACCGGTGGCGGTCACGTGGGTCGCGTAAGGCATGACCCAGAGTCCGCAGTGGGGAATCGCCCCGAACATTTCCAGAATCTGATCCAGCGGCGCCACCGGATCGCGGTCGCCCACCACGATCAGGGTCGGCTGGGTGATGCGATCCAACACTTCGAGATCGTGCGAATGATCGGTCGTGGCCGGCTCCAGCGCCTCCGACACCCGGCCGATCACTTCTTCCCAAGCGTCCGGCCCGCCTTGCGGTTGGTGGATGTCGCTCAGCCACTTGTGCATGCCGACCCCGCGCCAGTACGCCGGATCGGCCATGTCGCGAGTCCCCGCGTGAGTCTTCACGTCCTTGCGGTAGCCGATTCGGTACAACACCAGCTTGCTCACCCGGTGGGGATGGTAGAGAGTCAGCCACAGCGCCACCGCCCCGCCCAGCGACGACCCCACCAGATGCGCCGCCGGCAATTCCAGTTCGTCCATCAGGTCCAGCACCGCGTGGCCCATGTCACCGATGGTCAATCTCTCGGCCACCATCGGGCTGTGGCCGTGGCCCAGATGATCGGGAACGATCACGCGAAAATCGCGAGCGAACAGTGGGACTTGTGGCGTCCACTCCGCGCCGCTCATCCCGCCGCTGTGGAGCAGGATCAGCGGCTCGCCCTGGCCGCTCTCGGTGTAGTGCAGGATCGCCATGCTCGGATGCTCGTGGATGGAAAGCCGGTGGGGAGATTATAGCCACCCTCTCGGGCTTGCCGGATAATGGCGCCACTCACAACTTGAAGGAGACTGATCGATGGCGATGACATCGCGCTACTACCGGGCGCTCGGCCCCCACGGCTTCCACCGGGTTCATTACACCGAATGGGGCGACCCCGCCAATCCCAAGGTGCTGATCTGCGTCCATGGACTGACCCGCACCGGCCGCGACTTCGATTTCTTGGCCGCCGCGCTGGAGCGCGAGTACCGCGTGATCTGCCCGGACGTGGTTGGGCGCGGCCAGAGCGACTGGCTGGCTGACAAGAGTGATTACACCTATCCGCTATACGTCAACGACATGGCGATGCTGCTGGCTCGGCTCGATGCCGAGCGGATCGACTGGGTCGGCACCTCGATGGGTGGTCTGATCGGCATCTTCCTGGCCAGCTACCCCGGCTCGCCGATCCACAGGCTGCTGGTCAACGATGTCGGGCCGTTCATCCCCGCCGCCGGCCTGAAGCGGGTCGCCATGTACCTTGGCCAGGAGCATGTCTACGACAGCTTTGAGGAGATGAGTCGCGCCCTGCGCGCCTTCGCGGCCACCTTCGGCAATCTGACCGACGCGCAGTGGCGGCACATGCTCATCCACAATTCCCGCCAACTGGAAGACGGTCGCTACACGACCGGCTACGATCCGGGCATCGTCGAGATCTTCAAAAAGCTGGTTATCGACGACATCAAGGACATCGACCTGTGGCCGCTATGGGACGCCATCCGTTGTCCGACCCTGGTATTGCGCGGGGTGTATTCCGACGTGCTGACTCACGCTGACGCCATCGCGATGACCGAGCGTGGCCCCCGGGCGCAACTGATCGAGTTCCCCGGCATGGGCCACGCGCCGGCGCTGATGGCCGACGATCAAATCGCGGTGGTGCGCGACTGGCTGTTGGCGGACTAGTAGGCTGACGCAAAAGTTTTGACAGGTTCAGAAGCGTAGGGTGGATAAGCGAAGCGCATTCACCGCGTCGGGCCGCAGGCGGATGCGGCGCGGAACGCCTCATCCACCCTACACCCGATCATAACCTGTCAGAATTTATGCGGCGATCCACTAGACGACCAGAGGCTAACCCTCAAGCCGCCGGAACACCAACGTGGCGTTGGTGCCGCCAAATCCGAAGCTATTGGACATCACCACCCGCAGGTCGGCGTTGTCCACCCGCTCGCGCACGATGGGGAAGCCCTCCGCCGCTGGGTCGAGGGTTTCGATGTTGGCCGAGGCGGCGATAAAACGGTTGTCCATCATCAGCAACGAATAGATGGCTTCGTGCACGCCCGCCGCGCCCAGCGCGTGGCCGGTCAGCGACTTGGTGGCGCTGATCGGTGGAATGCGATCACCGAACACCTCGCGAATCGCCTCCAGCTCCTTGATGTCGCCGGCCGGGGTGCTGGTGCCGTGGGTGTTGATGTAATCCACCGGCTCGCTCACCCCTTCCAGCGCCTGCCTCATGCAGCGCAGCGCGCCTTCGCCGGAGGGCTGCACCATGTCGAAGCCGTCCGAAGTCGCGCCATAGCCGACCAGTTCGGCGTAAATCCGCGCGCCGCGCCGGCGGGCGTGCTCCAGTTCCTCCAGCACGACGATCCCACCGCCACCGGAGATCACGAATCCGTCGCGGTTAGCGTCATACGGACGCGAGGCGGTTTGTGGGGTGGCGTTGTACTTGGTGGACAGCGCGCCCATGGCGTCGAACAAATGGGTCAGGCTCCAGTGCACCTCCTCGCCACCACCGGCGAACACGATGTCCTGCTTGCCCCACTGGATCAGTTCGCCGCCGTGGCCGATGCAGTGCGAGCCGGTGGCGCAAGCGGAACCGATGCTGTAATTGACGCCCTTGATCTTGAACGGGGTCGCCAGACAGGCCGTGGTCGTGCTGCTCATGGTACGTGGCACCATGTAGGGTCCGACTCGCTTCAACCCCTTGTTGCGCAGCAGATCGGCGGCCTCCACCATGTTCTGCGGGCTGCCGCCGCCGGTGCCGGTCACCAACCCCGTGCGCGGGTTCGACACCATCTCCTCCGGCAACCCGGCGTCGGCGATGGCCTCACGCAGGGCGATGTAATTGAAGGCGGCGGCGTCGCCCATGAACCGCAGCATCTTGCGGTCGATCAGCGCCGCCAGATCCACCCGCAGCGGCCCGCGCACATGGGAACGCAGCCCCATGGCCTTATAATCCTCCGCGAATTCCAGGCCGCTGCGACCCTGCCGCAGTGATTCCAGCACTTCCCAGCGGTCGTTGCCGATGCTGGACACGATACCGATACCGGTAATGACTACCCGTCTCATCGTCGCTACCCTCAAAAGCCGTCGGTCGAGGTGAACAATCCGACCCGCAAATCCTTGCCGGTGTAAATGGTCCGGCCATCCACCTCCAGGTTGGCGTCGGCGATGCCCATGACCAGTTTGCGCAGGATGACCCGCTTCATATGAATGTGATAGGTGAGTTTCTTCGCTTCCGGGCGCACCTGGCCAGTGAACTTGACCTCACCGCAACCCAGCGCCCGCCCTCGCCCCTGGCCACCCATCCAGCCCAGGAAAAACCCAACCAGTTGCCACATGGCGTCCAGCCCCAAACAGCCCGGCATGACCGGATCGCCGATGAAGTGACATTGGAAAAACCACAGATCGGGATGAATATCCAGTTCCGCGACGATCTCGCCCTTGCCGTATTGGCCGCCCTCGGAACCGATATGGACGATGCGATCCATCATCAGCATGTTCGGCAAGGGCAACTGCGCGTTGCCAGGGCCGAACAACTCGCCACGGGCGCAGGCAAGCAGTTCCTCGCGGTTGTAGCTGGATTTTTTATTCACGACCTTGGATATCCTGTGTGCAATGGAAAAAATCGAATTGAAAATTATAAAGGATTTTTACCGGCCGATAACCAAGCGGCTCATTAACGCCTCCCCACGATTTTAGCGCGAGATCGCCTTATGAACGCACTCGACGATACTCTGGTCCCGAACGCGATGCGGCTGGCGGAATACGCCCATCGTCAGCGCGACCACCGCCGCAAGGCTCCGCCCGGCGAGGACCGCCCGGCCTACTTCCTGCATTTGGCCGAGGTGGCATGGCTGCTGATGGAGAGCGGCATCCGCGACCCGGAACCGGTGGCCGCCGCCTACCTGCACGACATCATCGAGGATTGCGGCTACGATGAGGCGGCGTTGGCGGCGGCCCTCGGCAACGCCCGGGTGGCGGCGCTGGTCGCCGCCGTGTCGGAGACCGACAAAAATCAAAGTTGGGAAAACCGCCAGCAACACTACCGCGAACGCTTGGCAATGTTGAACGACCCAGTGATTCTGGCGTTGTCCTGTGCCGACAAGACCTCCAACCTCACCGACATGAACCGGCTGATGGCCAAGGGGCATCCGGTCGGCAGCTTCACCCAGCGCGGTTTCGAGGCGCAATGGGCCAAGTTCGAGGCCTTGGATGCGTTGTTCCAAGGACGAACCCCGGAGCGGCTGTACCGACGGTTCCAGCGGGCGCTGGCGGAATTCCAGCAACGGGGCCGGGCGCCGGCTTGATCCTCCCCGATCCGCCCCCTCAACCCTCCGGCCGATCCGTGCCGATCTTGTCCTCGGCACCCGCCAGCAGATTTCGGATGTTGGAACGGTGCCGCCAGACCAGCAACGCCACCATGAATAGCAGGACGACGAACGGAACGCTCCCCGTCCCAAATCCCCAGGCGAACAGTGGGGTCAACGCAGCGGCGGTCAACGCCGCCAGCGAGGAAACCCGCGCCACGAAGGCCATGAATAGCCAGGTTGCCAACGCGGCCAGCGCCACCGGCCAGGACAGGCCAAGGATGACGCCAAAGGCGGTCGCCACACCCTTGCCGCCCTCGAAGCCGAAAAACACCGGGTACAGATGCCCCAGGAACGCCGCCAGCGCGGTCAGGGCCAGTCCGGTTTCGTCCAGGTCGGCCCACCGCGCCAGCAGCACCGGCAGCAGACCCTTGAGAAAATCGCCGACTAGAGTGATAGCGGCGGCTTTCTTGCCGCCAAAGCGCAACACGTTGGTGGCGCCCGGATTGCGCGAGCCTTCCTGCCGGGGATCGGGCAGACCCATCGCCCGACACACCAGAATGGCGGTGGAAATGGAACCGGCCAGATAACCCAGCACCACGAACAACGAAGTGATGAACATTCGCTACGGCCCGCGTCGGAAAAGCCGGCGCCAAAGCCGGCTGTGGACAAAACGGAAATGGAATGGAGCTTTTACGTTAAGATAAACCATCGCGCGGAGCCCCGTCATGGACATCATTTTCATTCGCGACCTGCGGGTCGAAACCCTCATCGGCGTTCATCCCTGGGAACGCCAGCAGCGCCGAACCCTGCTCCTCAACCTGGAACTGGGCACCGACATTCGCCCGGCGGCCGCGACCGACCGCCTGGACGACACCCTGGATTATCAAGCCGTGGCGCGGCGCCTTGTCGAGTTCGCCGCCGCCAGCGATTGCCAGTTGGTCGAAACCCTCGGCGAGCGCATCGCCGATCTTGTGTTGCGGGAATTCGCCACGCCCTGGCTGCGATTGACCGTGCGCAAGCCCGGCGCGGTGCGCGAGGCCGGCGAGGTCGGCGTCACAATCGAGCGCGGCCGCCACGATCTTGCCTGACGCCATGGACTGCCTTCATGGCGTCAGCGGCGGCGACACGAATCACTACAATCGGCTCCACTGCGCCCGCTTCTGCTCCCGGATGCGCGGCATCATCACGGCCACCAGCAGGCAAGCGCCCAGGATCATCACTCCCATCAAAAATCGAATGCTGTCGTTATCGTTGCGCAACGCCCGGTTTTCCTGCTGGGCGATTTGCAGTTCCCGTTCCAGGGTCACCGCCTGCTCCTGCAAAGCCTTGTTCCGCTCGTCGATCGCCACAGTGTCGGCCGCCACCTTGCGATAGTACGCCAGTTGCTGGCGCAGGCGCAGGGATTCCTCGTAAAGCTGGGGATAGCTCTTGGCTTCCACGCCGGGTTTGCTGACCATGCTGTCCATATGCTGCTGGAGTTCAAAGTGCCGCGCCTTCAACTGCTCCAACTCCTGGCGCGTCTGGGCCAGTTGCTCCTGACTGCTGGGGGTGGAGCCGAGTTGGTCGCTGGGCAGCCAGCCCTTCATACCGGTGGGAGTGCGAATCTGGGTATAGCCCTTGGCCGTGTCCACCTGCAACACCTGGATCGGGGAACCACTCCGCACCGCGCCGATCACTCGGTGGCGATTGGAAGCGCCCGCCCGCAACGGTATCTCCACGGTATCGCTGACATAGACGGCAGCCACGGGCTGGGTGGCCGAACCAGGTTGGGCCGGGGCCGAAACCAGGGCGCAGGGAAACAACAGCAACGGCAGGGCAAACAATGGTGTTTTCATGCGAAGGCGGCGGCAAGCCCAAACGGGCGGGGAAGGGATCAAACCGAACCTTGATTATTCTAACGGAATTGCGGCGCGAGTTGCATCCATGAACACTCTGATTGCGACGACGGGCAGCCCGGCGGCGTCTGTGATAAAACGCTATCTCGTTCTCCACCGTTCCCAGTGCACCGCGCGCCCATGACCCTGCCCGTCGATCCGCTCAATACCTTGCCCGCGCCCGATCCCGCCGCCGCCGCGCACAGCGCGCGGTTGCTCGATATTCTTCGCGCCGCCATCGCCGACGCGGGCGGCGCCCTCCCCTTCGCCCAGTTCATGGATCTGGCCCTGTACGCGCCCGGCCTGGGCTATTACCGCGCCGGCGCTCGCAAGTTCGGCCCAGGCGGCGATTTCGTCACGGCGCCGGAACTGTCGCCCCTGTTCTCGCGCTGCCTGGCCCGCCAGTGCCAGGATATCCTAGACGCGCTTGGCGAGGGCGACATCCTTGAACTCGGCGCCGGCACCGGGGCCATGGCCGCCGATATCCTGCTGGAATTGCACGCCCTAGGCGCCCTGCCGTGCCGCTATGCGATCCTGGAGCCGAGCGGCGAACTACGCCAGCGCCAGCGTCAAACCCTGGCCGACCGAGCGCCTGAGTTGCTGGATCGAGTGGTTTGGCTGGACGCGCCGCCGGAATCCGGTTTTCGCGGCGTCGTGCTTGGCAACGAAGTGTTGGACGCACTGCCGGTCGAACGCTTCCGCATCACCGCGCACGGCCCGCGCCGGCTGACGGTGCACTGGACCGAAACCGGTTTGGACTGGGCCGAGGACGAGGAGGACCCGGCGGTGACCGCCACGGTCGCCCGGATCGAGGCCAATCTAGGCTGGCGCTTACCCGAATACTACTGCTCCGAATACGTGCCCCATCTAGAAGCCTGGTTGCGCACCATCGCCGAACCGCTGACGGCGGGCGTCCTGCTGTTCGTGGACTACGGCTATCCGCGCCGCGCCTATTACCACCCCGAGCGTGTCGACGGCACCTTGCTCTGTCACTACCGTCATCGGGTTCACGCCGACCCGCTGATCTTGCCAGGCTTGCAGGACATCACCGCCAGCGTGGACTTCACCGCCGTGGCCGACGCCGCCCACGCCGCTGAACTGGAAGTTGCCGGTTACTCCTGTCAGAACCATTTCCTGTTCGGCTGTGGCCTGATGGAGTTGCTAGCCGAGGTGGACCCCACCGATACCGTCCGTTACCTGGAACAGGTCCGCCAAGTCAAGCTGCTGACCCTGCCGGGCGAAATGGGCGACCGATTCCAGGCTATCGCCCTGACCCGGAATCTGGATATTCCGCTGCGCGGTTTCGCCTTCCGTGACGAGCGCGGCCGGCTATAGTTTGCCCAAGCATCCCGCGATCCGGAGACGCCGCGCATGGGTCAGGAAATTTCCCGCTCGACCTTTACCCGCCAGGATTTTCGCCGCTTCCGGGCGCGACTGCGTCAGGAAACCGCAACCTTGGGCGAGTGGTTTCACGCTGGGCGATTCGCGCCGACGGGTGGTGTCGCTGGTTTCGAGATCGAAGCCTGGCTGGTGGACCGCCAGGGCCAGCCCGCGCCGCTCAACCGGTTTTTTCTGGAGCGACTGGCTGACTCCTTGGTGGTGCCGGAACTCAGCGTGTTCAACATTGAACTTAATACTCCACCCCTGCCCCTGCGCGACGACGTGTTGCGGCGGATGCACGCCAATCTGGAAAGTCTGTGGCGACGCTGCCAGCGGATAGCCGCCGAACTGGACGCTGTGGTGGCGCTCATCGGCATTCTGCCGACCTTGCGGGTCCGGGACCTGAGCCCGGACCATATGTCGGACCAGCAGCGTTACCGGGCCATCAACGATCAGATTCTGTCGCGGCGGCACGGCCGGCCGATGGCGTTGGCCATCCACGGTGTCGAAACCCTGTGTCTGACCCATCCCGACGTGATGCTGGAAGCCGCCACCACCTCGTTCCAGACCCATTTGCAGGTCACGGCCCGCGACGCAGCGGCGTTTTTCAACGCCGCGCTGGCGCTGTCGGCACCGATGGTGGCGGTCGCCGCCAATTCGCCGCTGCTGTTCGGCAAAACGCTGTGGCAGGAAACCCGCATTCCGCTGTTCGAACAGGGCGTGGCGCTGGCCGGCGGAACCCATGCCAACGACCCAAGCCACCCGCGGGTCACTTTCGGCGGCGGCTATGTCCAGGACTCGCTGCTGGAACTGTTCGCGGAAAATCAAGCCCATTACCCGCCGCTGCTGCCGGTGGATCTGAGCGCGGAAGCCGACGCGCGGTTGCCGCACCTGCGCCTGCACAATGGCACCATCTGGCGCTGGAACCGGCCGCTGCTGGGTTTCGAGGCCGACGGAACGCCGCATCTGCGCATCGAGCATCGGGTGATGCCCGCCGGTCCCAGCATTCCTGACACCATCGCCAACGCGGCGTTGTATTACGGGCTGGTCCACGAACTGGCGCGGGCGATGCCATCGATGGCCGCGACGCTGGAATTCGCCCATTGCCGGGCCAATTTCTATGCGGCGGCGCGGGACGGGCTGCACGCTGAGGTGATGTGGCTGAACGGCCAGTGGTTGCCATTGCGGCGGCTGCTATTGGAAGAGTTGCTGCCTCTGGCCCGACGCGGGCTGCGGGCGTTGGATATCCATCCGGCGGATATCGCCGAATATCTGGATTTGATTACCGCGCGGGTTGAGAGCGGTCGCACCGGCGCCGACTGGCAGCGGCGGTTTCTCGCCCGCCATGGACCGGACTTGAATGCACTGACCCTCGCTTATCTGGAACGGCAGCAAGGCGGCCAGCCGGTGCACGAGTGGCCCTGCTGAATTCCGCCACTTACCCCGGCCTCACCGCATAGCCAAATGTGAAAGGGACGCGAAGATCGATCCGTCAAAACTCAATTCCCCGCTGCGCCTTCACGCCCTGCTCACGGTAGGGGTGTTTCACGCAGCGGATTTCGCTAACCAGATCGGCCACGCCCACCAGCACCGCCGGAGCATTACGCCCCGTCACCGCGATATGCAGCTCCGGTCGCCGGTTGGAGAATGTCGCCAGCACCCGCGCCGGCTCAAGATAACCGTAGTTCAGCACGACATTGAGTTCATCCAGAATCACCAGATCGTAACGGGGATCGCCGATCATCCGTTCCGCCTCGGTCCAAGCATGTTCAGCGGTCGCCATATCCTGCTCCCGATTCTGGGTCAGCCAGGTGAAACCATCGCCAAGAATTTGAAAATCCACGTTCTCGAACCGGCTCAGCGTCGTCCGTTCGGCGCTGTCCCGCCCGCCCTTGATGAACTGCACCACCCCGACCCGCATTCCGTGACCGATCGCGCGCAGTACCATGCCGAACGCAGCGGTAGTCTTGCCCTTGCCGGGACCGGTAAACACCATCAGCAGGCCCTTCTCGCGGGTGGCACGGGCTTGCTTGCGCTCGTAACCCGCCTTGCGGCGGGCGACTTGGCGGGCGTGGTCGGAAGGATCAACGGACACCGGGCAAACTCCCCTTTCTCCGGTAGGAATAAGATCGGGGGTGAAGAGCCGTCAAACGCGAGGGCTGAACCGGGTCCAGCTCAGCGGCGTCCAATCGGGATCGAGACCGGCGTCGTCGCCGGCAACGTCCAGGCCGCACTTGCGGGCGAAGTAGCGATGAAACGCCAAGCTGGGCGTCAACTCAGGATGAAACACCGTAACCAGAATCCGGTCGTCCTCCGCCGCCGCGATGTAGTCATCCAAGCGCAGCAGCACCCGCACGCCCTCCCCCGTCCGGACGATCTTCGGGGCGCGGATGAAGGTCAGCGGAATCGGTTCGCGGGCCACCGCCGGAGCCAGCGCCGCGCGGTTGAAGCTGTCGAGTTGGCTGCCGAAGGCGTTGCGGCTGATGGCGATGTCGATCAGCCCCAGAAATGGGGTCTCGCTGATATTTTCCCGGGCCAGCAGAATCGCCCCGGCGCAGGTGCCCCACAGTTTGAGACCTTGGTCATACGCTTGCCGGATCGCCTTGTCCAGACCAAAGATATTCAGCAACCGCGACAAGCAGGTACTCTCGCCGCCCGGAATGATCAACCCAGCCAGTCCTTCCAGATCGGCGGCGCGCTTGACCGGCCGCGCGGCCACGCCCACTCGCCGCAGATGATCGAGATGCTCTTGCACCCCGCCCTGCAAGTCCAACACGCCGATCCCGCCAGGGTCGGCGACCACGTCCATCACCAACCCCGTCCCGCCAGTCGTTGCTCGCTGGCCATCGTGGCGACGTCCAGCCCAGCCATCGGTTCGCCCAGGTCCATCGAAACGTCCAGTAGTTGCTCGGGATCATTGAAATAGGCCGTGGCCTTGACGATGGCGCGGGCGCGACGGGCCGGATCGCTGGATTTGAAAATGCCCGAACCCACGAATACACCGTCGCAACCCAGTTGCATCATCAAGGCGGCGTCGGCGGGGGTGGCGATGCCGCCAGCGGCGAAGTTGACCACTGGCAACCGGCCCAACTTCTTCACTTCTAGGGCCAGTTCGTAGGGAATGCCGTTGATCTTGGCGAAGCTGATGATTTCTTCCGCCGGCAGGGCGGTCAATTGGCGGATTTCCCGGTTCATGGTCCGCATATGGCGCACCGCCTCGACCACGTTGCCGGTGCCGGCCTCGCCCTTGGTGCGAATCATCGCCGCGCCCTCGGCGATCCGCCGCAGCGCCTCGCCCAAATTACGCGCCCCGCAGACGAACGGAATCTCGAAGCGGGTCTTATCGATATGGCATTCCTCGTCGGCGGGTGTCAGAACCTCGCTTTCGTCAATGTAATCGATCCGCAGGGCTTGCAGGATCTGTGCTTCCACGAAATGGCCGATGCGCGCCTTGGCCATGACCGGGATGGTGACGGCTTCCTTGATCGCCTTGATCAAGCCCGGATCGGACATCCGCGCCACTCCACCCTGCTTGCGGATGTCAGCCGGCACCCGCTCCAAGGCCATGACCGCCACCGCGCCTGCTTCCTGGGCGATCTGGGCCTGTTCGACGTTGACCACGTCCATGATGACGCCGCCCTTGAGCATTTGCGCCAGTTGCGCGTTCAAAAGATAACGATTCTCTGCCATGCTGGTACTCATTCATAATGACGAAAGGACAGTCGCGGCAAGCGCGCCGTCCGGACCCACCTATTCGCGAAGGGAATTAAGTATATCACCGTCGCGGTTCAGCGCCGCACACCTCGCTGTGACCATCGCCGAGTTCCGGTAATTCCATCGGCGCCTCGTGGAGATCAATCGACATGAAACGCGGCATCATCGGCATTCCCCTGGGCGACATCGCCGGCATCGGCCCGGAGATCGTGGTCAAGGCGCTGGCCAATCCGGTCGTTTACCAGACCGCGCGACCGCTAGTCATCGGCGAGGTTGGCGCCTTGCGTCGTGCCTTGCGGGTCACCGGTCTGGATTTAGCGTTGCGGGTCGTGACCGATCCCGTTCAGGGCCAGTACCAACCCGGCGCCATCGACCTGATGGATCTGGCCAACGTGGACGCCGAGCGGATAGCGTTCGGCCAGGTTCAGGCCGCGGCGGGCCGCGCCGCCTACGAGTTCATCGAACACGCCGTGGCCCTGTGCCAAACCGGCCGGATGGACGCGCTGGCCACCACACCCATCAACAAGGAAGCCTTCAAGGCCGCTAGCGTTCACGACATCGGCCATACCGAGTTGCTTGGTCGACTGACCGGAACCCACGATCCGCTCACCTTGTTTCAGGTGTTCGATCTCAAGGTGTTCTTCCTCAGCCGCCACGTTTCGCTGGCCAAGGCAATCCAACTAGTCACTCGGCAGCGGGTGCTGGACTATCTGCGCCGCTGCGCTCGGGCGCTGGAAACCCTGGGCTTTCCCCAGCCCCGCCTGGCGGTGGCTGGACTCAATCCGCACGGCGGCGAGCACGGCCTGTTCGGTGACGAGGAAAGTCGGGAATTGGAGCCCGCCATCGCCGACGCGCGCGCCCTGGGCATCAACGTCACCGGTCCCATCGCCGCCGATTCGGTATTCCACCTGGCCTTGCGCGGCGCGTTCGACGCCGTGCTGTCCCTGTACCACGACCAAGGCCACATCGCGACCAAGATGGTCGACTTTCAGCGCACCATCGCCATCACCCTCGGCCTGCCCTTCGTCCGCACCTCGGTGGATCATGGCACCGCCTTCGACCTGGCGGGCACAGGCGCGGCCAACGCGCTGAGCATGACCGAAGCCATCCGGCTGGCGGCGGTTTACGCACCCAGCTATCGCCCTGCTTGACCAACCTGGCGACTTGTCAAGGCGGGAACGAATTCCGATACTATGACGATGACCGAATCCACCTATCTGACCGACCAGTTCCTAATTGCCATGCCCGCGCTGGCCGACCCTAACTTCTTCCAGACCGCCATCTACATCGGCGAGCACAACGCCAACGGCGCGCTGGGACTGGTCATCAACCGGCCGCTCAATCTCTCGCTCGAACAACTGCTGGACCATCTCCAAATCACCACCGACCGCTTCGACCTGGCGAAGATGCCAGTTTACTCCGGCGGTCCGGTGCAACCGGATCAGGGCTTCGTCCTGCACAGCCCCGTCGGTCACTGGGGCGCCACCCTGCGCGTCACCGACCAGCTCGGCATCACCACCTCCCGCGATATCCTGCAAGCCGTGGCGGACGGTCAGGGTCCCACTCACCTGTTGGTCGCGCTGGGCTACGCTGGCTGGGGACCGGGCCAACTGGAACGCGAACTGGTGGAAAACTCCTGGCTGTCCAGCCCCGCCGATTTCGACATCCTGTTCCATGTTCCCAGCGAGCGGCGCTGGCCCGCCGCCGCCGCCCTGCTGGGTATCGACCTGAACTTGTTGTCCACTGATGCCGGCCACGCCTGACCGTGGCCCGAACCCGACCGCCACGCCGTCTTGCCGGATCGCGCTGGGTTTCGACTTTGGCCGCGCCCGCATCGGCGTCGCGGTCGGCGAAACCATCACCGGCGCGGCTCGCCCCCTGCGCACCCTGCCCGTGCGTCGCCAGTGCCCCGACTGGGACGCCATCGCCCGACTGATCGCCGAGTGGCGACCGGACTGGCTGGTGGTCGGCGTACCGCGCCATGCCGACGACACCGCCAGCGCGATGACCGAGGCCGCGCTGCGCTTCGGCCGTCAGTTGCAGGGCCGTTTTCATCTGCCAGTGGCGACCATGGACGAACGGCTATCCTCCTGGGAAGCCGAACGCCGCGAGTTTGAGACCGCCGCCAACCGCCGCCGAAGCCATGATCCCACGCTGGACGCTCGGGCAGCGGCGGTGATCCTGGAAAGCTGGTTCAACCACCAACGGAACCTCGCCTCATGCGCGACGCCGAATCCTTGATCGAAGCGATGGCCGACCCACTGCGTGACCTGCTAGCCGCGCGCGGCATTGCCGAACCGGTGCTGGTCGGCATCCATACCGGCGGCGTCTGGATCGCCGAACGCTTGCGCCAGCGGCTCGGTATCGCCGCTCCACTTGGCCAACTGGACATTTCCTTCTATCGCGACGATTTCAGCCGGATCGGCGTCAACCGGCGAGTTCGACCCTCGGAACTACCATTCGACGTTGACGGCCGCCATCTGGTACTGGTTGATGACGTGCTCAACACCGGCCGCACCGTGCGCGCCGCGTTGAACGAACTGTTCGACTACGGCCGGCCGGCCTCGGTGCTGCTGGCGGTGCTGGTCGACCGGGGTGGCCGCCAATTACCGATCGAAGCGAACGTGGTCGGCGCTCGGCTGAAACTGATGGCGGACCAAGAAGTGCAACTGACCGGCCCCGAACCTTTGCAACTGGTCATCCAGCAAATCACTTTATGAGCGCCACCCATATCCAATTGGACTCACACGGTCGCCTGTTGCACTTCCTGACCGTCGAGGGACTGACCCGCCGCCATCTGACCGATATCCTCGACACCGCCGAATCGCTGCGCGGCGTGGCCGAGCGTCGGGTCAAGAAACTCCCAACCCTGCACGGCAAGACCGTGGTCAATTTGTTCTTCGAGGCCAGCACCCGCACTCGCACCACTTTCGAACTGGCGGCCAAGCGGCTTTCGGCGGACGTGCTCAATCTCAACATCGCCACTTCGTCGGCGGTCAAGGGCGAGAGCCTGCTCGATACCCTGCGCAACATCGAGGCCATGCAGTGCGACATGTTCGTGGTGCGCCACGAGCAGAGCGGCGCGGCGGAGTTCATCGCCCGCCACGTCAAGCCGCACATCGCCGTGCTCAACGCGGGCGACGGTCGCCACGCTCACCCGACCCAAGCGATGCTGGACGTGTTCACCATCCGCCGCCACAAGCCGGACTTTTCCCGCCTGCAAGTCGCCATCGTTGGCGACATCCTGCACTCGCGGGTGGCCCGTTCACTGATTCACGCGCTCAGCATTCTCGGCGCCGGCGAAATCCGGGTGGTCGCGCCGCGCACCCTGCTGCCTGCTCAAGTCGAAACCCTGGGCGCGCGCGTGTTTTACGACCCTAGCCAGGGGCTGCGAGACGTGGACGTGGTGGTGATGCTGCGCTTGCAGAAGGAGCGGATGGAACGGGCGTTGTTGCCCACCGAGCAAGAATTCTTCCAGCGTTATGGCTTGACCGATGACCGGCTGGCGCTGGCCAAGCCGGACGTGATCGTCATGCATCCCGGCCCGATCAACCGCGGAGTGGAAATCGACTCGCGGGTGGCCGATGGACCGCGCTCGGTGATCCTGGAACAGGTCACCAACGGCATCTCGGTGCGGATGGCCATCATGTCCATCACCCTGGGCAACCACGCCCGTCCAGCCGGAGAGTCCCTCTAGATGCACATCTTGATCCAGGGTGGCCGAGTGATCGATCCGGCTCACCGATTCGACGCCATCACCGATCTGTTCGTCGCCGTGGGGCGGATCGCCGGCCTGGGTCAGCCACCCGCCGGCTTCAAGGCCGAACGGGTGATCGATGCTCACGGCCACGTGGTCTGTCCCGGCCTGATCGATCTTTGCGCCCGGTTGCGCGAGCCCGGCCAGGAACACAAGGCCACCATCGCCAGTGAAACCCGCGCCGCCGCGGCCGGCGGCATCACCACCCTGGTCTGCCCGCCCGACACCGACCCAGTGATCGACGAACCGGCCGTGGTGGAACTGATCCGCCGCCGCGCCGGCGCCGCGGGTCACGCGCGGGTGCTGACGCTGGGCGCGCTGACCCACCGGCTGCGGAGCGAACGGCTGGCGGAAATGGCTGCCCTTAAGGAGGCCGGCTGCGTCGGCGTCGGCGACGGTGGTCGCCCCATCGCCAATACCCGCGTCCTGCGGCGGGCGCTGGAGTACGCCGCCACCTTCGGCCTGACCGTGTTCCTGACCCCGCTCGATCCCGAATTAGGTTCCGGCCTGGTCCATGAAGGTTCGGTTGCCACCCGGCTGGGTCTGTCCGGCATTCCGGTAGCGGCCGAAACCGGCGTCATCGCGCGCGATCTGGAACTGATCCGCGACATCGGCGTGCGCGTGCATTTTGGTCGGCTGTCCTGCGCCCGGTCGGTGGAGTTGGTGGCGCGCGCCCAGGCCGAAGGGCTGCCGGTCACCGCTGACGTGGCCGTTCACCATTTGTACCTGACCGAAATCGACCTGGCGGGCTTCGACAGCCGCTGCCACGTTCGGCCGCCCCTGCGGGAATCGCTCGACCGGGACGCGCTCCGGGCCGGTCTGGCCAGCGGCGCGCTGGGCGCGCTTTGCTCCGACCACCAGCCGCACGAATCGGACGCCAAGGAGGCACCCCTCGGCGATACCGAGCCGGGCATCTCGGGACTGGATACGCTCCTCGCGCTCGGCCTGCGGCTGGCGCGGGATGGCGTGTTACCGCTACCGACATTGATCGAGCGACTCACCTGGGGGCCAGCGCGCATCCTGGGGCTGGATCGCGGTCATCTTGGCGTCGGCGCCCCGGCCGACGTGTGCGTGTTCGATCCAGACGCGGAGTGGCGAGCCGCCACCCTAAGCAGTCGCGGCCAAAACAGCCCGTTCATCGGCTGGAAACTGCCAGGGCGGGTGACGCACACCCTGCTGGAAGGGTACGTCATGCACGAGGTGTGAATGCAATGAAATGACCCGGTCTGGCTCCCACGCTCCAGCGTGGGAATTCCATCTGTGGAAGCTTCATTCCAGCGCGGGCAAACTGTCCAGCGGCCAGCGCGGCAACACCTCGATCACGGCGCCCTCGCGCTGGCCAGCCGCCAGTCGCCGCCAGCCGGTGTAAGCGATCATCGCGCCGTTGTCGGTGCAAAATTCCAGCCGGGGATAATGAACCTGCCCGCCCAGTTCCGCCGTCATGCTCCGCAACCGCTCCCGCAAGCGTCGATTGGCGCCTACCCCGCCAGCGATGATCAACCGCTTCATTTGGGTAGTTTCGAGCGCCCGCCGACATTTGATCGCCAGCGTCTCCACCACCGCTTCCTCGAAGGCACGTGCCACGTCGGCCCGATTTTCCGCCGTCGGTTCCAGTGTCCGCCAAGTATTGATGGCGGCGGTTTTCAGACCACTGAAGCTGAAGTCGCAACCGGGCCGGTCGGTCATCGGCCGCGGAAACTTGAAACGTCTTAGAGTGCCCTGTTCCGCCAGCTTAGCCAGCGCTGGGCCACCGGGATAGGGCAGGCCGAGCAGCTTGGCGGTCTTGTCGAAGGCCTCACCGGCGGCATCGTCCACCGATTCGCCCAGAATATGGTACTGGCCGATGCCGTCCACCCGCACCAGCAGGGTGTGGCCACCGGACACCAGCAACGCCACGAACGGAAACGTCGGCGGATTCGGCTCCAGCATCGGAGCCAGCAGATGACCTTCCATGTGGTGGACGCCAAGGGCGGGAACGTTCCAGGCCCAGGCCAGGCCACGCCCGATGGTCGCCCCCACCAGCAGCGCCCCGATCAGTCCCGGTCCTCGGGTGTAGGCGACGCCATCGACTTGGCGTGGCTCGATGTTCGCCCGCTGGAACAGCCCGCGCAGCAGCGGCAGCGTCTTGCGAACGTGATCGCGCGAAGCCAGTTCCGGCACCACGCCGCCGTATTCGGCATGCAGCGCGACTTGGCTGTGCAGAATGTGCGCCAACAGGCCACGCTCGCTGTCATATAGCGCCAGGCCGGTTTCGTCGCAGGAGGTTTCGATGCCGAGAATCACCATGGGAACTCGCTGGTTTTGCATTTAGTCGTGGGCGTGACTACAATTTACCGTTTACCAATTCTTCAACTTGATATTGTACTCGACCATGAATGAGGTAATGGGTTAATGCCTTCCGTGAAAGTCAAAGAGAATGAGCCGTTCGACATCGCCCTGCGCCGCTTCAAGCGATCTTGCGAGAAAGCGGGCGTTCTATCCGAGGTTCGCCGCCGCGAGTCCTATGAAAAACCCACTCAAGAACGCAAGCGTAAGCGCGCCGCCGCCGTCAAGCGCCATTTGAAAAAACTTTCCCGGGAAATCTCCCGTCGTACTCGGTCGTTCTAGATTGCCTATACCTGCCGCCACCGCCCGCGAGTTCGCCGTCATGTTGCTCAAAAACCGCATTCAGGATGACATGAAAGCCGCCCTGCGCGCCAAGGAAAAGCAACGCCTCGGCGCGATCCGTCTGATTCTGGCCGCCATCAAGCAGCGCGAAGTGGACGAGCGTATCGACTTGAGCGAAGCTCAGACGCTGGCGGTACTGGAAAAGATGATCAAACAGCGCCGGGAATCGCTGGCCCAGTATCGAAGCGCGGGCCGCGAGGATCTGGCCGCCCAGGAAGCCTTTGAGATCGAGCTGATTCAGTCCTACCTGCCAGCGCCGCTGAGCGAGGCCGAACTGAATGCCTTGATCGCCCATGCCATCGCCGCGACCGGCGCCCAGTCGGCGCGCGACATGGGCAAGGTCATGGCGGTGATCAAGGATCAGGCGCAGGGCCGGGCCGACATGGCGGCGGTCAGCACCCAAGTCAAGACTCATTTCGGCGCTTGAACCGCCACCGCGCCTTATTTCCCATCGTTTGTTCGCTTGACCGCTGACGGTCGGGCGCGCGTCCGCTAGGCTTTGGGGCTATGGCTGGCCGCATACCCCAGGAATTCCTCGATCAACTGCTAAGCCGGGTGGATCTGGTCGAGATCGTCAACAGCCGGGTGCCGTTGCGCCGGGCAGGCCGTGAATTCATGGCCTGCTGTCCGTTTCACGCCGAAAAAACCCCGTCCTTTTCGGTCAGCCCCAGCAAACAGTTCTACCACTGCTTCGGTTGCGGCGCCCACGGCAACGCCATCGGCTTTCTGATGGCTTACGAGCGACTGGAGTTTCTGGACGCCGTGGAGGATCTGGCCCGGCACGCCGGGCTGGAAATGCCCCATGCGGGCGGTGGTGGTGATTCGTTCCGGACCCTGTTGGAACGGATCGTCCAGGCTGACCGGTTCTTTCGTCAGCAACTGCGCGCCCATCCAGCCCGGCAACGAGCGGTGGATTACCTGCGCCAGCGTGGCTTGACCGGCCAGATTGCCAACGTTTTCGGTATCGGCTACGCGCCGCCGGGCTGGGATAATTTGTGTCACGCGCTGCGCGCGGAAGGCGTCCCGGCCGAGGAACTGCTCGCCGCCGGGCTGGCCAGCCGCGACGAGCAAGGTCGACTGCGCGACCGCTTCCGTGATCGCATCATTTTCCCGATCCGGGACCGGCGTGGGCGGGTGATCGCCTTCGGTGGTCGGGCACTGGATGGCGACACCACGCCCAAGTATCTCAACTCCCCGGAAACTTCACTGTTTCGCAAGGGTATGGAACTGTACGGCCTGTACGAGGCGCGCGCCCGAACCCGGTCGTTATCACGGCTGGTTGTGGTCGAGGGCTACATGGATGTGGTGGCGCTGGCCCAGCACGGCATCGGTAACGCCGTCGCCACCTTGGGTACCGCCACCACCGCGGAGCACGTCGAACGACTGTTCCGGACGGTCAACGAACTGGTGTTCTGTTTCGACGGCGACCGGGCTGGACGCGCGGCGGGCTGGCGCGCGCTCGATGCGGCGTTGCCCTTCCTGCGCGATGGTCGGCAAGTCGGCTTTCTATTCCTACCCGAGGGCGAGGATCCGGATACCCTGGTCCGCCGGGAGGGCCAGGCCGCGTTCGAACAGCGATTGGAGCAGGCCGTCCCGCTGGCTGATTACCTGTTCGCCGAACTGCGCGGTCAGACTGATCCTGAAACCCTGGCCGGTCGCGCCCGGCTGGCCGAACTGGCCCGGCCGCTGCTGGAAAAGCTGCCCGATGGCCATTTTCGCGATCTGATGGCCGAACGGCTGCGACGAGAGGCGGGGTTGACCGCCACCCGGCTGCGCCCACCACCCACCACCACCCGTCGCGCCGACCAGAATCCGCAACTGGTTCGCACCCCGTTGCGCAAAGCGATTGCCTTGTTGCTTCATCGGCCGGAACTGGCGCGGCAGGCGATGGTCAACGATTCCGCCCCCCTCAATGGCAACGAGCCGGGGGTGAAGCTGCTGGCCAAGTTGATTGAAATATTGCGCGATCATCCCCAGCTCAATGTGGCCGCCTTGCTGGAGCGCTACCGCGATACCCCGGAGGGTGCGATTTTGGAGCGGCTGGCCGCGTGGGAACCGGAGGCGCCGACGGAGGGTTTTCAGTTCGACACCGAATTCGCCGATATCCTGACCTACCTGCGGCGACGCGACGATCCGCGCGAGCGCCTGCCAGACATCTTGTTGCGGCGTGGCGTGCCCAGCGCCTTGAGCGCCGAGGAACGCGAGGCGCTGCGGAACTTGGGCAAGCCGCAAAAAATCTAAATGTTTTTGCCCACGATGGTTAAACGCAGCATTCATGATACTATTATTAGTTTACTTTTTTTCCACTTCAGTCCGTGAAAAGTCATGAGCGAGCAGCAACAGTCGCAATTGAAGAAGTTGATCGCCCGCGGCAAGGAAAAGGGGTTTCTGACCTATGCCGAGGTGAATGATCATCTGCCCGATGACATCGTCGATCCCGAACAGATCGAGGACATCATCGCGATGATCAACGATATGGGCATCGAAGTACATGAATTCGTGCCCGATACCGAGACCTTGTTGCTTAACGAAAACCCGGCCAGCGCCGACGATGACGTGGTGGCCGAGGAAGCCGCCGCCGCGCTGGCGGCGGTGGACAGCGAGTTTGGCCGTACCACCGATCCGGTGCGGATGTACATGCGCGAGATGGGGACGGTCGAGCTGTTGACCCGCGAGGGTGAAATCCAGATCGCCAAGCGGATCGAGGAAGGCATGACCCAGGTGCTGTCGGCGCTGGCCAGTTATCCGCCGACCATCGGCGACCTGCTGCGGATTTACGATTCGATCAGCGAGAATGGCACCCGCCTGTCCGATATCATCAGCGGCTTCAATGACATTGAGGAAGTGGTTCCACCACTGCCAGACGAGGCGTTGCTGCTGGCGGCCGACGATCCGGACGCGGTGGTGGTTGTGGATGAAGTGGCGGTGGTGGTAACCGACGAGGAAGACGAGGATGGGGAGAACGCGACCGTGGTCGAGAGCGGTCCCGATCCCGAGGAAACCGCGCGCCGTTTTGCGGAATTACGCGTTCTCTACCAGGAAATGCTGGCCAACGTGGATGAACTGGGTCTTCGGCACGAGCAGACCCGGACGCTGCGCCAACAGATCGGTGATCGGTTTTTACAGTTTCGTCTGGTGCCAAAGACCCTGGATCAACTGATCGCGGGCTTGCACGAACGGGCTGAGCGCATCCGCGCGCATGAAAAGGACGTCATGAATGTCTGCGTCAATGGGGCGCAAATGCCACGCAAGGTCTTCATCACTTCATTTCCGCAAAATGAAACCCGGCTGGATTGGGTGGATGAACACATTCAGATGGACAAAAAGTACTCGCCCCTCTTGGCGACGCAACGCGAGGCGATACAGGCGGCGCAGTGGCGGTTGCAGGCCATCGAGCAGGAAGCGCGGCTGACGATTCACGAAATCAAGGATATCAACCGCCACATGTCCATCGGTGAGGCCAAGGCTCGCCGTGCCAAGAAGGAAATGGTTGAGGCCAATCTGCGGCTGGTGATCTCCATCGCCAAGAAGTACACCAACCGCGGCTTGCAATTCCTCGACCTGATCCAGGAGGGCAACATTGGCCTGATGAAAGCGGTGGACAAGTTCGAATATCGGCGCGGCTACAAGTTTTCGACCTATGCCACCTGGTGGATCCGCCAGGCGATCACCCGCTCGATCGCCGATCAGGCCCGCACCATTCGCATTCCGGTGCACATGATCGAGACCATCAACAAGCTGAACCGGATTTCCCGGCAGATGTTACAGGAGATGGGTCGCGAACCGACGCCGGACGAATTGGCCCAGCGGATGGAGATGCCAGAGGATAAGGTTCGCAAGGTGATGAAAATCGCCAAGGAACCGATTTCGATGGAAACTCCGATCGGCGACGACGAGGATTCGCATCTGGGCGATTTCATTGAGGATCTCAGTGTGTTGTCGCCGGTGGACGCGGCCACGGTCGAGGGTTTGCGCGAGGCGACCCGCGAGGTGCTGGCGACGCTGACCCCGCGCGAGGCCAAGGTGCTGCGGATGCGGTTCGGGATCGACATGCCGACCGATCATACGCTGGAGGAAGTCGGCAAGCAGTTCGACGTCACCCGCGAGCGGATTCGGCAGATCGAGGCCAAGGCGCTGCGCAAACTGCGCCATCCGAACCGCTCGGAGCAATTGCGCAGTTTTCTGGACTTGGAATGAGCCGGTGGCGGGAAGCCAGACCGACGGTTAAAATCACCCGCGTTCCGGGCCCTTAGCTCAACGGTCAGAGCAGGGGACTCATAATCCCTTGGTTGTAGG
>JAVMKH010000014.1:0-7935 GCA_031732935.1 Candidatus Contendibacter sp.
AGGTCTGAATCAGTCGCCGCTAAGCGTGAAATCCCTGTTTGACCGCCCAAACCGCCGCTTCGACCCGCGACGCCAGATCGAGTTTGCGCAACAGGTGTTTGACATGAACTTTCACCGTGCCTTCGGTGATGTTCAGTTTGCGGGCGATCAGTTTGTTGCTGCAACCAGCGGCGATCAGCGACAGGATTTCCCGCTCCCGCTCGGTTAGCTTGACACTGTCGATGGGTCTGGGTTGGGTTTCGTGGCGCAGCGTGTCGGCCAGAATCGCCGCCACCCGCTCGCCCAGCGCGATACGGCCCTGCGCGGCGGTTTTCAGGCTGTGCAGAACCTCTTCCGGTTCCATGTCCTTGAGCAGGTAGCCGTCGGCGCCCAGCCGCAACGCCGCCACCACGTCTTCCTCGCTATCGGAAACGGTCAGGATGATCACCCGCGTATCCAGGTCGGCGGCCTTGAGGGCTTTCAGGGCTTCCATGCCGTTCAGGCCGCGCATGTTCAGATCGAGCAGGATCAAATCCGGCCGTAAGCGATGCGCCAACTCCACGCCCTGTTGGCCGTCGCCAGCCTCGCCGACCAACCGCAGAGAGGGCTCCATGGCGATCAGTTGCAAAATCCCCTTGCGCATCAGCGGGTGGTCGTCGACGACCAGAATGGTTTGAACTTCGTCAAGCATAACGCACTTCGTCGCGTGGCTGGCCGGCGCTGTCGAGGGAGCGCTGATGAGCGGCGGGCAGGAACCTCAATTGCACCCGCAGGCCACGGCCGGGTTGAGAGTGAAAGCTCAGCACGCCGCCCATCTGAGCGGCTCGCTCGCGCATGATATTGAGGCCAAAGTGGTTTTCCCGATCGGTTTCGGCCGGTAGTCCGATACCGTCGTCGTCGATGTCGATGGCCGCCTCGCCATCAGGCGTGCTGTGCAGCCGCACCGAAATCCGCTGGGCGCGGGCGTGTTTGACGGCGTTGTTCAGTGCTTCCCGGACGATCTGCATGACATGAATCTGTTCGTTGGGATCGAGCGCGTAGTGCCAGCCGGCATGATCCAGTTCGATCGGCAGTTGGCCACGGTGACTGAATTCCCGCGTCACTTCGCGCAGGCTGTCTTCCAGTCGGGGATGTTCCATCTTTAGGCGAAACGTGGCGATCAGTTCCCGCAATTGCCGGTAAGCACCGCTGAGACCCTCACGCAGTTCGGTGACGATGTCGCGCGCTTGCGCGGCGGTTTCGGCGCCGCCGGGTAGCAGTTGCAGGCGACCGACCTGGATTTTCAGATAGGATAACGATTGCGCCAGCGAGTCGTGCAACTCACGGGCGATGACCGCGCGTTCTTCCAACAGCGCCAACCGGCGACGGTGCTCGGTTTGTTCGTTGGCCCGCAACGCGGCGGCGATGTTGCGCGCCACCGCTTCCAGCAGCGGTAATTGCCAGGTGGCGACCGTTTCCAGACTGGGGCTACGGACGATCAATACCCCGAACTGCCGCTCCTGGACCGTGATCGGGATGGAAAACAGTTCGTGGCCGGTGTCTAGCGGGTGGGTGGCGCCATCGCCCAGACAAGGTTCGCAGTTCGGCCGACGACAGAACGCCGGACGATCAGGCGGCTTTGACTGGGCGGTAAAGACCTGGCTGGCTTGGCGACTGGTGGGATCGATCAGGCAGAGCGTGACCGAGTCCAGGCCGGTTAGTTTTTCGATCTCCGCCAACAGCGTCTGGTAGCCCGCATCGTCGAAGGCCGATTCGCCGAGCCGTCTGGCGGTGTGGTAGAGCAATTCCAGCGAACGGTTGCTGATCCGCAGCGCCTGGGTTTGCCGTTCGACCCGAGCTTCCAGATCAGCGTACATCGCCGACAGGTCGGTCGCCATTAGATTGAAAGCGTGGCCCAGCACGCCCAATTCGTCGTTGCCGACATGGCTGGCCCGCACCGTCAGGTCACCGCTGCGGGCCTTGCTCGCCAGCTCCACCAGATCGCGCAACGGCGCGATGACACCGCTGTGCAATTGGTACATGGCGGCGAAAATCAGCACCACAATCAAAAACAGGGCCATGCCCTGCACCAGTCGCAACCACAGGATTTTCGCCTCGGTATCCTGCTCCAGCAGCTTGACGAAGGCATCCAGCTTGATGACGAAATCGTCCACCTGCCGCAAATAGGCCGTGGAGGGCGAGGCGTCCGCCACGGAAGTTTCCAGGATCGGCCGCAGGGCGTCGCGCCAGGACGACATGATGGCCCTCAGCGTTCGGTTCTTGGAGTCGCTTTCGGCCGAGGAGATCGCGCCGGTTTGCCAGAGATGATCCAAGCGGCGTTCGAACTGGTCGATTTCCCGAGCCACCTTCTCGACAGGGTGGGTATCGGTGTCGCGGGAGTCCTGCAAACGGGTGGCGATGCGGTAGGACTGCATGCGCAACGAGCCGGCCAGGTTGAGCGCGGCGGCGTCGCCCTTGCTGGATTCGGCGATGAACACCGAACTGATCATGCTCAGCAGCGCCAGCAGCACGATGCCGCCCATGGTCAGGCCGTTGCGGAAAATGATCGAGTCGTTACTTTTCATTGGAAGATTCTCTCATCGTCGCCCTGTCCGTCATGGCTCGACCCTGCCGAAACGCCTGAATATTACTAGGGTATTGTGGATACCCCCACGGAGTGACGCAGGGTGGGCAGTCCATTCGCGCCGTCATCGAGTGGCATTCGATAAGTGAAATAATAACAGCTAGTTATCTTGCGTGATCGATGTACCTCCAAAGAGGTATGCGATCGGTCAGGATGGTCGTTTTGGAGATAAAAACCAATGACTTAACTCAAGAATTGGGCGTCGCGGGCATCGTAGTATTGCACTTGCAGCATAAAAGCGAGGTTCGCAATGGCCACGACGCTTCAACGAAAACAAATCTCGGTGCTGACGATGAATACCTTGGCCTTCGCGGTGAATTTCGCCGTGTGGACCATGTTTTCAATTATCGGCATTCGGATCAAGCAACAACTCAATCTCAACGAAACGGAATTCGGTCTGCTGGTTGCCACGCCGATTCTGACCGGTTCGCTGGTCCGGCTGCCGCTCGGCATCCTGACCGACCGTTTCGGCGGACGCATCGTCTTTTTCATTCAGATGATTTTGGTCGCCATCCCGATTTACGGGCTGGCGTTCGCCACGCAATATTGGCAATACCTCACGCTCGGCCTGTTCGTGGGTCTGGCTGGCGGTTCGTTCGCGACGGGCATTGCCTACACCTCGGCGTGGTTCAGTAAGGAGCGGCAGGGTACGGCGATGGGCATTTTCGGCGCCGGCAACGCCGGCTCCGCCATCACCAATCTGGTCGCGCCGCTGCTGGTGGTCGCCTATGGCTGGCGGATGGTGCCACAGGTCTATTCCATCGCCATGTTGATCATGGCCGTGATGTTCTGGCTGTTCACCTATCCCGATCCCAAGACCGAGGAACGCAAGAAGTCCGGCGTCAAGCTCACCCTGGGTCAGCAAATGACGCCACTCATGGACCTGCGGGTGTGGCGATTCGGAGTGGCTTATTACTTCGTGTTCGGCGGCTTCGTGGCGTTGGCGCTGTGGCTGCCCAAATATTACGTCGGAGAATACGGTCTTGATCTCAAGACCGCTTCTTTCGTCACTATGCTGTTCACCCTGCCTTCTGGAGTCATCCGCGCCTTGGGCGGCTGGATTTCCGACCGTTACGGTGGCAGCCAGACCACTTGGTGGGTGTTCTGGATTTCGTTGATCAGCTTGTTCTTCCTCTGCTATCCGCAGACCACCATGACCGTCCATACCCTGCGCGGCGACGTGTCGCTCAATGTCGGTCTGGGTGTGGTGTCCTTCACCGTGCTGGTGTTCCTGGTCGGCATCGCGCAGGGCATCGGCAAAGCCAGCGTCTACCGCTGCCTGGCTGATTATTATCCCAACAGCATGGGGTCGGTCGGTGGTTTGGTCGGGGTGATCGGCGGCCTGGGCGGTTTCACCATGCCGATCATGTTCGGTGTGGTGGTCGATGCCTTAGGCGTGCGCAGCAGCGCCTACATGATCATGTTCGCGGTGCTGGCCGCAACCATGCTATGGACCTGGTTGGCCGAGCGGAATGAACGCGAGGCGATCTTGGAGCGGCACGCCGATGTCCGCGCCGAGATGGAACAGGCGCAACTCATCGAGCATGTGCGGCCACATTGGCGTCGGCTGGTCGATTGGCGGCCCGACGACGACACCTTCTGGGAACAGATCGGTCGGCGCGTCGCCAACCGCAATCTGTGGCTGTCGATGCCGGCGCTGCTGTTGGCCTTCGCCGTCTGGGTGGTGTGGAGCGTGATCGTGGTCGAGTTGCCGCATATCGGCTTCCAGTTCACCGCCAATCAGTTGTTCTGGCTGGCGGCGCTGCCCGGACTATCCGGGGCCTTGTTCCGCCTGCTGTTCTCCTTCGTGGTACCGATTTTCGGCGGGCGCAACTGGACGGTGTTCAGCACGGCGCTATTGTTGCTGCCGACCTTGTGGATCGGCGTTGCGGTGCAAGACCCCAATACCCAGTATCCGGTGTTCGTCGCCATTGCCCTGCTGTGCGGACTGGGTGGCGGCAACTTCTCCTCCAGCATGGCCAATATCAGCTTCTTCTATCCGCGGCGTTTGCAGGGCACGGCGTTGGGATTGAACGCGGGTATCGGCAATCTGGGCGTGGGCTTGGCGCAGTTGATCACGCCGATCGCGGTTTACGGCGGGGCGCTGCTGGTGCTGGGCGGTAGTCCGCAAAGCCATGCGGATGGGGGCGCGACGACTCAAATCTGGGTGCAAAACGCCGGATTCATCTGGGTTCCGTTCATTGCCGTCGCCGCCGTCGCCGCTTACTTGGGCATGGACAACATTGCCAGCGTCAAGGCGGGTTTCGCCGAACAGGCCGCGATCTTCAAGCACAAACATCAATGGCTGATGAGCTGGCTCTACATCGGCACTTTCGGTTCTTTCATCGGCTTGGCGGCTGGATTCCCGATGCTGGTCAACACCATTTTCCCTGGTGTGGACGCCTTCCAGTTCGCGTTTGTCGGCCCACTGCTCGCCGCGTTCGTCCGGCCCATCGGCGGCTGGTTGGCGGATCGTGTGGGCGGGGCAGTTATCACCTTCGGAATCTTCCTGATCATGGCGGCGGCGCCTCTGGCCGCCACGGCGTTCCTGCCAGGGGCGCATGGTGGAGGCAATGTCATGGGCTTCGTGGCGATGTTCCTGGTGCTGTTCCTCGCCGCCGGCATCGGCAACGGGTCCACCTTCCGCATGATCCCGATCATCTTCCGCACCCTGCGCGAGCGGCAGGTCGCCGACCGGAATGATGAAGCGGCGCTCGAACAGGCGCGGCGCGACGGCGCGACCGAAGCAGCGGCAGCCATGGGTTTGAGCGCGGCAATTGCGGCCTTCGGTGGGTTCTTCATCCCCATGGCCTATGGCACCTCCATCGAATGGACCGGCAGCCCGCACAGCGCGTTGATTTTCTTCAGCCTGTTTTATCTGAGTTGCGTACTGGTGACTTGGTGGTGGTATTCCCGCAAGGAGGCCGAAGTCTCGTGCTGAAAAGAGAGGTTACGAAGGTACCGAATGCAAACCCCGTTTGATCGATGATTATAAAATTATAGAGGCTTCAAGATCATGGCAGACATTCGTGAATGGCGCGTGGAAGATCCCCAATTTTGGGAAACCACGGGCAAAGGCATCGCCAACCGTAATCTGTGGATTTCCATTCCCAGCCTGTTGTGCGGCTTCGCGGTGTGGATTTACTGGAGCATCATTACCGTACAGATGCTCAATGCCGGATTTCCGTTCAAGCCGGCGGAGTTGTTCACCCTGGCGGCCATCGCCGGTCTGACCGGGGCAACCCTGCGCATCCCATCGAGCTTTTTCATCCGCATCGCCGGCGGTCGCAATACCATCGTGTTCACCACGGCGTTGCTGATGATCCCGGCGCTGGGTACCGGCATCGCCTTGCAGAGCAAGGAAACCCCGTTGTGGGTGTTTCAATTGCTGGCGTTCCTGTCCGGGTTTGGTGGTGGCAATTTCGCTTCCAGTATGTCCAACATCAGCTTCTTTTTCCCCAAGCGGATGCAGGGCTTGGCGCTGGGCCTGAACGCCGGCCTGGGCAACGCCGGCGTGACCACCATGCAGATTCTGGTGCCGCTGGTGATGACGTTTCCCTTGCTCGGTTCTTTTGGCGGCGAACCGGTGACGCTGGTGCAAGCGTCCGGCTCGCTGATCGGCAAGATTCCCGCCGGAGCGCCGACCTACATTCAGAACGCCGGCTTCGTCTGGTTGTTTTTGCTGGTGCCGCTGGCCTTCATCGGCTGGTTCGGCATGAACAACCTCCGCACCGAGGAAGTCTCGCCGCACATTGGTTCGCCCCTGGGCGCGATTTCCAAGATCGTGGGGATGTTGTTGATCGGCTTCATCGCCGCCGGGGTGGGTTTGTATCTGATCCTGCCCGCGCCGATGGGACTTGGGTTGCCCTCGTGGAGCAAGTGGCTGGTGCTGCCCGGCGTCATTGCGCTGACCGTGTTCCTGCTCAAGCTGATTCCCGGTGAAATCAAGCCTAATTTGCAGCGGCAATTCCTGATCTTCGGCAACAAGCACACTTGGGTCATGAGCGTCATCTACACCATGACCTTCGGTAGTTTCATCGGCTATTCGGCGGCTTTCGCCTTGGCGATCAAGGTGATCTTCGGTTTCAGTCATATCGCCGGCGCGGATGGCGTGCTGACCCACACCACAGTCAATCCCAATGCCCCCAGCGCGCTGATGTATGCCTGGATGGGACCGTTCATCGGGGCGCTGATCCGGCCCATCGGCGGCTGGATTTCCGACAAGGTGGGCGGTGCGCTGGTCACGCAGATCATTACCGTGGTGATGATCGCCGCCGCGCTGGGCGTCGCTTATTACATGAGCGCGGCCTATCAATCGGCGACGCCGGAACAGTATTTCATGCCGTTTTTCCTGCTGTTCCTGACCTTGTTCGCGGCCAGCGGCATCGGCAACGGTTCCACCTTCCGCACCATCGCCATGGTGTTTCCCAAGGAACAGGCCGGTCCGGTGCTGGGCTGGACCTCGGCGGTCGCTGCTTACGGCGCGTTCATCATCCCGCAAGTGTTTGGCGAGCAGATCAAGGCCACCACGCCCGAATACGCGCTCTACGGTTTCGCCATTTTCTACTTCGTCTGTCTGGTGCTGAACGGGTGGTACTACCTCGGTCCCAAGGCGGAATTCAAGAATCCTTAGCAGGCTAAAGGCTGAGAGGTAAGCAGAGATGAGTCACTTTCTCGACCGACTGAACTTTTTCAAGAAGATTACCGACACCTTCTCTGGCGATCATGGCATCGTCACCAACGAGGATCGTGGCTGGGAAGACGCCTACCGCGCCCGTTGGCAACACGACAAGATCGTGCGTTCCACCCACGGCGTGAACTGCACCGGCTCCTGTAGCTGGAAAATTTACGTCAAGAACGGGCTGGTGACTTGGGAAACCCAGCAGACCGATTACCCGCGCACTCGCGATGATTTGCCCAATCATGAGCCGCGTGGCTGCTCGCGCGGCGCGTCTTATAGCTGGTATCTGTACAGCGCCAACCGGGTGAAATACCCGATGATTCGGGGCCGATTGATCAAGCTTTGGCGCGCGGCGCTGGCGGTGCATCAAGACCCGGTGGCGGCGTGGGCATCCATCGTCGAAGACCCGACCAAGGCAACCGAATACAAGAGCCAGCGCGGTTTGGGCGGTTTCGTTCGCGCCACCTGGGACGAGGTCAACCCGATCATCGCCGCCGCCAACGTCTACACCGCCAAGCAATACGGTCCGGATCGCATCTACGGCTTTTCGCCGATTCCGGCCATGTCGATGGTGTCTTACGCCGCCGGCTCCCGTTATCTGTCGCTGATCGGCGGCGCCTGCGGCTCGTTCTACGACTGGTACTGCGACCTG
>JAVMKH010000015.1:0-7878 GCA_031732935.1 Candidatus Contendibacter sp.
CTACGGCACCAACAACGAATACGGCTTCGACTACCTGCGCGACAACATGGCCTTCAACCTGGAACAGAAGGTACAGCGGCCTCTGTATTACGCCCTGGTGGACGAGGTGGATTCGATCCTGATCGATGAGGCGCGTACTCCGCTGATCATCTCCGGTCCCGCCGAGGAAAGCTCGGAACTGTATCGAAAGGTTAACGAGATCGTGCCGCGCCTGACCCGCCAGAAGGAAGAGGAGGGACCGGGCGATTACTGGGTCGACGAAAAGACCAAGCAAGTCTATCTGACCGAGGCGGGCCACGAGCACATCGAGGACCTGCTGCTGGAAGCGGGATTGCTGCGCGAGGGCGACAGCCTGTACGACGCCGCCCATCTTGGCGTGTTTCACCATCTCAACGCCTGTCTGCGGGCCCACGCTCTGTTTCACCGCGACGTGGAATACATCGTGCGCGGCGGCGAAGTCATCATCGTGGACGAATTCACCGGCCGCACCATGCCGGGTCGACGCTGGTCGGATGGCTTGCACCAGGCCATCGAAGCCAAGGAAGGCGTGCCGATCCAGGCCGAAAATCAGACCCTAGCTTCGATCACCTTCCAAAACTACTTCCGTCTCTACCAAAAGCTGGCTGGCATGACCGGCACCGCCGACACCGAGGCCTTCGAGTTCCAGCAGATCTATGGGCTGGAAGTGATTGTGGTGCCCACCCATCTGTCGATGATCCGCGAGGACAAGGGCGACCTGGTGTTTCTTACCCAGCAGGAGAAATACGAGGCGGTGTTGGAGGATATCCGCGACTGTCGAAAGCGTGGTCAGCCGACCCTGGTCGGCACTACCTCCATTGAGGTGTCCGAGCTGATCTCCAAACTGCTGGACAAGGAAAAGATTCCCCATCAGGTGCTCAACGCCAAGCAACACGAGCGGGAGGCGGAGATCATCGCCCAGGCCGGCCGGCCGGGCACGGTGACGATCGCCACCAACATGGCCGGGCGCGGCACCGACATCGTGCTAGGCGGCAACCTGCAAGCCGAACTGAAAGCCATGGATCTCGACGCCGAGGCAGCGGCCCACGAGGCGGTGCGGCAAGGCTGGCAACAACGGCACGAGCAGGTGGTGGCCGCTGGCGGTCTGCATGTCATCGGTACCGAGCGCCACGAATCGCGGCGCATCGACAACCAGTTGCGCGGTCGCTCCGGCCGTCAGGGCGACCCCGGTTCCAGCCGCTTCTACCTGTCGCTACAAGACAACCTGTTGCGTATCTTCGCTTCCGACAAGGTGGCGGGCCTGATGCAAAAGCTGGGGATGCAGAAGGGCGAAGCCATCGAACACCCGTGGGTGACCAAGGCGATTGAAAACGCCCAGCGCAAGGTCGAGGCCCACAACTTCGACATTCGCAAGAATCTGCTGGAATTCGACGACGTCGCCAACGACCAGCGCAAGGTGATGTACGCCTGGCGCAACGAATTGATGGAAGCCGAGGATATCTCCGCCACGCTGAAGGAGATGCGCGCCGAGGTGCTCAAGCAGGTGATCGACCCGTTTATCCCGCCACAGAGTTTGGAGGAGCAATGGAACGTGGCCGGGCTGGAGGAGGCGCTGGAACGAGAGTTTGGCCTGCCCCTGCCGCTTCGCGCCTGGTTAGACGCCGAGCCCAACCTGCACGAGGAACCGCTGCGCGCGCGCATCCACGCCGAACTGGAGCAAGTCTATGCCGCCAAGGAAGCTCAAGTGCCCTGGATGCGGCAGTTCGAGAAGGCGGTGCTGCTACAAGTGCTGGATAGCCACTGGCGCGAACATCTGGCGGCAATGGACTACCTGCGCCAGGGCATCCACTTGCGCGGTTACGCCCAGAAAAATCCCAAGCAGGAGTACAAGCGCGAAGCCTTCGAGATGTTCCAGGCGCTGGTGCAGCGCATCCATCAGGAAGCGGTCGGTTTCCTGGTGCGCGCCCAGTTCGAGGCCGAGCCGACACCGATCCCGGAACCGCGCCACCCCACGCCCGCCGCGCTGCATTTCGTTCATGCCGAGGCGTCGGCGTTGGCCGAGGGAGGGGGCGAGGACGATGAATCGAACGCGATTGGCCAGCAGCCCGATGAAGCAGCGGCCCATACACCCTTCGTGCGCGAAGGGCGCAAGGTCGGCCGCAACGAGCCCTGCCCGTGCGGCTCGGGCAAGAAGTACAAGCACTGTCATGGTCAACTGAACTGAACCGGAGGCGCGCGTGGAACCGCTTGCTGTCGCCGGCATTCGTTTGGGAACGACTTGCGCCGGCATCAAGTATCCCAATCGCCGTGATCTAGTGGTGATCGAGGCGGCGGCGGGAACCCGGGCCGCCGCGGTGTTCACCCGTAATGCGTTTTGCGCCGCGCCGGTCATCGTGGCGCGAACCCATTTGGCCGCCACTTCCCCTCGCTACCTAGTCATCAATACGGGCAACGCGAATGCCGGCACCGGTCGGCAGGGTCTGGTGGACGCCGAGGCGAGCTGCCGGGCGCTAGCGGAGCGGGTGGGTTGTCGGCAAGAAGAAGTGTTGCCGTTTTCCACCGGCGTCATCGGCGAGCCATTGCCACTGTATCGGGTGGTCACGGGCTTGCCGGCGGCGCTGGCGGCGCTGCGTCCGGATGGCTGGAGCGAAGCCGCCCACGGCATCATGACCACCGATACCCGGCCGAAATGGGCGTCGCGGCGGCTCAATCTCAACGGACGCGACGTAACGGTGACCGGCATCGCCAAGGGTGCCGGCATGATTTGCCCGGACATGGCCACCCTGCTGGCGTTCGTCGCCACCGACGCCGCCGTGGATGAAGCCGTGCTGCGATCCGCGCTGACGGGGGCGGTCGCCGAGTCCTTCAACGCCATCACCGTCGATGGCGATACGTCCACCAACGATTCCTGCCTGTTGCTCGCGACCGGTCAGTCTGGGGCGAAAGTGTCGGCGGAAGGTGAGGATTACCTGCGGTTCGCCGACACGGTGCGCGCGGTTTGCAATGACTTGGCCCAGGCGATCATCCGCGATGGCGAGGGCGCGACCAAGTTCATGACCGTGCGGGTCGAGGGTGGTCGCGACGTGACCGAGTGCCGGCAAGTTGCCTATGCCATCGCGCATTCGCCGCTGGTCAAGACCGCCTTCTTTGCCTCCGATCCCAACTGGGGCCGGATTCTGGCGGCGGTGGGCCGGGCCGGACTAGCGGATCTGGACCTCGATCGGGTGGTTATCCACCTGGACGAGATCTGCATCGTCCGTGATGGCGGTCGCGCGCCCGGCTACACGGAAGAACAGGGCCAACAAGTCATGGCGCGATCCGAAATCACGATTCGAGTCGAACTGGGCCGAGGCGAGGCGGCAGCGCGCATCTGGACCACCGACTTGTCCTTCGACTACGTGCGCATCAACGCCGAGTATCGGACATGAAACCTGGATCACCCGTGATCCAAGTGGCGGTGGGCATCGTGGCCAACACGGCGGGAGCCGTCTTGATTACCCGCCGACCTGACCACGCGCATCAGGGCGGGCTCTGGGAATTTCCCGGCGGCAAGGTGGAGGCGGGCGAAGCGGTGGAAATGGCACTCCAGCGTGAGTTGGAGGAGGAGCTAGGAATTACCGTCCAGGTGGCCAAGCCATGGTTGCGAGTTCACCATGCCTATCCGGATAAAACCGTGCTGCTGGACGTCTGGCGGGTCACCGCCTGGGACGGCGAGCCGCGCGGTCGGGAAGGCCAGCCGCTGCGGTGGGCGTTGCCGATGCAGCTAGCCGATTTCACCTTTCCCGCCGCCGATGAACCGATCGTCGCGCGGTTGCGCTGGGCGCACGATCAAATCGCGCAACAGGCCAGTTCGAAAGGAACGTCGGCCGTGCTTTGAGTCGCCCGGCGGTTGGGGTCCGGTTGCTCCAGAAAGTGGATCGTGAACCGATGGCGTCCGCCACTGATTTCGGGGAACAAGGTTCCATCAACTGGCAACAGAACCTGGATGAGTTGATGGGGCGTATTGCTGTCAAGGCCGCGCTGAAAAAACCCCCGATAAGCGATTTCCGGCTGTGGGACGGCGCTCTCGCGAATCAGGCGGAGAATCAGCGCCACGGCATCCCACAAGGGGGCGAAGGGCGCCAACCATTCCCGCAGGTATTGGGCGCGGATCTCGGGATCCCGCTGCAGCCAGTGATAAAGCGCTGGTAAATCGAACCGGCAGGCGCCACCGGGCGTGTGACTGCGTTTGTGAATGGCGTTTAGAAAATCGGTTTGTCGCACGGCTTCCAGCGCCGCGTTATCCAGCCGATGGATACGGTCGATCACCCGACTGATTTCCGCCAGTACCTGGTCCAGGGTGGCGGCATGCACGTCGGGATTCAGCCGCAGTCGATTGAGCGTGGCGGCGTGCCGTTCCAGTTCCTTGAGCAGATCCCCCTTGAACTCGTTGCGTCCGGTCAGGGCCAGAATGTCAAACAGACCTTGTAACGCCGCGCGACTGTCCCAGGTCGAGCATCCCGCCAGATTGTGGTGGACCTGGTGGAACAAGAATTCAAGGCGCAACAAGGAACGGGCGCGTTCGTTGAGAGGCTGTTCGTAGCAGACGGTCTGGGGCACGATAGTCCTCGCGGACACAGTCATCATCGGAATGGGCGCGGGCAAGATTTGTCAGCAGGCCTGGGTCGCGGCTAGAGTCGAGTAATGCCGATGCAACGCGGCGACCCGCTGATCCAGCGCTGCCAGATCGCCGGCGTTTTCCACGATCTCGTTCGCCAGCGCGAGTCGCCGGTCGCGGTCGGCCTGGGCGGCCAGGATGCGCCGAGCCTGGGTTTCATTGATCCCGTCGCGCGCCATCACCCGGCGTACCCGTTCAGCTTCCGGCGCGTCCACCACCAGCACCCGGTCCACCAGATCGGTCATCCCGGTCTCCGCCAGCAGCGGAATGACCAGCAGGCAATAAGGGGTGCTTAACCCGGCGATGCGTTCCCGCGCCAGGACGCGGATGCGAGGATGCAGGATCGCTTCCAGCCGCCGCCGGCCACCCGGGTCGGTGAACACCCGCTCGCGCAAGCGGGCGCGATGCAACCGCCCATCACCGTTGAGACAGTCCGGTCCAAATTCAGCCACAATGTCCATTAGGACTAGCTGGCCCGGTTCGACCAGTTCGCGGGCGAGCAAGTCGGTGTCGACGATCGGCACGCCCCATCGCGCGAAGCGGTCGCTGACCGCCGTCTTGCCGCTGCCAATGCCACCTGTCAGCCCGATGACCAGCACGATCACAGTCCCAGCCAGTTCAGATAGGCGCGGTTGACCGCTCCACCCCACAGTAGCGCGATCCAGCCAGCGGCGGCGAGAAAAGGGCCGAACGGCATCGGAATTTGCCGATCTCGGCCGCGAAACAGAATCAACGTCAGGCCGAAAATCGCGCCCACCAGCGAGGACAACAGTACGATGGCGACCAGATATTGCCAGCCGGCCCAGGCGCCGAGCGCCGCCAACAGCTTGAAATCACCATGACCCATTCCTTCCTTGCCGGTCAGCAGACGGAAAAGCTGATACACCGACCAGAGCGTCAGATAGCCGGCCATGGCGCCGATGACCGCGCTGGGCAAGTCGGCGAACAGGCCGAACAGCGCCGCGAACAGCCCGAGCCAGAGCAATGGCAGCACCAGATCATCCGGCAACAGTTGATGGCGAACATCGATGACGCTAGCCGCCAGCAAGAACCAGGTATACACCAGTGCCGCCATCGCCGGCCAGCCAGGGCCGTATTTCCAGGCGACCACGCCCGCCAGGACGCCGCTCAACGCTTCCACCAACGGATACTGAAGACTGATCGCCGCGTTACAGTGGGCGCAGCGGCCGCGCTGTCGGACATAGCTGAGCAGTGGGATGTTCTCGACCGCTGTAATCAAATGACCGCAATGAGGGCAGCGCGAACGTGGCCGCCACAGATTGAGCGCGGGTTGTCCAGCGTTCGGGTCCGCCTGATTCAACAACTCCGCGCATTGCGCTCGCCATTCCCGCTCCATCATCAGCGGCAGGCGATGGATGACGACGTTGAGAAAGCTGCCGACGATCAGGCCTAGCAAGACGGCCAAAACGACGAACAACAGCGGTGAACTGGCCAGCAGTTCCAGCGCGGTCATTGTGCGGCCGCCGTCAGACCGCCGCAGCCAGTTTGAAGATCGGCAGGTACATGGAGACCACCAGCGTGCCGACCACGCCGGCCAGGAACGCCATCAGCAGCGGTTCGATCATGGTGGTCAGCGTGTCTACTTTTTGGTCCACTTCCGCCTCGTAAAAGTCCGCCACCCTGGCCAGCATGTCGCCAAGCGAGCCGGCCTCCTCGCCGATCGCCACCATCTGCACCACCATGTCGGGGAACAGATTGCTCTGGCGCATGGCGAAATTGAGCTGCTGACCGATGGACACCGCTTCGCGCATGTCCAGCACGGCTTTCTCGTAAACGTAGTTACCCGTGGCTCCGGCCACGCTGAGCATGGCGTCCACCAGCGGCACACCGCCGTTGAACAGCGTGGACAAGGTGCGGGCGAAGCGGGCGTTGGCCGAGGTGGCGACCAGATCGCCGATCAGCGGTATTTGCAGAACCATCCGATCCAGCCATTGATAGAAGGTACGCGATCGCTTACGGGCCTCCAAAAAGCCGACGATGGCCACCACCGGCCCGAAAATGATGAGGTACCAGTATTCCTGAAACACCTTGGAAAGGTCGATGACCGCCCGAGTCAGGGCCGGCAACTCGGCGCCAAAACTCTTGAACAAATCATCGAAGGTCGGGATGACGAAAATCAACAGGACGGCGGTGACCACGAAGGCGAAGACTAACACGATGGCGGGATAGGTCAGCGCTTTCTTGATCTTGGCCTTCAGCGCCTCGGTTTTTTCCAAATAGGTCGCGACCTTGTCGAGCAGAACCTCCAGGACGCCCGCCTCCTCGCCAGCATGCACTAGGCTACAGTACAGATCGTTGAAGTACAGATGATGCTTGCCCAAGGCCTTCGAAAGCGCGGTACCGCTCTCCACATCGGCCTTGATGCTGAGGATAAGCTCCTTCACCTTGGGCTTGCGGTTGCTGTGACCGACCATGTCCAGCGCCTGCACCACGGCGATGCCCGCGCCGAGCATGGTGCAGAGTTGGCGCGAGAACAACATGATGTCCTTGGGTTTGACCGCATCGCCGAAGGCGAACAGGGGTTTGGCTTTCTTGCGAACCTGCAACGGGATGATGCCCTGTCGCCGCAGTTCGGCCTTGATCATGTTCTGGTTGGCCCCCCGCAACTCGCCCTTGACTCGCGTGCCCCGCTTGTCGGTGCCTTCCCACTTGAACGTGGGTTCGTCTTCCTTCTTTTTGGCCTTCGCCAGCGTTGGTTGTTTAGCCACGACCGTTATTCCGTTGTTACTCGGTTGATTTCTTCGAGACTGGTCAGCCCCATGCGAACCTTGTTCAGGCCCGATCGGCGCAGGTCGTTGACGCCTTCCTTCCGCGCCTGGTCGGCAATTTGGATCGCATTGCCGCTGGCCATGATGATCCGGCCGATTTCCTCGGAAACCGGTAGCACCTCGTAAACGCCGACCCGACCCTTGTAACCGTGGTTGCACTGATCGCAACCGACCGCTTTGTAGATCGTCAGATCGGGCAATTCATCCTGGCGAAAGCCCAGGTTGATCAGTTCCGCCGGTGGGATCTTGATCTCTTCCTTGCAGTGCGCGCACAGCCGCCGCGCCAGGCGCTGAGCGATGATCAGGGTGACGCTGGAAGCGATGTTGTAGGGCGCCACACCCATGTTCATCAGTCGGGTCAGGGTCTGCGGCGCGCTGTTGGTGTGCAGGGTGGATAGCACCATGTGGCCGGTCTGCGCCGCCTTGATGGCGATCTCGGCGGTTTCCAGATCG